>NZ_JAMPPJ010000019.1:0-24424 GCF_028481025.1 Providencia sp. PROV150 | reverse complement strand
ACAAGAAAAGGTATCTTGGGGAGCATACACAAGTATGTGACCCAAGGAGCTGAACGTAGTCAACACCCCCAGAATGTGAAATATGACGAGCATGTACGAATTTGACTTAATATTACTCCTCCTCCAGCAAATGTGCGTCTACTTAGTGATCGCATGGGTCCTCAGTCGTACCCCGCTGGTTACCCCATTACTTAAAGTCACTATTCGCTTACCTCACAAGGTGATGTGCTACCTGATTTTCTCAGTATTTTGCATTATCGGTACTTATTTTGGTTTGCATATCAATGATTCTATAGCCAATACTCGCGCCATTGGTGCCGTGCTTGGGGGTCTATTAGGCGGTCCCGCTGTCGGCTTTGCCGTTGGTTTTACTGGTGGGTTACATCGTTATTCATTGGGTGGCATGAGCGCATTTGCCTGTATGGTTTCAACGATTGTTGAAGGGTTGATTGGCGGGTTAGTTCATCGTTACTTTATGAAACGCGGCGAAATTAATAAAATTTTTAATCCTATGATTGCCAGCTGTGTCACTTTTATTGCTGAAATCATACAAATGCTAATTATTTTATTGTTGGCAAAACCTTTCGATGAAGCCCTCGAACTTGTTAAAAATATCGCTGCACCTATGGTCATCGCAAATACGATTGGCGCAGCCATGTTTATTCGTATTTTACTCGACCGCCGCGCTATTGTTGAAAAATACACAACTGCATTCTCTGCTCAGGCGCTAAAAATCGCCTTAACCACTGAAGGAATTCTGCGTAAAGGCTTTAATGCTGATAACAGTATGAAAGTTGCCAAGATTATTTATCAAGAACTAGAAATTGGCGCCGTCGCCATCACTGATCGTGAAAAAATACTCGCATTTATTGGTATTGGCGCTGATCACCATCGCCCGGGAACACCGATTTCGTCGAGTCAGTCAAGGCAAGCTATAGAGAATAATGAAGTTGTATATGCCGATGGCAATGAAACGCCTTACAAGTGTTCATTAAGCCCCACCTGTAAACTCGGTTCTGCATTAGTGATCCCATTACGCGGGGAAAATGAAAAAGTCATTGGTACAATTAAACTGTATGAAGCGAAAAATAGCCTATTTAGCTCCATAAATCGTACCCTTGGTGAAGGCATAGCCAGCTTATTTTCCGCGCAAATTCTCGCGGGCCAATATGAGCGCAATAAGCAATCACTGTTACAATCTGAAGTTAAACTACTTCATGCGCAAGTGAACCCCCACTTTTTGTTTAATGTACTCAATACGCTGCAAGCCGTGATCCGCAAAGATAGCCAGCAAGCAGGCCAGCTTGTGCAATATATTTCGACATTTTTCCGCAATAATTTAAAACGACCTGAACAAAATGCCACGCTTGGTGAAGAAATTGAACATATCAACGCCTATTTGCAGATAGAAAAAGCCCGCTTTCAAGAAAGCTTACAAATTCATATTGAGATCCCAGATGAAGTCAAACAGGTTGAACTTCCGGCATTTACCCTGCAGCCACTGGTTGAAAATGCAATTAAACACGGCACCTCACAGTTATTAGAAACAGGATATATTACAATACGTAGTTATATCGACAGTGAACATGTCTACATCGAAATAGAAGATAACGCGGGGCTATACAAGCCCACTAAAAAGTCCGATGGCTTAGGAATGGGGCTAGTCGATAAACGCTTACGTTTAAAATATGGTGAACAATATGGTATCAGCGTAGAACATGAGCCAGAAAAATTCACTCGAATGAAAATTCGCCTGCCTTATTTGGCTACAACATAATAATGATTAAATTACCTCTATGAATGTATTGATTGTTGATGACGAACCTCTTGCACGGGAAAATGTGCGTTGCCTACTTGAAGAACACGATGATATTGAAATTATCGGTGAATGCGCAAATGCGATTGAAGCGATTGGGGTCATTCACAAAAAAAAGCCTGATGTGGTTTTTCTTGATATTCAAATGCCGCGCCTAACTGGCCTTGAAATGGTACGTATGTTAGATCCAGAAGACCGCCCCTATATCGTCTTTCTTACCGCTTTTAATGAATTTGCCATCCAAGCTTTTGAAGAGCATGCATTTGATTACTTGTTAAAGCCCCTTGAAACAGAGCGATTAAAAAAAACCTTAAACCGCCTACGTCAAGGTAAGCAAAAACAGAACCTTGAACTGCTCAGCAACAATGAGCCGCTCAAATTTATCCCTTGTACTGGCCATAGCCGCATCTATTTGATGAAGCTTGATGAAGTGCTATATGCCACCTCACGTATGAGTGGCGTGTATGTAATGAGCACACAAGGGCAAGAAGGCTTTACTGAGCTCACATTACGCACATTAGAAACTCGTACACCTTTAGTGCGCTGCCATCGCCAATATTTGGTTAACATGACTCAGTTAAATGAAATTCTGTTTGGCGACGGTGGACAAGCCGAGTTGGTACTCAGCTCCGGTGAACATATACCTGTCAGCCGCCGTTATCTCAAGCCACTAAAAGAGGCATTGGGTTTAGTTTGAGTGGTTAAATAATTAAAATCTCTGGCCCTCGCTGCTCTATAAGATGTAGCATTCTTAGAGCTGGGCCACTGGGTTTTTTTTCTTCTCTTTCCCACTTAGATACGCTTTCCTTAGACATGCCCAGCGCTAAAGCTAACATGGCTTGTGACATTCCATATTGAGCACGGAGTTGTTTGATTTGCGCACCGCTCATCATAGGTACTACCTTGATTTTATTATTTATTTTACGATTGCCAACCTTCTGTTCTAAATCAGTAACTAAACTTTTTGGTGCAGCATCAACCTGATGTAACTCTTTCGCTAGCTCAAGCATGTTTTCTAGTTTATTACTCATCAGTAAGCTCCTCCAAAATATTATGTAAAACTAAATCAGCAATTTTATCATCCGTATAATTAAGAAAAAGTCGAGATAAATTCTTATACGCATCTAGTTCATCATCTTCAATTTCTTTTACTCCTTTAGCAGCTATATTGCATTTCTCCCAACCATCGGCAAAAAAGAGATGATGGCTAACTTTGAAGAATATAATAACCCTGACCCCACCACTTTTCCCTTTTCCATTAATGGCAATCCTTTTTTTAATTACACCACTTCCTAAGTCTGCTTCATAAACCCCCGCTAAGACTTCATTTGCAGCCTTAAGCAAGTGTTTATCCATTATCTTAATTTTTTTGGTGCTTCGCTTAAATGAGGAAATTTTATAGAACGCCACAACTACTCTCCATGTAGTACCTATTACTATAGTAGCAAGTGCCATTTTTGAAGACAATATATATTGTTCATTTTTAAAACAACAAAAAACCCGCATTTCCAAGAAATGCGGGTTTTCATTTTATTAGGGAATAACTTCCCTAAAACCTAGCAATTACGCATTATGGCTGCTGCTACGACGACGAGGTGCTGCATTAGTACCATCTTGACGTGGAGCAGAGTTACCACGGTCACGGTTACCACCGCCACGACGCTCACCACCGCTACGACGTTCGCCACCGCGCTCACCGCCACGGTCATTACGACGACCTGCACCAAAGCCACCTTCGCTGCCGCCATCACGACGACCACCACCACGACGCTCACCACCGCCGCGACGTTCGAACGGTTGTGCATCACCGATCAGCTGCATTTGAGTTGGTTTATTCAAAATGCGTGCGCGACTTAAATGAGTTAACACGTCAGTTGGCATGCCTTTTGGTAATTCAATTGTCGAGTGCGTTCCGTACAATTTGATATTACCGATATAACGGCTGCTGATATCCGCTTCGTTAGCAATCGCACCAACAATGTGACGAACTTCCACACCATCATCACGGCCAACTTCAATACGGTACATTTCCATATCACCGACATCACGACGCTCACGACGTCCGCCACGCTCACCACGTTCTGCACGGTCAAAACCATTGCCGTTGCTGTTGCGGCGATCACCACGGCGATCATCGCGATCATTAAATTCACGACGTGGACGACGTGGCGCATCTGGTGGCAGGATCAGAGCACGTTCACCTTGTGCCATTTTCAGTAATGCTGCGGCTAAAGTTTCCATATCTACATCTTCTGATGGAGACATTTTTGCTAACAGTGAACGATATTGGTCTAAATCGCTGCTTTCTAATTGCTGTTGAATTTTCTCAGCAAATTTCGCCTGACGACGTTGGCTCAGCAGATCTGCATCTGGTAATTCAACTTCAGGAATAGTCAGTTTCATCGTACGTTCAACGTTACGTAGCAGACGGCGTTCACGGTTCTCAACAAACAGTAACGCACGGCCCGCACGACCCGCACGGCCTGTACGGCCAATACGGTGAACGTAAGACTCGGCATCCATTGGGATGTCATAGTTAACAACTAAACTAATACGCTCAACGTCCAAACCACGCGCTGCAACGTCAGTTGCAATCAAGATATCTAAACGACCATCTTTTAAGCGCTCTAAAGTTTGCTCACGTAGTGCTTGGTTCATGTCACCATTTAGTGCAGCACTGTTGTAGCCATTGCGTTCTAACGCTTCAGCCACTTCTAATGTTGCATTTTTGGTACGCACGAAAATAATTGCTGCATCAAAGTCTTCTGCTTCTAAGAAACGCACTAACGCTTCATTTTTACGCATACCGTACACTGTCCAATAGCTCTGAGCAATGTCTGGACGGGTTGTAATGCTAGCCTGAATACGAATTTCTTTCGGGTCTTTCATAAAACGACGTGTAATACGACGAATTGGCTCAGGCATTGTTGCAGAGAACAGCGCAGTTTGGTGCTCAGCTGGAATTTGGCTCATGATGTTTTCAACATCTTCAATGAAGCCCATACGCAGCATTTCATCAGCTTCGTCTAAGACTAAGCCTTTTAATTTAGAAAGATCTAACGTGCCACGTTTTAAGTGATCAAGAAGGCGGCCTGGTGTACCCACAACAATTTGTGGTCCTTGGCGCAGTGCACGTAATTGTACGTCATAACGTTGACCACCATACAGGGCAACAACGTTAACGCGGTTCATATGTTTAGAGAAATCACTCATTGCTTCCGCTACCTGAACAGCCAACTCACGAGTTGGAGCAAGTACTAAAATTTGCGGAGCTTTTAAATCTGGGTCGATGTTATGCAGTAATGGCAAACTAAATGCAGCAGTTTTACCGCTACCTGTTTGTGCCATACCTAATACATCGTTGCCATCCATTAACAATGGAATACATTGCTGTTGGATTGGTGATGGTTTTTCATATCCCAGGTCATTTAGTGCTGTCAAAATAGATGCTGATAAACCTAACTCAGCAAAAGAAATATCGGTCTCAGTAGTCATGTAAAGGTGCCTCATACATAATGGCAGCCAGTTTACATAACCATGCGAAAATCATTTCGGTCATTTTCATTTAAAATGTGAACTGGCTCAAATTGTGTTTATTAAACGAACAAATAGGCCGTCACCCCGAGGGATGATGACTTAAAAATTTATCATGAAATGTTCGTCAGCTATTGCTGGCCCGATTCTAAAAGGTCGTCTTGTTCTTGGCCTAACAGCGCCAATTCCAACAATGCATAGCGGTGTTCAACAAAGCTGTGAGCGTTGTTAGCTACCGTCAGTTTGAATAACGCAACTGCGCTATCCTTATCCCCCAGACTTAGGTAATGCTTACCTAAATAGAAGTTAGTTTCACTGAGATGCTCAGCGAGCGAAGTGTTATCCGTAGATGTTTCTTTCAAACGCTCCATCAATGTATTTTCATTGATATTGCCAAGATAGAATTCTACGATATTCCAGCCCCATTGCCCTTTCTCCGCTTGGTTGTAGCGGGCAGCAAGATTATCTTGCGCCATACGCGGGTCTATGTCTTTCTCTACGAGGTAAAGCCACAGAGTACGAAAAGGATCATTTGGATCTATCTGATAATACGCCAGCAGATCATCCTGCGCTAGTTTGTACCGTTCACCGTAATATAATGCGATGCCACGATTCATTCGCGCGAAATTGTAAGTTGGATCAAGCTCTAAAACAGAATCAAACGCTTCATAGGCAGCATCATAATTGCCTGCCTGCGTAAAATATATCCCTAAAAAATTAAAAACTTCAGGAATATCAGGACGAATGGCTAACGCAGTTGAAAAATCATTACGTGCCAGCGCCCTTAAACCGAGACTATCATACAACACACCGCGCTCATATAAAAGCTGTGCGTATTCATCATCGGTTAAAGACCGACTCGCAAGGATTTGTTCCATACGAGCCAGTATCACTTCTTGTTGCAATGAAGGTTGAAGTGGAACGGCAAATACCTCGTTCTTTCGCCAATCTTTGCTACTACATCCAATAATAACAAAAAAGATAAGCGCCAAGAGCACACGCGGTAACGTGCGATAATCTCTCACCCGAAGACAGATACTGTTCAACATACTCCGCCCTTACATTACCACGCTTTACAAATGATGGTTTCAGCAAATTTAGGCTGATAGCGCCCTAACTTAATAGAGCGCTGTTAAGTCAGCTTACTCTGCTGAGTCCTGCGGTTGTGCACTTGCTTCTTCAGTTGCTACCGCTTCTTTCATGCTAAGACGGATACGGCCCTGACGGTCGATTTCCAATACCTTAACAGGAACTTCTTGACCCATTTGTAGGTAATCAGTCACTTTCTCAACACGTTTGTCCGCGATTTGAGAAATATGAACCAGACCTTCTTTACCGCCGCCAATCGCAACAAATGCACCAAAGTCGACAATACGGGTTACTTTACCTGGATAAATGCGGCCAACTTCAACTTCTGCTGTGATATCTTCAATACGACGAATTGCTTCTTTCGCTTTAATACCATCAGTTGCTGCAATTTTCACAGTACCGTCATCTTCGATCTCGATAGTCGTGCCTGTTTCTTCCGTTAACGCACGGATCACAGAACCACCTTTACCGATGACATCTTTGATTTTGTCTGGATTGATGCGGATAGTGTAAATACGTGGAGCAAATTCAGAGATTTCTTCACGTGGGCCATTGATTGCTTGTTCCATCGTACCAAGAATGTGCAAACGCGCACCTTTTGCTTGGTTTAAGGCAACTTGCATAATTTCACGCGTGATCCCTTCAATTTTGATGTCCATTTGCAGTGCACTGATACCTTCACGGCTACCAGCCACTTTAAAGTCCATATCACCTAAGTGGTCTTCGTCACCTAAGATATCAGACAGAACAACGAAATCTTCGCCTTCTTTTACCAGCCCCATTGCAATACCTGCAACAGCGGCTTTAATTGGCACACCAGCATCCATCAGTGCTAATGACGCACCGCAAACTGATGCCATTGATGATGAACCATTGGATTCAGTGATTTCAGACACAACACGTACAGTGTATGGGAAATCTGCGTGGTCAGGCATCACAGCTAACACACCGCGTTTCGCTAAACGGCCGTGACCGATTTCACGACGTTTTGGTGAACCCACCATGCCAGTTTCACCGACAGAGTATGGAGGGAAGTTGTAATGGAATAAGAAACGGTCAGTATATTCGCCCATTAATTGGTCGATAACCTGTGCATCACGCTCTGTACCTAAAGTTGCAGTTACCAGTGCTTGAGTTTCACCACGAGTAAACAACGCAGAACCATGAGTACGTGGCAGAACCCCCGTACGAACGTCCAGTGCACGAACCATATCTTTTTCGCGGCCATCGATACGTGGCTCACCACGGATAACACGGCTACGAACAACTTGTTTTTCTAAGCTTGCTAAAATATCTGCAACTTCAGAAACATCAACGTTTTCGTCTTCAGCAACTAATACTGCAGTGACTTCTTCTTTGATTAAGTCAACCTGCGCGTAGCGCTCTTGTTTCTCAGTGATGCGGTAAGCATCGCCCATACGGCTTTCAGCTAATTGTGCAACACGGTCATGAAGAGCTTGGTTAACTGGCTCTGGCTGCCAATCCCATTTCTCTTTACCAGCTTCTTTCACTAATTCATTGATATTCTGAATAACAACTTGTTGTTGATCGTGGCCAAATACCACTGCACCTAACATTTGCTCTTCGCTCAACAAATCAGCTTCAGATTCAACCATTAATACCGCGTTATCAGTACCTGCAACCACTAAATCCAAACGGCTGTTTTTCAGTTCGTCTGCTGTAGGATTCAGAACATATTGGTCATTGATAAAACCAACACGTGCAGCACCGATTGGGCCATTGAATGGAACACCTGACAGCGCTAATACCGCTGATGCACCAATCATCGCAACGATATCTGGGTTAACTTGTGGGTTAACAGATACAACGGTCGCAATGATTTGAATTTCGTTATAAAAACCTTCTGGGAACAGAGGGCGTAGAGGACGGTCGATCAGACGTGCGATTAACGTTTCGCCTTCACCAGGACGACCTTCACGACGGAAGAAACTTCCAGGGATGCGGCCCGCTGCATATGTACGTTCTTGATAGTTAACAGTTAAAGGGAAGAAATCTTGACCTTCTTTCACTTTTTTCTGTGCAACTGCAGTCACGAATACTGCAGTGTCATCCATGTTAACCATAACAGCAGCAGATGCTTGGCGTGCGATCATACCGGTTTCAATCGAAACAGTATGTTGACCGTATTGGAATTTACGAACAATAGGATTTAACACTATATTACCCTTTTTGTAAGGCTACCTGAGATTCTCAGGGAGCATTGGTTTACTCTTCCTACTACAGCCTCGCGACTAATGAGAATACTGATGTTCTAGTGATCAATTCTCTCATTAGCCGCGCGAATCGGATGTAGCGAAGAGGCATTAATAAAAACAACTCACTACGATTTATAGCTTAGCATTTAAGTTAAGTATAATTCGAGTATTACTTCAACTTTCAAAATAACTTTTAGAAGAAAAGGGGCCTCTGGCCCCTTTTCTCTGAAACTGACTCTACTCGTCATACTTCAAGTTGCAACGTTGTTGACTACATTCACTCGTACTAGCCACATACTCATGTATGTACCTAGTAACTCACTCATTTGTCACCTAGCTGCAACTCGAATTATCTAGAGTAAGATTAGCGGCGCAGACCTAAACGCTCGATAAGAGCAGTGTAACGCGCGATATCTTTACCTTTCAAGTAAGCTTGTAAGCGACGACGCTGAGCAACCATACGCAGCAGACCACGACGGCTGTGGTGATCTTTTTTGTGCTCTGCAAAGTGACTTTGCAGGTGGTTGATTTGTGCAGTCAGCAGAGCGATTTGAACTTCGCTTGAACCAGTGTCATTTTCACCGCGGCCGAACTCAGCAACGATTTTAGCTTTCGCTTCATTACTTAGAGACATAATAAACTCCAAAATGATTAATGTAAGTGATGAGAGCCAATCTCTAATTTAGCATCTCAAGATTAAGCGCCGCTATTCTACGCTGCTTAAGGCAGCAAAGCAATAAGCGCCACTACACGGACTGTTCATTTTCCACAACCAAACGCTTCGGTGCTATACGGCCATCTTCACTCACCAGAGCAATACCGATAAACCGCTGCTCAGCGCCACAAGTGACTCGAACCATACAACCTTCTTCAAGGCCTTGGACTGCGGCTCTCACAGGTTGACCCTGCTTAAAATAAGCCGCTGTTTCCTCTGTAATATTTACAGCTGGAAAATGAACGACTGCCGTATCCATTGGCAACAATAGAGAGTCGAGCAATGACTCAAAAGAACCTTCACCCGCATCTACTTTTGCCCGTAAAGCAGCTAATTGTTCTAATGTTACCATTCGCTCATAAGGGTAATTAGCCACTTGCACTCGACGCAGGTAAATCACATGCGCACCACAGCCTAACATCTCACCTAAATCATCGATAATTGTACGAATATAGGTTCCTTTAGAACAGTGTATCTCCAGTTCTAATTCATTATTTTCTAAACGAATAAACTGCAATTCATACACTGTAATTGGGCGAGCTTCACGCTCAACTGTAATCCCTTTACGCGCATATTCATACAACGGACGACCTTGGTGTTTCAACGCAGAATACATTGAAGGAATTTGTAATGTATCACCGCGGAAAAATTCTAAAGCATCATCTAGTTGCTGCTGTGTAAACTCTACGTTACGCTCACTAATAATTTCGCCATGTGAATCTGACGTATCAGTACGTTGCCCAAGACGTGCAATCACGCGATAACGTTTATCTGAATCGAGTAAAAACTGAGAAAATTTCGTCGCTTCGCCGAGACAAACAGGCAACATACCTGTTGCGAGAGGGTCAAGTGCCCCCGTGTGCCCAGCTTTATTGGCATTAAAAAAGCGCCGCACTTTTTGCAGCGCATCATTTGAAGAAATGTCCGTGGGTTTATCCAGCAGCACTACGCCGTCAATATTACGGCCGCTACGACGACGCCCCATTATTTTTCCTCTTTATCACTAACATCCGCACGACGTTTTTCATCATCGCGGATCACATCTGACACTAAATTAGACATCCGCATACCGTCAACAAGAGAGTTGTCATATTCAAATGTTAACTCAGGAATAATACGCAAACGCATTGCTTTTCCAATTAATGAACGTATAAAGCCTGATGCTTCATTTAATGCTTTAATGCCATCTGCAACCATTTCTTCTTCGCTTTTATCGTTAGCGATATTGAAGAAGGTCACAAAGACTTTACCGTATGCGAGATCGCGAGATAACTCGACACCTGAAACGGTAGCCATACCAATACGTGGGTCTTTGATCTCACGTTGTAAGATGATCGCAATTTCTTTTTGCATCTCTTGCGCAACGCGTTGTGCACGACTGAATTCTTTTGCCATCGTTATATCTCCTGACAATAAAGGGGGCAAGCGCCCCCTCATTCATACTGTTTTCTCACCACGACATTTCGTGGGTACTCACAAAATTAACCATCAATAGAACGTTTAACTTCAATAATTTCGAAAACTTCAATCATATCGCCTACACGAACATCGTTGTAGTTCTTAACGCCAATACCACATTCCATACCGTTACGAACTTCATTGACGTCATCTTTAAAGCGACGTAGTGACTCTAGCTCACCTTCATAAATAACCACGTTATCACGTAATACGCGGATTGGGTTATTACGTTTGATGGTGCCTTCAGTGACCATACAACCAGCAACCGCGCCGAATTTCGGTGATTTAAATACATCACGAACTTCTGCAAGTCCAATAATTTGCTGTTTGTACTCAGGCGCTAACATACCGCTCATAGCTTGTTTGATTTCATCAATTAAGCTATAGATAACAGAGTAGTAGCGTAAGTCAACACTTTCACTTTCAATCACGCGACGAGCAGAAGCATCTGCACGTACATTGAAGCCTAAGATGATAGCATTCGATGCCGCAGCTAATGTTGCGTCAGTTTCAGTGATACCACCTACACCAGAACCGATGATTTTAATTTTAACTTCATCAGTCGACAGCTTCATTAGAGAGTCGGTAATTGCTTCACAAGTACCTTGTACGTCGGTTTTCAGAACGATGTTCAGCTCAGACACTTTACCTTCTTCCATGTTAGCAAACATGTTTTCCAGTTTAGATTTCTGCTGGCGAGCTAATTTAACATCACGGAATTTACCTTGACGATACAGGGCAACTTCACGTGCTTTTTTCTCGTCACGTACAACGGTAGCTTCATCACCCGCTGAAGGCACGTTAGATAAGCCTAAGATCTCAACAGGCATTGAAGGGCCTGCAGATTGAACTTCTTTACCTAATTCGTTACGCATTGCACGAATACGGCCATATTCGAAACCACACAGGACGATATCGCCTTTGTTCAATGTACCTTCTTGAACTAAGATTGTTGCAACTGGGCCACGACCTTTGTCTAAGTAAGACTCAACAACGACACCGCTTGCCATGCCTGCATATACCGCTTTCAGTTCTAAAACTTCAGCTTGCAGCAAGATAGCATCGAGTAACTCGTCAATACCGGTACCTTTCTTAGCAGAAACACTGATGAACTGAGTATCACCACCCCAGTCTTCAGAAATAACACCGTACTGAGACAGCTCATTTCTAACGCGGTCTGGGTCAGCTTCTGGTTTATCAATTTTGTTTACTGCAACAACAATTGGTACACCCGCTGCTTTCGCATGCTGAATAGCTTCAATTGTTTGTGGCATAACACCATCGTCTGCAGCAACAACCAGAACAACGATATCCGTTGCCTGAGCACCACGAGCACGCATTGAAGTAAACGCGGCGTGACCTGGGGTATCTAAGAAGGTAATCATACCCTTATCAGTTTGTACGTGGTAAGCACCAATGTGCTGAGTAATACCACCCGCTTCACCTGATGCCACTTTCGTTGAGCGAATGTAGTCAAGTAGAGAGGTTTTACCATGGTCAACGTGACCCATAATGGTCACAACTGGCGCACGTGGCTCTTGAAGTGCAGAACCTGTATCACGGTCATTCATTACCGCTTCTTCTAATTCGTTTTCACGACGCAGAATAACTTTGTGACCCATTTCTTCTGCAACTAACTGTGCAGTTTCTTGGTCAATCACTTGGTTGATAGTCGCCATTGCGCCCATCTTCATCATCGTTTTGATGACTTGAGAACCTTTTACTGCCATTTTATTAGCAAGTTCACCAACAGTGATTGTTTCACCAATCACAACATCACGGTTAACCGCAACTGCTGGTTTAGTAAAGCTTTGTTGTAAAGAACTACCTTTACGTTGCTTACCTTTGCTGCGACCCGAACGGCCTGCGGCACGTTCTTCTTCGCGATCTGCTTTTTCAGAAAGTTTATTACCTTTCTTCTGGCGAGGTGCTTTTGCAGTACGATTACGTGAACGACGGCCTTCTTCTTTCTCATCACTTTCATCTTCAGCTGCACGAGCGTGCGTTGAAGTTGTTGTGTGATAATCGCTGTCTTCTTCAGTTTTCGTTTCAGCAGTCCACTTTTCACCGTTTTCTTCTGCCATTTTGCGTGCTTCTTCAGCTACGCGACGTGCTTCTGCTTCAACTTTGCGCTGAGTTTCTTCTTCAGCTTTACGTTTTAGCTCCGCAGCTTCAGCTTCACGGCGTTGTTTGTCGGCATTACTTTCTACAGCTTTGCCTGGTTTTTGTTGATTTTCGCTTGGTTTCACTTTTTCTCTTTCCGCTGCTTCGCGCGTAGCTTTATCTGCTGCTTCACGTTTTGCTTTCTCTTCGGCTTCACGTTTTGCCTTTTCTTCCGCTTCACGTTTAGCTGTTTCTTCTGCTAATCGTTTTGCTTCTGCTTGACGTTGTGCCAGTTCTTCAGCTTCGCGCTGTGCCTGCTCTTCCGCTTCACGCTGCGCCTGCTCTTCCGCTTTTGCTTCTTCAGCATCACGGTTCACATAAGTGCGTTTTTTGCGGACTTCGACATTTACCGATTTGCTTTTGCCACCGGTGACGGGGACACTCAGCGTACTACGAGTTTTGCGCTGTAGTGTCAATTTGCTTGGCTGACCCGCTACCCCGCCTTGTTCACGGTTTAAATGGCTCAGTAAAGCTTCTTTTTCTGACTGGCTAACAGAGTCATTCTCACCTTTTTTGATCCCTGCTTCAGCAAATTGCTGTACCAGGCGATCAACTGTGGTTTGAATTTCCGTTGCCAATGTTTTTACAGTTTCTGTCATGCCGTTCCTTCCTGCTACAGTGTTTACGCATCGTTACCGAACCAGCAAATATTACGTGCGGCCATGATGAGCGTACCTGCTTTCTCATCATCCAGACCTTCAATATCAATCAGGTCGTCGATGCCCTGCTCAGCAAGATCTTCCAGTGTACAGATTCCACGAGTAGCCAAATTATAGGCAAGAGTACGATCCATACCTTCAAGATTCAATAAATCTTCTGCTGGCTGATTATCACCTAGGCTCTCTTTTTGAGCCAATTCTATTGTGGTGAGGGCCGCTTTCGCTCTTTCACGTAGAACTTCAACAGTCTCTTCGTCAAGACCATCAATTTCCAGAAGTTCATTAATAGGCACGTAAGCCAGTTCTTCTAACGTCGAGAAGCCTTCTTCAACAAGTGCAGTGGCAAACTCTTCATCAATATCAAGATGCTTGGTGAATGTATCAATAGAAGCATGTGCTTCTGCCTGATGTTTTGCATTAAGCTCTTCTGCGGTCATGACATTTAATTCCCATTTGTCATCACCACGGTGTTTTTTCAGTAACTGAGCTGCCAGACGAACGTTTTGACCGTTACGTCCAATGGCTTGTGCCAAATTACTACTTTCTACGGCAACATCCATCGTACATTTGTCTTCATCGACTACGATAGATGCAACATCAGCCGGAGCCATTGCATTAATAACGAATTGAGCTGGGTTATCATCCCATAACACAATGTCAATTCTTTCGCCGCCTAATTCACTAGAAACGGCTTGAACACGTGCACCACGCATACCAACACAAGCACCAACTGGGTCGATACGCTTGTCATTAGTTTTAACTGCGATTTTTGCACGAGAGCCTGGGTCACGAGCAGCGGCTTTGATTTCAATAATTTCTTCGCCGATTTCTGGCACTTCAATGCGGAATAATTCAATCAGCATTTCAGGGCGAGAACGCGTAACAAAAAGTTGCGCGCCGCGTGCTTCAGGACGAACATCATACAGGACTCCGCGGATACGGTCACCTGGACGGAAGTTTTCACGTGGCAACATATCTTCACGCAGAATAACGGCTTCCGCGTTATTGCCTAAGTCTAACGTGATATTTTCACGATTAACTTTTTTCACCTGAGCAGTGATAATTTCACCTTGTTGCTCACGGAATTGGTCAACAACCATCGCACGTTCTGCTTCGCGCACTTTCTGTACGATAACTTGTTTAGCTGTTTGGGTAGTAATACGGTCGAATACAACAGATTCAATTTGATCTTCGACGTACTCTCCAAGCTGGAGCGCTGGGTCTTCATACTGAGCCGCTTCCAACGTAATTTCACGCGTTGGCATTGTGACTTCTTCCACAATTAACCAACGACGGAACGTGTCGAAATCACCTGATTTACGGTCAATTTCCACACGAACATCAATTTCTTGCTCGTATTTCTTTTTAGTCGCCGTCGCTAATGCAGTTTCCAGAGCCTCGAAGATTTTTTCACGAGGGAGGGATTTTTCGTTAGAAACCGCTTCTACAACAGCCAGAATTTCTTTATTCATCCTAGTTGCCTCATTGAACTTTATTAAAAGTGGGGTACCAAGTTAGCTTTCTGGATGTTGCCGAGGGCGAACACCTCATCCTTACCATCTACAGTAACCGTAATCATTTCACCGTCTATGGCCTTAATAATTCCTTGCCACTTACGGCGGTTCTGCATTGCTATACGCAAAGTCAATGCCACCTCTTCCCCCATAAAACGCTCATAATGCGCAATGGTGAATAATGGACGTTCAAGCCCTGGTGACGATATTTCCAGGTTATAAATGACAGAGATTGGATCTTCAACGTCCAATACTGCACTGACCTGATGGCTGACATCAGCACAATCATCAACAGTGATGCCTTCTTCACTATCAATGAAGACACGCAGTGTTGATGTACGGCCACGGACAAACTCTAAGCCTACAAATTCAAAGCCTAGCGCCTCCACAGGTGCTGAGATCATCTCTGTTAATTTCTGTTCTAATGTGGACAAGCCCACCCCCAGACATAAAAAAAGGGCTATAAAAGCCCAGTTAATTCGATTGTCAAATAACAAAAAACCCCGAAATTCGGGGCTTTATGCAACTGGACCCTGTAGTGCACGGGTTCACCATATTCTTATTATACCTGTAAAATCTAGAGAAATCGATGAGAAATTTTGAGAGCTGTTAGATAACTGCACTTGATTACTACACCGGATAACTACTATAGACCACGATACTGACAAGGTATGTTGAATAAGAAATGGTTGCGGGAGCCGGATTTGAACCGACGACCTTCGGGTTATGAGCCCGACGAGCTACCAAGCTGCTCCATCCCGCGTTCGAAAGCGTGTCATATTCTACACAGATAACCTGTAAATCACAAGCATCTTAAATAATGGTGCCGAGGACGGGACTTGAACCCGTACGCCCGTTTTGTAGGCACTACCACCTCAAGGTAGCGTGTATACCAATTTCACCACCTCGGCACTGAGGCGAGGTTATCAATATTTAATCAATAACCTCAAATTTTAACTTCTTGCTCATCGCTGAGCTTACTACTTAATGATGGCATTAGTTGCCTTCATTCGGAATCTTTCACACTTAACGAGGGATATCGCTCGTTGGTGTAGCTGGTGCTGCCGGAACGTCTGTTGGTTGCTCGACTTTTGTAGGTTCACTAATGTTTTCCCACTTACTACCACTACCAGTTCCGTACTTGTTGGCAGTCATGTTGCCAAGTATTAAACTGATGATGAAAAACACAGCAGCCAAGATTCCAGTCATACGGGTCATGAAGTTACCTGAGCCCGATGAACCAAACAGTGTTGCAGAAGCGCCCGCACCGAATGAAGCTCCCATGTCAGCACCTTTACCTTGCTGTAACATAATCAGACCAATAAGCCCGATAGCCGCTAGCAAGAAAATAATTAAAAGAGCTACATACATTTGAGTTACCTATTCAGTTGCGGTGCATAGCCTAATGCTATGACCTTTATCACTGCACACCTGCTCATTTCGACCGTAAAGAAACACGCTTACGGGATTGAGCAGGTGCGAATACTAACCAAAGCTGAGCCGACAAGCAAGTCTATTTTAATTCCATTTGATTATTTGCAGAAAAAAACAACAAATTATCAAAATATCGCTCAGCTTCACCAATAACAACTTAGCCAGCTGCTTTTACTGCATCAGCAATATGGTTTGCCATTGCTGTCACATCAGCTTCGTTTTCACCTTCAACCATAACTCGGATTAATGGCTCTGTTCCTGATTTTCTCAGTAATACGCGGCCTTTTCCTGCCAATTGTTTTTCAACTTCTTCGTTCGCGGCAACAACTGCATCACTTTGTAATGGGTCGTGTTGGCCTTTGAAACGTACGTTAACTAGCACTTGTGGTAATAATTTCATACCGCTGCATAAATCATGTAGGCTCATATGGTTACGTACCATAGCGCTTAATACCTGCAAGCCTGCAACAATCCCATCACCAGTGGTCGTTTTATCTAATAAAATCACGTGGCCTGAGTTTTCAGCCCCCATGCGCCAACCTTTTTCCTGTAATTTTTCGAGAACATAGCGGTCGCCCACTTTTGCACGCTCAAAAGGAATTCCGAGCTGTTTTAGGGCGATTTCTAACCCCATATTACTCATTAATGTTCCCACTACCCCGCCTTTTAACTGGCCTTGGCGTAACGCTTCGCGAGCAATAATGAAGAGGATTTGGTCGCCATCGACTTTTTCACCGAGGTGATCAACCATAATAATGCGGTCACCATCACCATCAAATGCTAAACCAACATGCGCTTTTTCTTCCAAAACTTTTTGTTGTAACTGGCGAACGTCTGTAGCGCCACACTCTTCGTTGATGTTGATTCCGTTAGGATCGCAACCGATAGTGATGACTTCTGCCCCTAACTCACGGAACACATTTGGTGCGATGTGGTAAGTAGCCCCATTAGCACAATCAATGACAATTTTTAAACTTGCAAGGCTTTGTTCGTTCGGGAACGTACCTTTACAGAATTCAATATAACGGCCCGCAGCATCTACAATACGGTTTGCACGACCTAATTCAGCTGACTCAACGCAGGTGATCGGCTTTTCCATTTCAGCTTCAATGGCTTCTTCGACTTCATCAGGCAGCTTAGTCCCATCAATTGAGAAGAACTTAATCCCATTATCATAATATGGGTTATGAGACGCTGAAATGACAATTCCCGCTTCTGCGCGGAAAGTACGTGTTAAATAAGCAACCGCTGGGGTTGGCATTGGACCTGTGAAAGATGCGGATAAACCTGCCGCTGCTAAGCCCGCTTCTAATGAAGATTCCAACATATAGCCAGAAATACGCGTATCTTTACCAATAATAATTTTACGTGAACCATGACGAGCGAGGACTTTCCCTGCCGCCCAGCCTAATTTTAAAACAAAATCAGGGGTAATTGGGCTATCACCCACTTTGCCACGAATACCATCAGTACCAAAATATTTACGGTCGCTCATACGCTTATTTTTCCTTTTCTGACAGAGTCATCTGTACCACTTGCATCGCTTGCACGGTTTCTTTGACATCATGAACTCGAATGATGTGAGCCCCTTGCATCGCAGCAATCACTGAACAAGTTAGGCTGCCTGCGAGGCGTTCTTGTGGTGGAACATTCAATAATTGTCCAATCATAGATTTACGTGACATCCCTGCCAATAGCGGTAGTCCGAAATTATGAAATTGTTCTAAGTTTGCCAATAACTGGTAATTATGCGACAAGTTCTTACCAAAACCAAAGCCTGGATCAAGGATAATTTGTTGCCTCTCTATCCCTGCGCCCACACACCGGGTGATTTCAGCATCAAGATAGTCTTTTACCTCACGCACCACATTTTCATAATTTGGCGCTTCTTGCATCGTTCTTGGCTGGCCTTGCATATGCATAATGCAAACGGGTAAACCTGTTTTCGCGGCGACGACTAATGCGTCTGGCTCATGTAGAGAACGAATATCATTGATGATATGCATACCTGCGTTTGCTGCTTCCGCCATGACTTGGGCTTTAGAGGTATCGACTGAAATCCATACATCAAAACGCTGGGCTATTGCTTCAACAACAGGAATAACCCTATCAAGTTCCTCATTCACAGAAACTTCGGCAGCCCCTGGACGGGTAGATTCACCACCAATATCAATGATAGTCGCACCGTGTTGCACCATTTTTGCCACATGTTCAAGCGCATCATGATAACGATTATGAGTGCCACCATCTGAAAAGGAATCAGGAGTGACATTCAAAATCCCCATCACCTTAGGTGTGGATAAGTCAAGGACACTGCCTCTCGCTTTGATTTGCATTGTTATTTTTCCTTAACGAAAAAAACCCCAGCGAACTGGGGTCTTAATATTTTATTTCACGACCGCTTATTGTGATTTGCTGTCGTTATTATCTGATGGGTTTGATTCATCAGCATTATTACTATTATTTGTGTTATCTGGTTCTTCAGACTGTGGTTTTTCCGCTGTAGGTTCCGCTTTTGGCGCACCTGTACCGAACGAACCAGTGACATTACTCACTTTTTTGTCTTCATCCCAACCTGCTGGCTCACGCACTGGACGGCGGTTCATCAGGTCATCAATCTGTGGCATATCAATGGTTTCATATTTCAATAATGCATCTTTAGTCGCATGCAGAATATCAATATTGTCTTCCAATGTTTTGTATGCCAATTGATAACAGTGGTCCAGAATTTTTTTAATTTCTTCATCGACAATACGTGCTGTCTCATCAGAAATTCCTGAACCATTACCTGAAGAGCGACCTAAGAACGCTGGGCCTTCTTCTTTCGAATACTGCATTGGGCCTAAGCGGTCAGAGAAGCCCCACTGAGTCACCATGTTACGTGCCGTATTCGTCGCAAACTGAATATCGGAAGAAGCACCCGTTGTGACTTTATCGCGACCATAAATCAGTTCTTCTGCAATACGACCTGCATATGCCGTTGCAATCATACCTTCGAGCTTCAAGCGGCTACGACTGACTTCATCACCTTCTGGTAAGAAGAAAGCAACACCTAACGCTTGCCCACGCGGAACGATCGTTACTTTGTGGACAGGGTCATGTTCTGGCATTAAATGACCGATAATCATATGACCACCTTCATGGTAAGCCGTTGATTCTTTTTGCTCTTCGGTCATCATCAGAGAACGACGCTCTGCACCCATCCAAATCTTGTCACGCGCTTTTTCAAACTCAACCATAGAAACAACACGCTTATTCGCGCGAGCAGCAAACAATGCGGCTTCGTTCACTAAGTTTGCGAGTTCAGCACCTGAAAACCCAGGTGTTGCACGTGCAAGAATGAAAGTATCTACACTTGGGTCAATAGGAACACGACGCATATGTACTTTCAGAATTTGTTCACGGCCACGAACGTCTGGTAAGCCAACGACTACCTGACGGTCAAAACGACCTGGACGTAATAAAGCAGGGTCAAGTACGTCAGCACGGTTAGTTGCTGCGATAACAATGATCCCCTCATTACCTTCGAAACCGTCCATCTCAACTAGCATTTGGTTCAGTGTTTGTTCACGCTCATCGTGACCACCACCAAGACCTGCACCACGTTGACGACCTACCGCATCGATCTCATCAATAAAGATGATACAAGGCGCTGCTTTTTTCGCTTGTTCGAACATGTCACGAACACGAGAAGCCCCCACCCCCACAAACATTTCCACAAAGTCAGAACCGGAAATGGTGAAGAATGGAACTTTTGCCTCACCAGCGATAGCTTTTGCCAGTAATGTTTTACCTGTTCCTGGAGGCCCTACCATCAGGACGCCTTTTGGAATTTTACCGCCAAGTTTTTGGAAACGAGCAGGTTCACGCAGAAACTCTACGATTTCGCCTACTTCTTCTTTGGCTTCATCACACCCAGCAACGTCTGCAAATGTTGTTTTGATCTGATCTTCTGTCAGCATGCGGGCTTTACTTTTGCCAAATGACATTGCCCCCTTGCCGCCACCGCCTTGCATCTGGCGCATGAAGAAAATCCAGACACCAATCAACAGAAGCATTGGGAACCAGGAAATAAAAATAGATGTCAGTAAGCTAGGTTCTTCTGGTGGTTCACCAACAACCGTCACATGCTTATTTAGCAAAGTGTCTAACAGCTTCTCATCCTGCATAGGAAGATAAGTTGTATAGCGGCTATTATCAGCCTTTCTGACGTTCAATTCACGACCTGTGATACGAACTTCACGTACCTGATCCTGGGCTAACTCATTGATAAACGTAGAATAATCAACTCTGCGACTATTCGAATCGCTTGGGCCAAAACTCTGGAACAAGGACATCAGAACAACTGCGATGACTAACCAGAGAATCAGGTTTTTCGCCATGTCACTCAAGGGATTAACCTCATATTACAACTGTGTTAACAAATAACGCTCAGGGTACTACAGTTTTAGCCCTGTCGCTACAATGTATACTTCACGTGACCGTGCGCGCGAAGATTCGGGTTTACGAACTTTTACTTTCGTAAACAGGGAGCGGATATCCCTAAGGTAATCGTCAAAGCCTTCTCCCTGAAACACTTTAACAATGAAACTCCCCCCAGGCGCCAATACAGCACGGCACATATCCAAAGCTAATTCAACTAGATACATAGAGCGAGGAATATCAACCGCTGGTGTCCCACTCATATTTGGAGCCATGTCAGACATGACCACCTGTACTTTTTTGTCGCCAACGCGTTCTAACAAAGCGGCGAGAACGGCTTCATCGCGAAAATCCCCTTGCAGGAAATCAACGCCAACGATTGGGTCCATCGGCAATAAGTCACAAGCAATAACCCGCCCATTATGACCTATTTGGCTAACAACGTATTGCGACCAACCACCAGGGGCTGCTCCTAAATCAACAACGGTCATACCTGGTTTAAAAATTTTATCACCTTGCTGGATTTCTTCCAGCTTAAACCATGCACGTGAGCGTAGCCCTTTTTTTTGTGCTTGCTGAACATATTTATCACTAAAATGCTCTTGCAACCAGCGACTTGAGCTTGCCGAACGTTTTTTATTGGCCATTGTGCTTTCCAACTATACTAAAAGAACTTCACCTAACTTGCTGCTTCTTTACCATCAAAAAGATATAATTGATGGTGATAGATATCAGATGGCGGTAGAATAAGCCATTTTCAATACTAACCAAGCAAAAAATCAATGAATCTTAATAAAAAACAAATTCAGCACCTAAAAAGTCTCGCTCACCATTTAAACCCTGTTGTTATGATCGGCAACAATGGTTTAACCGAAGGTGTTTTGGCTGAGATTGAACTCTCATTAGCACATCATGAGCTTATCAAAGTCAAGATCGCAGGCGAAGACCGTGATACTAAAAATTTGATCGCTGATGCGATTGTTCGCGAAACTGGTGCAGTAAATGTACAAATTATTGGTAAAATTCTTGTTATCTACCGTCCTTCGGCAGACCGCAAAATCATTTTACCTAAATAATCCCCCATCATTTATATAAAAATGCCATTGAAAGCATGTTTTATATGATGAAAAAGGCCGCCTGCGGCCTTTTTCTTTAAATCAGGGAAATAATATAACCAATTCAGGGAAATAGGAATCAGATATACTCAACTTTAAGAATTTCGAACTCGACATCACCACCTGGGGTTTTAATCGAGACCGCATCATCAACTTCTTTACCCACTAAACCGCGTGCTATCGGTGAGTTCACAGAAATCAGATTGATCTTAATATCTGCTTCATCATCACCAACAATACGATACGTTAGCTCTTCGTCAGTATCAACATTCAATACTGTCACAGTCGCGCCAAAGATAACACGACCGTTATTGACCATTTTAGTTACATCGATCACTTGAGCGTGAGAAAGTTTCCCTTCGATTTCTTGAATACGGCCCTCACAGAAACCTTGTTGCTCACGTGCTGCATGATATTCTGCATTTTCTTTTAAGTCACCGTGCTCACGCGCTTCTGCAATAGATGCAATAATTTCTGGGCGACGGACAGATTTAAGGAATTCTAGCTCTTCTCTTAGCTTATCCGCACCAAGTACCGTCATCGGGATCTGTTTCATTAATAAATACCTCGGTTCAATCCTATCTAAAAACAAGTATCTTCCTGATTTTGTAACAACAGTACACCGAACACCTGCGTAAAACCGGGGGTGTTCTAGTAAAAAAACGCAATCAGACTTATGTACTCATTTATCTTATCATAATGTACGCTATTTTAACTGAGACTTAATAACGGGTCACCGTTTACTTTCTTGGGCATTACACTTTAGTATGTATTATATGTCCACCCTAATGCGTGAAATATATGTCATTATTAACTTTAACCAGAAAATGGATAATCTCTTTAGGAATTACCTTAGCTAGTACGCAAGTTTTTGCGATTCCTATTGATGAATACAAACAATATTTACCTGATGGCACTAACCTTGCTCTGGTCGCGCAAAAAGTGGGAAGTAGCACCCCATTAATTGATTATAATGCACAGCAAATGGCATTACCTGCAAGTACACAAAAGGTTGTGACCGCTCTTGCTGCCCTATTGCAACTGGGGCCAGATTACCGTTTTGTCACCAATTTTGAAACTGATGCAAAACTTAGCAACAACACGCTGACGGGTGATTTAGTGATCCGCTTCAGTGGTGACCCGACATTAACCCGCCAACAAATTCGCAATATGGCGAATGCATTAAAGCAGCTTGGGATCCATAAAGTTGACGGCGATCTCGTCGTTGATATTTCTGCTTTTACTAGCCATGACAAAGCACCGGGATGGGTTTGGAATGATATGACCCAATGCTTTAGTGCGCCACCCGCTGCGGCTATCATTGACCGTAACTGTTTTTCAGTTTCTCTTTACCCTGCTGAAAAAGCAGGAGATTTTGCATTCATTAAGGCGGCTAGTTTTTACCCTGTCAATATGTTCAGCGAAGTCAAAACATTACCTAAAGGTTCCCCTGAAGCGCGCTATTGCGAACTTGATGTCGTTCCTGGTGAACTGAACCGCTACACCCTAACAGGTTGTTTAACTCAACGCAGCGAGCCCTTGCCACTTGCCTTTGCGGTACAAAACGGAGCGAGTTACTCCGGTGCAATTGTCAAAAATGAGTTAACCACCGCGGGTATTGAGCTAACTGGCCATGTGAAAAAACGCACATTTCCTGCGGCTCAATCACAAGTATTAGTCAAAACCGAATCTAAGCCACTACATGACTTGTTGAAAGTGATGCTCAAAAAATCGGATAATATGATAGCGGATACCGTTTTTCGTACCATTGGCCGTGAATATTATGGCGTTCCGGGGACTTGGCGTTCAGGATCCGATGCGGTAAGACAAGTGCTGAAGCAAAAAGCGGGGATCGACCTTGGCAATACCGTGATGGTAGATGGATCGGGATTATCTCGCCATAATTTAATCACCCCAGCAACCATGATGGAGATCTTGCAGTTTATCGCTAAAAATGATCAACAACTCGATTTTATTTCTATGCTTCCACTTGCAGGCCATGATGGCACTTTGCGTTACCGTGGTGGTTTTGATGAGGCGGGTGTTAATGGAAAAGTTTCCGCCAAAACGGGAGCATTACAAGGGGTTTATAATCTCGCTGGTTTTATCACAACCGCCAGTGGTCAACGTGTGGCTTTTGTGCAATTTATCTCTGCTTATGCAGTACCACAGAGCCAGCAACGTACTCGTCGAGTTCCATTAGTACGATTTGAAAGCCGTTTGTATAAAGATCTGTATCAGAAAAACTGATCATACGTGATTTAGACAGTAAAAAGGCGCTTTCGCGCC
>NZ_JAMPPJ010000018.1:0-51442 GCF_028481025.1 Providencia sp. PROV150 | reverse complement strand
AAAGGCGCTTTCGCGCCTTTTTACATTTCTAAGATAAACTATTTTTGATAAATAATTTCGACACCTTCGTCGTCATCTTCATCCCAATCGTCATCCCAGTCATCATCAAAATCTTCAGTACCAGAAAGTTGTTCTTTGTGATAATCGTCCCACATGAATTCAACTTTTTCAGGTTGCTGTGTATCTTCAGTCGTTGCCATATCACGCGGTTGAGTATTCATAAATTCCATGATATCCCAACACAGTGCTTTCACACCTTCGTGGTTAACTGCTGAAATCATATAGAATTTATCTTCCCAGCCCATCGCTTTGGCAATTTCTGCTGCGCGCTGTGCTGATTCCTCTTCACCTAAGATATCAATCTTATTGAAGACTAACCAACGTGGTTTTGCTGCCAGCTTTTCACTGTATTTTTCTAACTCACTGATGATGATCTTCGCATTTTCGACAGGATCAGACTCATCAATAGGGCAAATATCAATCAAGTGAAGTAAGACACGACAACGTTCTAAGTGTTTCAGGAATTGGATCCCAAGGCCTGCACCTTCCGCTGCGCCTTCGATCAACCCTGGAATATCCGCAACCACAAAGCTTTGTTCGTTATCCATACGCACGACACCCAAGCTTGGGACTAAAGTGGTAAATGGATAATCAGCAACTTTTGGTTTTGCTGCTGACACTGAACGAATAAAGGTAGATTTACCTGCATTCGGCATACCAAGCATACCAACATCTGCTAACAGCATTAGTTCTAACAGTATTTCGCGAGTTTCCCCTTTTGTCCCCATGGTACGTTGACGTGGAGCACGATTCACTGAAGATTTAAAACGGGTATTTCCAAGCCCATGGAAGCCGCCTTTAGCGACCATATGACGTTGATCATGACGAGTCATATCACAAAGTACTTCATTGGTCCCTAAATCGCGTACACGCGTTCCTACAGGCACTTTAACTGTGATATCTTGACCACGTTTACCTGTACATTCACGGCTTTGGCCATTCTGGCCGCGCTCTGCACGAAAGGATTTTTCAAAACGATAGTCGATTAGCGTGTTGAGGTTTTCGTCTGCTTGTAAGTAAACGTCCCCACCATCGCCACCGTCACCACCGTCCGGTCCCCCTTTAGGGATGTATTTTTCACGGCGGAAGCTGACACAACCATTGCCACCATCTCCTGCCACGACCAATATTTTGGCTTCATCTACAAATTTCATAATTCTCTCTCCGCTTCTGAGCCGCATAACGCTGGATGGCTGTTCTACTCAGAGATGGTGCATCTTTAATACGTGTGTAGTTCATTAAAGATCAAATATCTGAATATAAAAAGCCCCGCAAAAGGTTTTTGCAGGGCTTTAATTCTGAATTAAAGGTCAGAAAACTTATTCAGCTTCGATGCTGATAAATTTACGATTGTTTGGACCTTTAACTTCAAATTTAACTTTACCGTCCGCTAATGCGAACAGAGTGTGGTCACGGCCACAACCTACGTTGTTACCTGCGTGGAACTTAGTACCACGTTGACGAACGATGATGCTACCTGCTAATACAGCTTCACCACCAAAACGTTTAACACCTAAACGTTTTGCTTCTGAGTCACGACCGTTACGAGTCGAACCACCAGCCTTTTTGTGTGCCATTAATCTGCTCTCCTAAATCTTAAGCGATGACAGTGATCTTAACATCAGTGAACCACTGACGATGACCCTGTTGTTTACGGCTATGTTTACGACGACGGAATTTGACGATTTTAACTTTTTCGCCACGACCGTGTGCAACCACTTCCGCTTTCACTTTAACGCCTTCAACGACAGGAGCGCCGATTTGGATCTCATCGCCATTAGCAACCATCAGAACTTGATCAAATTCAACAGTTTCACCTGTTGCGATGTCCAGCTTTTCTAGGCGGACAGTTTGACCTTCGCTAACTCGGTGTTGTTTACCACCACTTTGGAAAACCGCGTACATATTAACTCCGCTTTCCGCGTACCCGCTAAATATTTCAATTCCAGAGCACGCTATAAAATATTCACAATAGGGCGCGAATTCTACGCAAAAAAGCAGCAGAACACAAGCCAATAATGCGGTTAGATGACAAAAAATACGACTTTTTTCTCAATAACCGTTTTTGAACGTTGATTTTGTCCCTATTCACTCAATTGTTACTTATTTAAACATTTTTTGCATCACACCTGATAATCTTATAATTAATAATGTTATGCTAGAAAGATAACTGTTCTATCGGTCTCCCAACTTTTTATTTCGGGAATGAACCAAAAACTAATAATATGAATAAATTAAGATGAATTTAGAATCTATTATTGAACTGACAACTGAGGATATGTCAGCGGTAAACGAAGCCATCCTCAGTCAATTGAATTCAGATGTTGCGCTAATTAACCAGCTTGGTTATTACATCGTCAGTGGTGGCGGTAAAAGGATCCGGCCTATGATCGCAGTGCTTGCTGGTCGATCCTTAGGTTACTCGGGTCATAAACATACCCAAGTTGCTGCATTGATCGAGTTCATTCATACAGCAACTTTGCTGCATGATGACGTCGTTGATGAGTCCGATATGCGTCGCGGAAAGCAAACTGCAAATGCTGTTTTTGGTAATGCAGCGAGTGTCTTAGTTGGTGATTTTATTTACACTCGATCATTCCAGATGATGACGGATCTCGATTCAATGCGGGTGCTAAAACTGATGTCTGAAGCGACGAATGTGATCGCTGAAGGGGAGGTTTTGCAATTGATGAACTGCAACGATCCTAACATTACTGAAGAAAACTATATGCAAGTGATCTACAGTAAAACCGCACGTCTTTTTGAAGCAGCAGCCCATGCATCTGCGATTTTAGCCAATGCGACACCAGAGCAAGAAAAAGCACTACAAGATTATGGTCGTTATATTGGGACAGCTTTTCAGTTAATTGACGATCTACTCGATTATGATGCAGACAATGCTCAGCTGGGGAAAAATACGGGGGATGATTTAGATGAAGGTAAGCCTACACTTCCCCTACTTCACGCGATGCAAAATGGTAATGAAGAAGAGTCAGCATTGATCCGCCAAGCGATTGAACAAGGCAATGGGCGTCATCTGTTAGATACTGTTCTTGCAACTATGAAACGCTGTGGTTCCCTTGAATATACTTATGCAAGAGCCCAAGAAGAAGCACAAAAAGCGATTGATGCCTTAAATGTAATTGAAGATTCAATTTATAAAGATGCATTGATCGGCTTAGCTTATATCGCAATCCAACGCCATTCTTAGTCACTAGAAAAGGCAAAACAGGTCAAGAAAAGGGGAAACGCTATTTTTCCCCTTTGTCTTCTTCATCGATTTGCGCAAGCAGTGACGACAAACCATAACGCAGGATATATTTCACTATTTTATTGCGCTCAGACTCTGTCAATTGATAATACGCTTCTGACCAGATCTGTAATGCATCTGTTCTTTGACTTTGGTAAGTTACCGAAGGCTCATGCAGGCTAAGTTGCCCTTGGATTTCCCCCGGTAAGCTTTCATAATAATACTCAACAGCCTTACCTTGCACCCCTCTTTTACGGCGGTTTTTCCAGCCTTCTCGTCTTGCCATTAGGTTAATTCCCTGGGGTGATGTCGGGAGTCCTTCTAACCCAGCTAATTCTTTGGCAGTGAACCACAATTTTTTCATTTTTCACTTCACACTTATATTATGAAACCTGCTGTTGCAGCTTTACTAAAATGTCATCTGTTAAAAAATTTTTTAAATTCAATATAATATTATTTTTATATATTAATTATTTACACCTTAAGTAATTGTAAATTATTTATTATTAATTAAATCAATTAGTGCTAATGTGCCTTCACGCATAATAAATGTCAGGATAGTGTCTCGTTCATCATTAGAAAGCTGGTTATAAGCTTCCTGCCAAATAAAGGCATTATCATTTCGTTTTACTTGATAAGGAGATGAAGTTTCGTTAGCAAACTGCCCCTCAAAAATATCGATAGGTAAAGAACTAATATGGTACTCCAACGCTTTGCCTTGAATACCTCGCCTTTTACGGCTTACCCAGTTTTCACGCCTTGCCATTGCATTAATACCTTGAGTTGTCATGGGAAGCCCTTGTAACCCAAGCAGCTCTTTTGCCGTTAGCCATTCCTTGTACATGCTGACCCTCCTAGTCATGATGACAATTTAATTCTCAGTTGTTGAAAACTATCTATATTTTCTCAAAACCTCATTAACTCATTCGTTTTATTTATGCCTATAAATAATAATATACAAATTATATTTGTTATTAGCATTCTAATTTCTTTTAATAACAGACAATTAAATAATTTACTCACTAATAATTTAACTAATTTTATTAACTAATCTAGATATATTACGAGTACGAGTAAAAAGTAGCATTAAATATGCCATTTCTATCCCTAACTAGAAAGAGTTAGTTTTAACATCAAAGTTTTATCCTAATTCACAGTTATTCATTCTGACTTTCTATTTAATTTCATAAAAACCACGATAGTTTCATAAAATGAATTTTTAAGAAAAAATCAGAAATTATTTTGGGAAATTTCTGTTATTTTATTTCCAATAACTAAACGGATGTACTGAATGTATCATAATTTTCGGTTACTCGTACCACTAACTCTACATGATTCTAAGTGAAAAAAGGACTAAAAAATGATTTTACGGAAGTCGGACTGGCACCCTGCAGATATCATTGCAGCTTTACGTAAGCGTGGGACAACTCTTGCCGCAATTTCGCGCGAGGCAGGACTAAGCTCTTCAACGTTAGCAAATGCACTATCACGCCCTTGGCCTAAAGGGGAATGGATTATTGCCAATTTCTTAGCGATCCACCCCGCTGAAATTTGGCCAAGTCGTTATTATGACCCAATTACAGGGGATTTATTAGAAAGAAAAGTCAGAGTAAAAACACCAGCAGAAGATTAAAAATTGAATTGATATAATTATAACGCCGTGAATAATAAATCAATTTATTCACGGCATTATCCTTAGATGGCTCTCCAATAAAGAACGGTCTTGTTTATTTCATCCGAGAAAAACCGTCAGCGAGATCTTGTTTTAAGTCATCTAAATTTTCTAAGCCAATCTGCAGCCGTAATGTCGGTCCACCAGGGTTCCAATTAGTCACAGTTCGATATTCAGCACAATTAAATGGAATAATTAAGCTTTCAAAACCGCCCCATGAATACCCCATACCAAAAATTGATAAACCATCCAGCATTTTTGCAATATCTGTTTGGGTATATTTAGGGTCAAGTACAATGGAAAACAGCCCCGATGAACCAGTAAAATCCCGCTTCCAAATTTCATGGCCTGGGCAATCAGCAAATGCAGGATGTAAAATACGAATCACTTCGGTTCGTTCTTGCAGCCAGTGTGCAATATTTAAAGCTCTTTCTTGAGCTTCTTTTAAGCGAATAGGTAAGGTTCGCAAACCCCGCAATGCAAGAAAACAGTCCTCTGCTCCCGGCAACATGGCCATGTAATCATAAGTTTCACGTAGTTTCGGCCACCACGCTTGATTCGCCGAGATAATTCCCATTAGCAAATCAGAATGGCCGCCTAAATATTTGGTGCCTGCTTCCAGCGAGATATCACAACCCAGTTCATGAGCTTTAAAAAATAAAGGTGTCGCCCATGTATTATCAATAATCGTCGCAATATCATGGCGTTTTGCAACCTCAACAATTGCAGGCACATCTTGAATTTCAAAACTTTGAGAACCTGGAGATTCTAAAAAAATTGTGCTGGTATTTGGCGTTACCAGTTTTTCAATGTCAGCACCAATCATCGGGTCATAATAGGTTGTGATGATCCCCATTTTATCCAACAGACCATGACAAAACTTACGTGTTGGCCGATAAACACTATCAGGCATTAATAAATGATCACCTGTTTTCAATGTTGTCAGCAATGCCAACACAATCGCGCCTAAACCAGATGGTGAAAGCACCGTCCCTTCGGCTCCAGCAAGAGCGGACCAAGCTTGCTCCAATTGCTTAATTGTTGGCGTGCCCGCTGTACCATAATTAAATTCCGCCCTATCATTGATTAAGGCATCAACAGTTGGAAATACGACCGTCGAACCACGATAAACGGGAGCATTTACAAAACCAGCTTGCTTAGCAGGGTCTCTCCCTAGCTGGGTGACTTGTGTATCAACATGAAATTCAGATACCGCTTTTTTCTTCATGAGATCCTCTCAACAACATCATTATTTATTCGAAAAATTTAAAGAATGGAGATAGGCATAACAGCACACCAAAGAAAATGATGAACCACACTGTTGGGCCTTTAAATTTGTGTAATGCCGGAACTTTGTAAACCAGATAGCAAGGAATTAAGCAAGAAACGATACCAAATAATGGGCCGCCAAGTTGCATGAAAAACAGAATAGAAAACCGTGTTGAAACCCAAAACCACAGTGCAATGATAACGCCTAAGCATACCCCATAATGTAGCACTGTTTGGTTAATGCGTTCTTCAGGAATAAATCGACTCAATAGATTGACAACAATGCCTTTGATTGCTTCTTGGAAGCCTAAATAAATTCCTAAGAATGCCGTCAAGATTGCAAAAATATTGAGTAATGCGGTCATCACTTTCACTATTGCCCCTGGTATCACTTGAGCAGCAATCGCTAATGCTGAAATATTCTGTTCAAAGGCTGATACGGCTTGCTCATGGCTAATTGAGAAAGTAAAAGAAAAAGCAAAAAACAAGACTGCAACGGCGAGAATAATATACGCAACACGGTTAGCGCGTATTGCTCGGTATGTCGCGATACGCTTATTACTTTCTATTTTACGATACGCAATGTTCATGGGGCTCAATATTTGCACAAACAATATAGAAAATAAGGTAAATGGTAGTGTTAAAAAAACATCTCTCATAAATGGGAGAAAATCAGGAAATGCTGTGATATTGGCAAAATTCCAATATGGAACCATCACTATACCAAGCAGTACGATAATACCGAATTTTACAATAACCATTGGACCAGAGACTTTAAACAGTAACCGCTCCCCTTGTGCAGCAATTGCGACTAATACTGAAATAATAATCAACCCATACCAAACAGAATCAGATAATAGCCCTTCCGTCAATCCAAACGTTTTAATGTAAGAAGCACTATCGAAGGTGACCGCCAGCGAGTAAGAGAACATTCCATGCAATAACATCAAAAAATAGGCAATCCCTAATGCTATCCCCCAGTTTTTACCTAAATATTGTGTAATAACACTGGCGTAGTCATTACATTCTTCAGATTCAGATAATGTTCTGAGATATAAATTTTGTAGCCAATAAATTGCTGGATAAGAAAGTATTGTTGCAGCAATAAAGACCCAAATACCTTTGATACCAATTTGCACAGGCATAAAAACAATCCCTGAACCAATTGCCATACCAATGCATAAAATAACCCAACCAACATCATATTTTGTAAAGGGGATCTTTTTTGTATTAATCGGATTATCTGCACTTGCCTGAATACTATTAGACATAGTCTATTCCTCAACGTTATAGATTTAATTATTAAAAAAGTTAGGAACAACAATATTGTGTAGAAGCTACATTTCTTTTTAAAACTGGTGTGGCATGAGTAAACTGCGATAAATTCACAATTATAGTATGCTGGAATAAACGGGTTTAATAGGGCATGACAATGCTAATAAATAAAAACACTTTTGCGTTTAAAGCAAAAATTGACAGCTACGCGATTTTTCGGCATTTAGAGTTATTCATCAAAATCGTCGAGTGTAATAGCTTCAGCCTGGCTGCAAAGAAGCTGAATGTAACGCCATCATCAGTTAGTCGAGGCCTTCAACAACTCGAAGATCAGTTGGGGGTTGTACTCCTAAAGCGCACAACGCGAAATTTTATTTTAACGGACGCAGGGCGCTATTTATTGCAACGATCGCAAAACTTATTAGCCGATCTCGATGACTCACTGGTCAATACCGCCAGCTTCTATCAACATGCTCAAGGGCAATTAAAAATTACCTGTTCTATTGCATTTGGAGTTTGTCATTTAATGCAAATATACAGTGAATACCGAGAAACCAATCCTAAAGTGAGTTTGTCTGTTGACCTTAATGACGAACTTATTAATTTAAATGAAGTTGATTTCGATATTGCATTACGAATTACCAGCCACCCACCTGAAAACTTTGCATTACGGAAAATTTGTAATATTAATTGGGTATACTGTGGAAGCCGTACTTATTTCGAACGATATGGTATTCCTCAATCCCCTGCCGATATTGCATCACACAATTGTTTAATTAATCCAAATATTCCTGACACCTGGCGCATGACGGATAAAGACGGTAGCGCATATCCTCTAGAAATTAATAATATGATTGAGGTAAATAGTAGTTTAGGGTTATTAGAGGCAGCACGCTGCCATCAAGGTATCGTTTGTTTACCTACTTATATGCTAGGCAATTATATTGAAAACGGAGAGTTGCTCCCTGTCTTATTGGATTATGACCCTAAATCCACCCCATTTGCCCTATATGCTTTATACCACCCAGCCCATACACACTCACCTAAAATCAGGACATTTATTGATTTTTTAGTAGAGAAAATACCATCAGATCCGCATTGGGACCATTGGATGCGACAGCATGCTTCATGATGACTTACCCAATAAAAAAGGTTGAGTTCTAAACGAAACTCAACCCTTCACATTCACTATTAGGAAAAATTAATTGGCATTAGCCATTAATGAATTTTTCACCTAATTCGATATCTGCTTTTAATACATCTAGCATGTCTTTCAGCGCTTTCTCTTCAAATGCGCTTAATTTACCGATTGGTAAGTGCTTTTCGATACCGTTTTTACCTAAAACAACTGGTTGTGCGAAGAAGCGAGCGTGTTCACCATCACCTTCAGTGTAAACACATTCAACTACATTGCTTTCGCCTTGGAGACCACGAATTAAAGATAAACCTAAACGTGCGGCTGCTTGGCCCATAGATAAAGTTGCAGACCCGCCACCCGCTTTCGCTTCAACGACTTCTGTACCTGCGTTTTGAATACGTTTGGTTAACGCGGCAACTTCCTCATCAGTGAAGCTAACACCTTCAATTTGAGATAACAATGGCAGAATAGTCACACCTGAGTGGCCGCCAATAACAGGCACTTCAAGGTCATTAACATTTTTGCCTTTCAGCTCAGCAACAAACGTATTAGAACGAATGATATCTAACGTCGTCACACCGAATAAACGGTTTTTATCGTATACTCCTGCTTTTTTCAGGACTTCCGCAGCGATAGCAACGGTAGTATTCACTGGGTTAGTGATAATACCAATCAATGCCTTAGGGCAGGTTTCAGCAATTTGTTGGATCAGATTACGGACGATACCCGCATTGATGTTAAATAAGTCAGAACGATCCATACCTGGTTTACGTGCAACACCCGCAGAAATAAGAACAATGTCAGCACCTTTCAATGCAGGTTTTGCATCTTCGCCGGCAAAGCCTGTCACTTTAACATCAGTTGGGATATGGCTTAGGTCAGCAGCAACACCTGGAGTAACTGGTGCGATGTCGTAGAGGGAGAGTTCTGAACCTGCTGGGAGCTGGTTTTTGAGAAGAAGGGCGAGAGCCTGACCGATACCACCTGCTGCACCTAGGACTGCAACTTTCATTCTGAAACTCCTTAATTTGTACTTTAAAAAGATATCACTTTATTTGTTATACACTTAACACATTACGTATAAAAAACAATTTGTTAACAGATAGAGAGAGAGTTTAACGCAAGAGAACTTGTTTATTAATTGCCAGTATTCTAAACAAATTCCTTATCTGTTAATGAGATAACGGGCACTTTTTTAACAAATAGTTTTTCAGGGTATTGCATTTCGCACAATAAGTTGTTTTTAGTGTATATTATTCAATCAAAAATATTTTTATTAACAATAAATTTACAGCAGACATCTGAAAAATTCATTGTTCTATTATGCTAATTTTTCATTCCCACAATTTACGATAAATAAATACTTCAGACTATCAGCTCGAAACAAGCTTATCTAACTTTAAGTTATTCACTGGTTATAAAATCATCATAACGCAATTTTGTTGCATAAAAATGCACTTTTACGGATAATACAACTTGGTTCAATGCAAAAGAATGGGTTAATTATGCGCACTCCGTCTAAACAAGAAGACTTGGTTAAGGCTTTTAAAGCCCTACTTAAAGAAGAAAAATTTAGCTCGCAAGCTGAGATCGTCACAGCTTTGCAAGAAGAAGGCTTCGAAAATATTAACCAATCAAAGATTTCCAGAATGCTTACCAAATTTGGTGCAGTTCGCACCCGTAATGCAAAAATGGAAATGGTATATTGCCTGCCTACAGAGCCTGGTGTCCCTACCGCTACCAGTCCACTCAAAAACTTGGTTTTGGATATAGACTATAACCCTTCTGTTGTCGTGATCAGAACTAGCCCTGGTGCTGCACAGCTTATTGCACGTTTGTTAGATTCATTAGGCAAAGCAGAAGGGATTTTAGGTAGTATTGCTGGTGATGATACTATCTTCTCAACACCGGCAAATAATTTCACCACAAAAGAACTGTATGAAGCGATTCTAGCGTTATTTGAACAAGAGCTTTAATCTATTGATATACATTAGCTTAAGAGGGAAATTGATTTCCCTCTTATTGTTTTTGTCTGTTTCTATTCTATTTTGAGACATCATTTTGCTATTTGATATTTTCCGTAACTTCATACACTACGGCTTTCACTTCCTAATGCCAATTGCCTTTGGTTACCTATTTTGGCGAAAAAATTGGAAACTAGCGGCCCTGATTATGATTGCCACGATGGCTATCGACTTAGATCATCTGCTAGCTGATCCGATTTTCGACCCAGAGCGCTGTGGCATTGGTTTCCACCCACTCCATTCCTTTTGGGCTGCGGTTGTCTATGTCGTATTATTATTCATGCCATCATGGAAACTTAAAGCCATTGCTGTTGGTTGTTTATTCCACCTTTTTACTGATTCAGTAGATTGTTATATGGGAAGTTTAAAAAAAGAAATGAATAGTCCAATAACATTAAGTCTCGTCACAGAACAGTGCCCATTGGGTATGCCAAACATAAAAAAACCCCAGTAATCATAAGAATCACTGGGGTTATCAAATAGCTAGCTAAGAGAATTTAATCATCTCGCTCTGTTTCTGCTTTCGCTTTCAAACCTGCGAGCAATTTGCCATGAATGCCACTAAAGCCACCGTTGCTCATCACCAAAATATGATCGCCCGGTTGTGCGGTTTCAATAATCATATTGGTAAATGCCTCAATATCTGCACTCCAACGCGCGGGTTGGACGCATTTTTCAGCGATGTCTGTCACCATCCAAGGGATATTGGCGGGTTGGAAAAGAAACACTTCATCTGCACGGCCAAGCGCAGGCGCAATATCATTTTTATTGATACCCATTTTCATCGTATTCGAGCGAGGTTCGAGCACCGCAAGAATACGTGAAGTTCCCCCAACTTTGCTGCGAAGTGCTTCTAACGTCGCCAAAATAGCAGTTGGATGATGTGCGAAGTCATCGTAAACACTGACACCATTTTCAACGCCTCGTAGCTCAAGACGACGACGTGCATTGATAAAACTATCTAAGGCGAGACAAGCTTCTTTTACTGGAACGCCCACATGGTGAGCCGCTGCAATCGCCATCAATGCATTTTGGATATTGTGGTTACCCACTTGTGACCAAGTGACTTCTCCAACTTTTTCTTGTTGGTAATACACCGCAAAATGGCTGCCATCGTGGCTGAGCTTCTCAGCTTGCCATCCGCCATGCTCCCCACCCACCAGCTCTTGTTCACTCCAACAGCCCATTCCAATCACTTGTTTTAAATGATTGTCGTTGTCCGGTGTGAAAATTTTGCCACTGGCGGGCACAATACGTACAAGATGATGGAACTGTTTTTGAATCGCTTCGAGGTTTTCAAAGATATCCGCATGGTCGAATTCAAGGTTGTTCAATACCAAGGTTTTCGGGCTGTAATGAACAAATTTAGAACGTTTATCGAAGAATGCACAGTCATATTCATCAGCTTCGATGACAAAAAACGGGCTTTCACCAATCTTAGCGGAGACATCAAAGTTACCTGGGACACCGCCGATTAGAAAACCTGGCTTGTAACCGCAGTCTTCTAAGATCCACGCAAGCATCCCCGCGGTGGTCGTTTTACCATGTGTCCCCGCCACAGCCAGTACCCAACGTTCCGGTAACACATAGTCATGGAGCCACTGTGGGCCAGAAGTATACGGCAAACCTCTTTCTAATACGGCTTCAACACAAGGGTTTCCACGCGTCATTGCATTACCAATCACCACCATATCCGGTATTGGGTCAAGCTGAGCCGGATCATACCCCTGAATAAGCTCAATCCCTTGATTTTCAAGCAATGTGCTCATCGGTGGATACACATTGGCATCCGAACCCGTCACTTTATGTCCTAAAGAACGAGCCAATATTGCTAAGCTTCCCATAAAGGTACCGCATATACCTAAAATATGTATGTGCATTCTTTTTCATCCAATTAGCATGAGGTTGGTCACTATTCTACCCATCAAAAACAGGTTTATAAATGCATTAACCTATTAATCTTTTTTTTATTTAGTTAAACTCTTCCCGCGCGAGGGTAAATGCCCCGCAAAACCTCTGTCAATTTTATTCAGGACCTTCGTCATGAAAACATTAGGCGAATTCATCGTCGAAAAGCAACAAGATTTTCCTCATGCAACAGGTGAGCTGACTTCTTTATTATCAGCTATCAAACTGGGCGCTAAAATTATCCATCGTGATATTAATAAAGCTGGACTTGTCGATATTCTTGGCACTAACGGTGTTTCGAATATTCAAGGTGAAGTTCAGATGAAGCTTGACCTGTATGCAAACGAAAAACTGAAAGCGGCTTTAAAAGCACGCGGAGAAGTCGCCGGTATCGCCTCTGAAGAAGAAGATGAAATTGTCATTTTCGAAGGAGACCGCGCAGAAAACGCAAAATATGTTGTTTTAATGGACCCACTTGATGGTTCTTCAAACATCGATGTAAACGTTTCCGTTGGAACAATTTTCTCAATCTACCATCGTATCACGCCAATTGGCCAACCGGTTACAGAAGCGGATTTCCTGCAACCTGGTAACCGCCAAGTGGCTGCGGGCTACGTGGTTTACGGTTCATCAACGATGTTGGTTTACACTACTGGTGTTGGTGTACATGCGTTTACTTACGACCCATCATTGGGCGTGTTCTGCTTGTCTCATGAAAAAGTGATGTTCCCATCAGAAGGAAAAATGTACTCCATCAATGAAGGTAACTATATTAAGTTCCCGATGGGTGTTAAAAAGTACATTAAATATTGCCAAGAAGAAGATAAAGCAACAAATCGTCCGTATACCACGCGTTATATCGGTTCTTTGGTTGCAGACTTCCATCGTAACTTGCTCAAAGGGGGAATTTATATTTACCCAAGTACGGCAAGCCATCCAAATGGGAAACTGCGCCTTCTGTACGAATGTAACCCAATTGCATTTTTAGCAGAACAAGCCGGTGGTAAAGCCAGTGACGGAGCAAACCGCATTTTAGATATCATACCTAGCGAATTACACCAACGTGCGCCGTTCTTTGTCGGAACTGAGTCGATGGTAGAAAAAGCAGAATCATTTATGCGTGAATTCCCTGACACGGAATAATCTAATTCATTAATTATAAGGCGGGGCTTCCCGCCTTTTTTGTCCCTTTTTTTCACCAACTAGTGAGTTTTGTCCCCTTTTACGGCTATAATGTCCCTCACGCTATCTACTCTATTATTTAATTTGCCTAAAGGCGGCAATAAATGCGATGCCAGCGACAAATTAAAATGAGTAAATTCATTATTCACACAAAGGATACATTTAAATGGGCCTGAACAATGTACCGGCAGGTAAAGATCTGCCAGAAGATATCTATGTTATCATCGAAATCCCTGCGAACGCAGATCCTATCAAATATGAAGTTGATAAAGAGTCTGGTGCGCTGTTTGTAGACCGTTTCATGTCAACAGCGATGTTCTATCCATGCAACTATGGTTACATCAACAACACCCTGTCTTTAGATGGTGACCCAGTTGATGTATTAGTTCCAACTCCATACCCATTACAACCAGGCTCAGTCATCCGTTGCCGTCCTGTTGGCGTACTGAAAATGACTGACGAGTCTGGTGAAGATGCAAAATTAGTGGCTGTTCCGCACACTAAATTAAGCAAAGAATACGATCACATTAAAGATGTGAACGACCTGCCAGAATTACTGCGTGCTCAAATTACTCACTTCTTTGAACATTACAAAGATTTAGAAAAAGGTAAGTGGGTTAAAGTTGATGGTTGGGAAGACGCGGCATCTGCAAAAGCAGAGATCATCGAATCTTTCGAACGCGCTGCAAAAAAATAATATCCCTCTAGGGAGATTATGAAAGCTCTGGTTAATACCAGGGCTTTTTTTATGGGTTATAACCCGTTGATTGGTTCATAAAAAACGCCAGCTATCATGGCTGGCGTCCTGTATAACTATAGCATTCAATATAATATTGGATAGCTACTTTTCTTCATCACGTTTCAACCAGTCGCCACTTTTTATTTGGCGTAGACCATCAACGGAATGTTTATATAGATAAATCCAAGCATTGCCATACGGCGTTGGGATGAGCTCCCTCACATAGTCTTGAGAATTTTTCTTTAGCTCATCTAACTCTGTCAAAATGGACGGGTTGATTCGATAAACTTCGCACTCTATCGCCCCATCCCCTTTGACAACCGCTGGATAATATCCAAGATCATACAGTTCATAGCCTTCTAGCTTATGCTCACCAAGTAGCTGGGCATAAGTCATCCAGTGATGATTTCCTTGCTTTTGTCTTAAGCTGCCATAAACAATTACACGCATAATCTAAAACTCAAATTGGTAAAGGAGATCCAATGCCTGATTAACACCAGACACAGCTTCTAAATACAGTTTTGGCATCAATCGATAACGTAAAGTTAACGTCGCCAATGAGTCAAAGATACCAACTCCATACTTCACTTGTAAATCATTAGTGATCTTACCACTTACAACGACTTGAGAACCATCCCCCACACCTTGGGTATCGACGGCTAAATCAGAGACCCCAAATGTCTCACCAATTTTGCCCACGAGTTGCCCACTTTGTGCTACACCTAAGCCTATTAACATAGATGTCATTTGTGAACCATTTGCGTCCCCACTGTCTAAGCCCTCTCCTCTTAATAAGTAAGACAGCGCTTCTTGTTGTGTTTTCGCCGGTTCAGAGAATATTTCTACTTTCGGTTTATCTGCAAGCCCAGTGACCTTCACCCCTGCAATCACGCCATCTGCCGTGTTGTCTGGGTTACGTATAGCTTCTAAGTTTAAGAATGGTTGGTCCGCAGGGCCTGAGAACTGAATTTGCCCCTTACGTACAATCAAATCTTGCCCATAAGCACGGAAACGACCAGCTGGAATATCCACCTGACCATTGATGTGCAAGCCATGGATATTTTGAACCACTTTCAATAAACCCGTCAGGCGCGCTTTTAAGCCAAACGCATCCAATCGAACATCGTTACCAATTTTAATATCCAAATTGGTCTGAATAGGAATGGATGGCGCTTTTTGTTCAATTGGCTGTAAGTTGCTATCTAACATCACCACATCTGAAGATGCGCTTACCGCCGACTCAGGGAGCTCTTGAACAGTAATTCGAGCCCATGGAATATTGACCGTACCATTTAACGTGAGTACCGAAGGTGATGCATCAAATACAATATCCGGTTGAACATCAATTTGGATCATCGGCGGTAAAGAAACACGGAGGTTATTACCTCGCGCCATGATTTTTGCACGCCATGCATCAATATTGCGCCAATCTGCGTCACCATCAATGTTCAAATAGCCCTCTGGCGTGTTTATCTGACCATTCATGACTGAGCTCGTGCCGTTGAAATTAACACCTAAATGACCACTTTTGATATCAAACGGGATCATTGCAGATCTCACTTCTAAACTCGAAAGCGCTAAATTACCATTTAATAACGGGTTATTCGCTGACCCGCCTAAGAGTAGATTTCCACTTAAACGGCCATTCGCCACTTCCTTCTGGCCCAGTAACGGCTTGATTAAATCTAATGTCACCGAATTAATTTCAACATTACCCGACAACAAGCGACGTTTCTCAATATCAGACACTTGGATGTTACCGCGCATCTGTCCGTTATTAGCCAACCCAAATAACCAACTAAGGTCAGCCTTACCATTTTTCAACCCAGCACTTAACGTTAAGGTATCAAAAGCAATAGGCAAACGGGTTCCATCCACGAACTGAACCGCTTTGACATCATTTCCTCGCAAGTCCAGCTTCACTTGTGGCATGCTGCCATCCGCTTTCCAAATGGCATTGGCTTTACCCGTAAATACGCCACTGACTCGAGTATCTTGTGGCATAAATGGTTTAAGCATTGCGAGATCAAAACGTTCTAGCACGATATCCGCGCTACCACTTTTACCCGCTTTAATCGGTTTTGGTACACACAAACGGGCATTCGGGTTAACCCAACAATGTCTGCCAATAGTCACTTCTTGTGTTTGGTTGGCATAATCGAGTGACATTGCTTGGTTTAAGCGCCATTCACCCACCACCGTATCAAATAAGGTATTGGTTAAATTCCCTTTCCACACTTCAGTCTGCCGGTCAAAACTCCCCGCTAATGCTAATTGCCCAGAAACCGGCTCACCCTTCATATTTAATTTTAAAGTGTGCTGTTTTTCACTGCCTTTCGCATCTAAAGTCAGGTTATTGACGACAAGATCGCCTTGTTTTAGCTGACGTAGAACAACGGATAAATCCCCTTTAATTTGTTCGCCTGTTGCCACATTTCCTTTGATAACAATATTTTCGATAGCAAGGTCATCCTGCCACTTCACACCGCGTGCCGTAAGGTCAACAAGGGCTTCTGGTGTTTGTAAATTACCACGTAATTTCACATCACCCGCAATCACACCACCTAAGCCCGGTAGCAAACCATTGAGTGCAGGGGCATTAATTTTGGCATCAAGATTCCATTTATCGGCAAGAGAACCTTTTACATCAACATTGTTTTTACCTAATGCCAAATTAAAGTTCGGAATATCCCATTGGCCTGCTGCGTTACCTTTGGCTTTACCCCGTGCTTTTAAAAGATTATTTTTAACATTACCGTCTAAGATAATTTCAGGAATATCCAACTGCCAGCTGCCACCGTATAAACTTCCGCGTGTGGCAATTTTGCCATCCACTTTAGCAGGCCATTCAGGGTACTGTTTTGCCGTATTAATACCCGAAAGAGTCAATACTGCATTCCAACTAATCGCCTTGCTCCAGTCCGCAACGCCAGTAATATCCGCATTACCTTGCAAAGCGGCTAAACGTAAGCGAGTTAAATTAATTTGCTCTTCATTACCTTTCGCATCTAATAACAAGGTAGAAGGAGGGAGATCCTGCCCAGTGATCGCTGAGCGTACAGACATATCATAAGCCGATGGCCGGCCATTTAGGCGCAGACGTGTCCCATCGAGTTGATATTGCGCATCCCCCACTAACGGCCACGTTAACTTATCACTTTCTAATGTAAGCAAAATAGGCAGGTCTGCTTGTGACAAATCCGTTTCTGCATCTAGTTTTGCATTAATTGGCCCATGTAAATTCAATGCCAATTTTAGCTCATCAATCAAACCGCCTTTTAAGGAGAGATCTACCTTTTGCCCATCTAAATCGTCTAAACGGCTTTCCCCCACGACTGACAATGAGACTGGCCATTTATCTTGCAAGGTCGCCGTGCCAGATAACGCAATATTCCCCTGCGGTGCATCGACTTTTAACTGTTTAACGAGAACTTGTTGCCCTTCATTTGAAAGACTCAGGTGCAATTGGTTAATTTTGAGATCAGTCGCACCCGTTAATTGAAAATTCGAAGCATTAATACCGTCGACATTCAAATCAACAGGTAAAATAACTTCTGGTAATTCAGCAAGTAACGGTTTAGAAAATAGCGCTTTTAATTCATCTGCTAATGATTTTTGTTCATTAATCGGCGTTGGCTCTGGCTGTTTTTCTTCAGCGACGGCATCTGATTTGGTTTCAGGTAAATTAATCGCCAAATCAATGATATCAGTTGGAATAATAGTGATCGCTTTCCCTTCCCACGTGACCCCTGTGGTAAATTTAGCTAAATCAATATCCATACCATCCACATTGACGTGCGTTGAAACCAAAGCCAATTGATTCAAACGAATAGTCAAAGGCGCCTTGAGTTCAGTCAAAGGTTCAGATGGTGGCGTTTTTTCAGCAGGGGGAAATTGGGTGGTATCGACAGTAACAGTGACATTTTCCGTGCCTAAGTTGTCGACACATAGCTCACGGCTTGTTAAACAACCTAGACGTACCGCTAAATTTAATTTCCCCGCATTAACATCAACTCCCGGCATTTGATATTTAACGCCACTTAGCGTTAAGTTACTAATATCACCATCAATTTTATCAATGGTTAATTCAGGAACAAAACGTGTCGCTGTATTTAATGCAAAATGAAGACCTGATTGTGTTCCAATCACCCAACTGAGTGCGGCAACAACCAGAACGAGAATTAATAAAATGGAAAGACTGGTCCATTTTAGCCACTTCAACCACCTCATAACTCAGTCCCCAAGCCGATATAAAACTGTATTTTGTTGTTATCTGGATCACCGATAGGTTTTGCTAAGTCTAATTTTATTGGACCAACCGGTGAGACCCAGCGGATACCGACTCCCGCACCCGTTTTAAAATCATTATCTTTAAAGTTATCAACGGCTTCACCACTATCAATAAAGGTCGCTCCCCACCAATTTCCTGTAAAGTTATATTGGTATTCCACAGAGCCTACCGCCAATTTTGATGCCCCTGTCAGCTTACCTTTACTATCTTCTGGCGAGATCTTTTGATAACCATATCCACGCACGCTGCCGTCACCACCCGCAAAGAAACGCAAGTCCGGTGGAACTTTGTCGAAGTCATTGGTTTCAATCCAACCGATATTTCCACGAACGACAAAGCGATGACCTTCCCATGGCGTTCTGATCCATACATTTTTGGCTTGTAGTACAGCGAAGTCGATATCTGAACCCCAAATTTTATTCGAATAATCAATAGAATAACGTTGGCTATCTCCCCATATTGGCATCACACCGCCGCGTTGGCGAATGCGGCTCACATAAGCCCCGGGATACAGCAACATCGTCGTATTCGTCACGTTAGCTTGGGTAAAGTTACTCAGCATCCAACGCATGTTTACGCCATATTGCCAACCGGATGAATAATCCCAGTTACGAGACACATTCAAGGTTGTTGTATTCGCTTGTGTATCATTCAAATCTGTCCGTTTAAAGCCCCCTTGAACCGCATAATATTGCTCAAGCGGGTTCGCTTTTAATGGAATTTTATAACTCGCATCAATTAATTGTTCTGGTTGGGATAAACTAATATTTGACGTTAAACTCTGCCCACGAGAGTTAATCCAAGGCTTATTCCATGTGGCTTTAACGCGAGGGCCGACATCGGTGGCATAGCCTCCCCCAAGCTCAATAAAGTTTTTCGCTCTAGGGGTCATTACCGCTTCCATCGGTAACTCATAAGAGTTTGCTTTGCGCGCACTCACAATACGCGGTGTCACAATTGCAGAAGAGAACCAACCTGTTTCAGCTAACCGACGGTTAAACTCAGCAAGTTGCTCTGATGTGTAGTATTCCCCTTTTTTAAAAGGGGCTAGGTTATTCAGGTAATCTTCTCGGATTTGCGAACCTGAATAAGAAATTGCACCAAACCGATAACGTTCACCACTGTTAAAATCAAAATCCCAATAAGCCGCATGGTGATCAAGAGAAATACCCAGTTGGCTTTTCTCCATCATCGCATCAAAATAACCTTTGCGAACAGCTAAACTACTAAAGCGCCCTTTAAATTCTTCGTATTCGCCATCATTTTGAACTGTATCAAGCTTTGGCGTATATTGTTTGAGCATCTTTTCATAGTCGGGATCCGTTTTTGCTCCACCTTGCAATTCAACAGTCACTCCCTTCAATAAAATAGGTTCTCCAGGAGTGACCTTGGCGGTTAAAACGGAACGAGCAGGCGGGGTTTTTTCTTCATAGCTAAATTCAACCGTGGGTTGGTAGTAACCTAAAGGCTTTAAACCTTCTTTAATTGCTTTCTCAACACGGGCTCGAAAACGACCATTTGGCACAACTTCATCTTGCGATATATTAGACAGTTGTACTCGAACGTTTTGATTAAGTTGTCCTTCAAGGCCTTCAATATTAAGACGAAGATTAGCTGCGTGTACCACTGGCACTGCCGCAGTTAGGCAGAGAAAACAAATTAGAGGGTATTTCGACACGCCTACTCCTAAGGTGATTGTTCGATTGACTAAATACTTCATATCAATTTATTTTGAGTAAAATTCGCCATATACACAAGTTTTTATCCCTATTTTTAGATTATTTGTGTGGTCAATACATATAGGAATCATTATGCCTTTTAATAAATTTCACTCTGCAAGTATTGCACAACCTCTGCCCGGCAGAGCAACTGCTATGACTTACTCACCATATCATGCGCTTAACCATCATTCGATTGAGATTATTCCTAAGAATATGGAAATTGCTTATTTTGCCATGGGCTGTTTTTGGGGAGTTGAACGATTATTTTGGCAGCAAGCTGGGGTTTATTCAACTTCTGCTGGGTATTGTGGTGGAGTGACCCCTAACCCGACCTACGAGGAAGTTTGCTCTGGACGAACTGGCCACGCAGAAGCGGTTCGTGTCGTTTTTGATCCGCAAGTTATCAGTTACTCTCAACTATTGACATTATTTTGGGAAAACCATGACCCTGCACAAGGCATGCGCCAAGGAAATGACATGGGAAGCCAATATCGTTCCGCAATTTATACTGTGTCAGATGAGCAAGACCAGCAAGCGATGGAAACACTGCAAGCTTACCAAAATGCAATGAAAGCGCAGCATGACTCTCGTGCAATCACGACCGAAATAGCGCCCTTAGACACTTTCTATTTTGCCGAAGATTACCACCAGCAGTACTTATACAAAAACCCGAATGGATATTGCGGATTAGGAGGGATTGGTATCTGTTTACCACCTTCGTTAAACAAATAAATCAATAACTTAATACAGTGAGTTCATCTTCCCAACCATTCAAGTTGCTTTTCAATATGACTTAAAGCAGCTTGAATGATGATGAATATCTAGGCAGATAAATCACCTCAGTGCTATACTAATGCAACATATCAACAATTTGCGCATATTGCGCAACATATATTTGCATACTCAATATATTTAAATACACGAGACTATGCCTTCAGAGATTTTTGAATTTTATGGATTCTTCCTTTGATTGGCTGGATAACTTATGCTCAACAGTTTATTAATTGTTCTATTATTATGTGCAATTAGCGCATTCTTTTCTTTGTCAGAAATTTCTCTGGCAGCTTCCCGCCGCATTAAACTTAAACTTATGGCCGACGAAGGCAACATTAATGCGGCTCGCGTGCTTAAATTACAAGAAATGCCGGGAATGTTTTTTACCGTCGTTCAAATTGGTTTAAATGCCGTTGCTATCCTTGCCGGTATTGTGGGGGAATCTGCTTTTTCTCCAGCTTTGTACGATATCTTTATTCAATTTTTATCCCCAAGCTGGGCTCAACAAGTTTCATCAATCCTGTCATTCACCATTGTGACAAGCTTGTTTATTTTAGTGGCTGATTTAACGCCTAAACGCATCGGTATGGTAAAACCTGAAGCCATTGCGATTCGTATTGTGAATCCGATGCGCTTCTGCTTAGTGGTACTGAGCCCATTCGTCTGGTTTTTTAATGGCCTTGCTAACCTGTTTTTTAAATTATTCAAATTACCTACATCACGCAATGAAGATATCACTTCTGATGATATTTTTGCGGTCGTTGAAGCGGGTGCTGTAGCAGGTGTGTTACGAAAACAAGAACACGAATTAATTGAGAACGTGTTTGAGCTGGAATCACGTACTGTACCATCAGCGATGACTCCGCGTGAAAGTATCATTTATTTTGACAAAGACGAGTCAGAAGAAAGCATCAAACATAAAATTTCAACCCAGCCACATTCTAAGTTTCTAGTATGTGCAGGGGGTATTGACCATGTTATTGGTTATGTTGATTCAAAAGAATTACTTAATCGCGTGCTCAATGGGCAGAGCTTAAGTTTAAAAGATGGTGTTCACATTAGAAATACGCTCATGATCCCTGACACCCTCTCATTATCAGATACCTTAGAAGCATTTAAAACAAACGCCGTCGATTTTGCTGTGATTCTCAACGAATATGCATTAGTCATGGGTATCATTACCATCAATGATGTAATGATCACTTTAATGGGGGACTTAATTGGCCCAGGGCAAGAAGAGCAAATCGTAGTACGTGATGAGAATTCGTGGTTAGTTGAAGGCGGAACGCCAATTGAAGATGTGATGCGCATTTTAGATATTGATGATTTCCCTGACTTTAGCAACTATGAAACCATCGCAGGGTTTATGATGTACCGGCTAAGAAGAATGCCGAAACGGACAGATTATGTGAAATATGCGGGCTATAAATTTGAAGTCGTCGATATTGATAATTACAAAATTGACCAATTACTCGTAACTCGCCTGACTACAGCGCCATCACCTGTCGTTGTACAACCCGGAAAAAATACTATTGAAACGGCTGGCGCAAAACAACAAACAAAAGATACAGGACATTAATGCTTGATAGCGAAGCCGTTTCTTTCAATGCGCCACCTATGTGGCGCGCTGTTAACCAAAAACTGCTGATTAACCTACCCCAGTTCTGCCTGCAATAATGAAACCTGTTTATTGACCTCACTCATCACATTGTAATGGCGCTTATCACTGATTTTAGGTGGTAGAATTTTCCCATAGTTAAACTCAAATGCCCCAAAATCCTTAATATAGAGCCTGCCACGGAATAGCGTTTTGACGTAAAGAGCAATCTTAGATGGGTTATAACGGTTAAAAATTTTCATTAGAACTTTGCCTCCCCTTTGTTCTTACGATATTCAATAACTCATACCGTACAATAATCATAGACCAGAAATTTTCATTTTGGTTCTAAAATTGCAGTTTTATTCAATTTACTGACATAACATGACACTGTAAATTAACTGTTAAAACCCCATAAACTTTGCTTTTATTCTAAATTTTAAAAAAATGTTAAATTACCTCTTGTAACTCATCCGATGAGCTATGCTATAAATAGTAGTCAGCAGACAAACCACTAGGCTCACATGGCAAAATAATCAATCAAGGGGCTTTTATGATAAAAAATTATTTACTTTTAATATGCTTGCTTGGGGTATCTGCAGTAGCTTCTGCAGCAAATATTCAATTAAACCAATCTGTTCCTGCTGTTTCTGTCACTGACAAGGGTGAGCTTGTCATGAATAATGACGGGAAATTGGATTATCAACCGTGGAAAAGCCAACAGCTCGTTGGAAAGGTGCGTACTATCCAACACATTGCTGGCCGTTCTTCAGCAAAAGAACTCAATGCCCCCTTAGTTGAGGCTATCAAGCAAGCCAAGTTCCCTCACGATAGCTATCAAACAACAACAATCATTAATACCGATGATGCAATTTTCGGTACGGGTGTATTTGTGAAAAACAGCGTTGAAGATAGCAAAAAAGAGTTTCCATATTCACAATTTATTGTTGATAGCGAAGGTACGGTGAAGAACGCATGGGGCTTGAAACCAGAAAGTTCAGCAATTATCGTATTGGATAATCAAGGGAAAGTGTTGTTTTTCAAAGATGGTGAATTAAATACCCAAGAAGTTCAAAAAGTCATTAGTTTGTTAGTCTCATCACTAAACCAATAACGTCTACCTTTTGCTGTTACTAAGTTAGTATGTAGTGTGCGCAATTTCGCACACTACAATTTCTCACACGCGACAGGTAGTTAGCCCTATCTCACTTGAGTTAAAAATAGTGAGTTATGCTAAAATGCCCTTACATTAAATATGCATAATTATGATTATTATTTTAATAAACAATCATAATTAATGTGCTTATTATCACGTTTTAGTTTCATTCCAATACACTTTGGCACAAAAGCCCCCATTAACGCCATGAGTAAAAATAACTTGTAAATGATGCAATTGCGCAATCCGTTTAACAATAGAGAGCCCTAAGCCACTCCCAGTTTTTTCTTGTCCCGGCGGACGATAGAAGCGCTCACCTAACCGCCGTAAAACTTCAGGTGTCACGCCATTACCATCATCTTGAATTTCAAAGTGATCAGCATACAAAATAATCTCCACTCGCCCCTCTATTTTTCCATAACGTATTGCATTATTGAGCAAATTTCTCAGCAACGCATTGAGTAGTAATGGCTGACCTTGAAAATCAGGGGGGCTAGCAACTAAAGTATTTATTATCGTTGTTTGCTGCTCTTTAGCTTCCGGCTCTACATCTTTTATCGCCGCTTCAATTAACTCAGGCCAAGATACAACTGTAATATCATCAAGTTGCGTGGATGACTCTAACCGAGACAACATCAGTAGTTGGTCAACGAGCCTTGTCGCCCTATCAATACCTTCCGATAAATTAGCCACTGCATGATTACGGATATCTGCATTATTCCCTGCAATTTGTACCACTTCTGCCTGCACCCTTAATGCTGCAAGTGGGCTACGTAGTTCATGAGCCGCATCCGAGGTAAATTGTCGTTCACGAGCAAACATTTCATTAATACGGCCAAACAGTACATTCATAGAGTCAATAATAGGTCTTACTTCACTGGGAATTCGCGTCACTTGTACTGGGGTTAGTTCATCAGGTTTTCGGTGATACAACTGGGTTGCTACGTCCTTCAATGGGCGTAAAGCTCGTGTCAACAGCCATAAAAATAGTAATAACATGATTGGCAAAGCAATCAACCAAGGCATAAATTGTGCAACCATAATATCGGTTGCCATTTCTTGTCGGTATTCCCACTCTTGCCCTACTGCAATGATATATCGACCATCTTGAGATTTTAGCCACACAAAACGCCAAGGGTCGTCACTTCCTTGGATCATCCCATCGCTAAACCCTTCTCGCTTAAATTGATAGACGATGTCTCTACCGTTATCACCGTCGTTTAATACCATTTCGCCGCCTGGTGTAAAAATAGCAAATGCCAGTGCATCGTCATCTTGATGGCCACGGTTCTTTCGCAATAGTTTTTTGGTTTTAGTCAGTGAAGGCTGGCTCAATTCAAAGCCTGATGGTAAAACAGATAACCGTTTAGCAAACGCCATTTGCTGGGTATCAAACAGCTCATTAATCGTTTTATAGCTTTGGTACCACGCTAACGAACTGGCGATCCCCCATGTCAGTAAAGCTAACAAGAGCAGCATTAAAGTGAGTTTCAGCCTAAGACTAAATGTCTTCATCATTTATCATCATCTAATCGATAACCAACACCATGAATGGTTCGAATAAACTTATTGCCTAATTTACGCCTTAAATGATGGATATGTACCTCAACAGAGTTACTAGAGACCTCTTCATCCCAGTTATATAATTTCTCTTCAATTAAAGGGCGAGAAAAAACTTTATTTGGGTTATGCATAAATAAAGAAAGTAAAGCAAACTCTTTCCCTTTTAGTTGTACAGGTTCACCTTGCTGTGTCACCGTCATTGCAACTGGATCCATTTCGACATCACCATGCGTAAGTTTAGAAGATAATTGCCCACTTCGGCGGCGGATCAACGCTTGCAAACGCGCCATGACTTCCATTAAAGCGAATGGTTTACAAAGATAATCATCAGCCCCTTGTTGAAGTCCTTGAACACGCTGATCCAAAGCATCCCGTGCCGTCAAAATCAAGACTGGCTCATCACGCCCCTCCTTACGCCAATGCTTCAAAATATCCATTCCATCAATATTTGGTAACGAAAGATCGAGTACAACAGCGTCATAAGGTGCATCAAATAAAGCGAGTTGCCCCTGTTTACCATCCATAAACCAATCAATGGTAAATCCTAATTGGGTTAAGCCCACTTTTAAGCCATCACCAATTAACCGGTCATCTTCAATTAGTAGAATTCGCATAATCTACCCCCATATTAGAATATTATTATATTTATCCTATCAGCTATAATATGACTAGCTATTATTGGCAAAATTAAAAATATAATTCGTTAGTTAAGTTTCTTAAGATCCTGTTAAGATTTACTTGGTTTAATACCCTCCATACAAACAAGTTTACATCCAATTTGGAGATACCGATGATGAAAAAATTACCTGTAATTGCTTTAGTTGCTGCACTCGCAAGTGCACCTGTTTTCGCTGCAAATGGCGGGTTTGACGGCCCTGGCGCTGCCACAAATACAACAGCTCAAACCGGTGGTTTCATCGGCCCAAATAGTGGGGAAATGACTGTCGCAAAAGCACTTGATATGTCAGATGACAGCTGGGTTATTTTACGTGGGAATATCGTCAAACAACTTGACCATAAACATTATGAATTCACCGATGGTACTGGCACTATTAATTTAGAAATCAGCGAAAAGCGTTGGAACGGCATAAATGTAACACCAAAAGATAAAGTTGAAATTCGCGGTAAAATTGATAAAGACTGGAATTCAAGAGAAGTCGAAGTTAAACAAATCCAAATAATTAAATAACCCGCAAGTTTACAATGGGATCTGCTCTAAAGCAGGTCCCACTAAATCCTATTTCATACAGAAATTAACAGTGCTAAATTAACAAAATCATTTTTGGTTACTAAGGCTGCTTAATGACTGTAAAACTCCCTAACATACGGAATATTCGTGAGAAACTGCTTTCGGATAATTGGTATATTTTAAAAAAATATACTTATGAGTTACAACGTCGAGATGGTAGTTGGCAACAACAAGAGCGCGAAGTCTATGATAGAGGCAATGGTGCCGTTATTTTGTTGTATAACAAAATAAAAAATAGCATTATTTTAATTCGTCAATTTCGTCTGCCTGTTTATGTTAATGGCTATTCTGATTTTCTGATCGAGGCCGCCGCTGGTTTACTCGAAAACGCCTCACCAGAAGCTCGTATTATTGCTGAAGCCGAAGAAGAAACGGGTTTTAAAGTCGATAAAATTCAAAAAGTTTTTGAAGCCTTTATGAGCCCTGGTTCAGTCACCGAAAAACTCCACTTTTACATTGCTGAATATAGCGATAATAATCGTCGTAACGCAGGTGGTGGACTTGAAGAAGAAGGGGAAGATATTGAAGTTTTAGAGTGGCCCTTCCCTAAAGCCGTTGATGCGATAAGAACGGGAGAAATAGTTGATGGTAAAACCATTATGCTAATCCAATATCTCGCCCTAAACTCTATTCTAAAAAGCTAATCCTATACTTATAGCTCATAATGATAAAATAAGTCATCGTGAGCTCTTCTATTTTTTATCAGTCATTAAATGAACGATAAAAATAAAACAAATCATAAAAAGATAATCAACTTTTATTATTTCGTTATTTAATTAAAAAATAAAACCATAAAGCCAAGATTAAACATATTTAGCTTTGACCTATTCGCTAAAAAACTTTAAATTCAAATAATATTAATTTTATATATCATCATTTTAAGAGTCTTATTTTTGCATCCAATGAATATCAAATAATTGTTATACATTACAGTCGGTGATTAAGGAGCTAAATAAAATGATACGCTGCGTTCGTATGTGGACAGGAGAAGATGGAAATTCTCTATTTGAAGAGGGCACTCTTGAGCTCAATAATATAGCAGGAGGCGATAACCAAACCCCTACCATTGCAGTCAACGAGCTTACCTTTCGTGAAACAGTTTCTGGCGGCTCTTTTGATTGGCATCAAGACCCAGTTCCTCGCTATGTCATTACACTTTCAGGCACTTTAGAATTCGAAACCAAAGATGGTTCTAAATTTATCATCAATCCAGGTGATATTTTACTTGCGCAAGATAATACAGGAACAGGCCATAAATGGCGGCTTATTGGTGATGAGCCTTGGCGTCGTGCTTATGTTGTCTATCAAGAAGGCACCGATCTTTGCTTCACTCCAACAAAAAAATAGGGGGCATCATGAGCAAACCCATTGCTGAGAATGTCGATATTGCTCTCATAGGTGCAGGGATCATGAGTGCAACGCTTGGTACATTTCTCAAAGAACTTGAACCTTCACTGACGATCGCCGTTTTTGAAAGGCTAAACGACTGTGCCCAAGAAAGTTCCCACCCGTGGAACAATGCGGGAACAGGGCATGCCGCTAACTGTGAGATGAACTATACACCACCAAATCCAGATGGTACGGTGGACATCAGTAAAGCCCTTGAAGTCAATACTGAATTCGATCTCTCTCGTCAGCTTTGGTCTTATCTGGTCACCAAAGGCAAAATTAAAGACCCACGTGACTTTATTCACCCATGCCCACACATGAGCTTTGTTTGGGGTGAAGACAATGTAAAATTCTTGAAACAACGCTACCAACAGATGTCTGCTCACCACTGTTACCACAACATGGAATACAGTGATGATCCAAAGCAGATCAACGAGTGGGCACCTCTGATCATGGAAGGTCGAGACCCTAAAGAAGCGATTGCGGTTACCCGTGTTAATACCGGTGCTGATGTCGATTACGGTGCGCTAACGCATTTATTAATCGCACAATTAAGCGAACAGCCCGGTTTTTCAATTCACTATAAACATGAAGTCATCGATGTTAAAAAAACCGCCGATGGCAGATGGAATATTGAAGTTAAAAACCTACTCACGCACGAGAAAACAATGACTTCCGCGAAGTTTGTGTTCGTTGGTGCAGGCGGTAGAGCAATCGAATTACTACAGAAATCAGGGATCCCTGAAGGAAAAGGGTATGGTGGATTCCCTGTCAGTGGTATCTGGCTGCGTTGTGATAACGAAGAAATTGCCTCTCGCCACCATGCAAAAGTCTATGGTAAAGCAGACAAAGGCTCACCACCAATGTCTGTTCCACACTTGGACACTCGTATTATTGGTGGTAAACGTTCTCTATTATTCGGGCCTTATGCCGGTTTTTCGAGTAAATTCCTTAAGCACGGCTCTTATTTAGACCTGTTTGAATCGGTTAAATTGAATAACATTGAACCAATGCTTGCGGTTGCGAAAGATAACTGGTCACTCGCAGAATACTTAGTGGGCCAAGTCCTGCAAACTTCTGCTCACCAATTTGCTATGCTGCAACAATTCTACCCAGAAGCACAGCATGAGGATTGGAAAGAGGTGGTTGCAGGGCAACGAGTACAAATTATTAAACCTGACCATGATAAAAAAGGGGTTTTAGAGTTTGGTACAGAACTGATTACTAGTGCGGATAAATCATTTACTGTATTGATGGGAGCATCTCCGGGGGCCTCCACAGCGGCATTTATTGCGCTAAACGTATTAAAAACGTGTTTTGATGAGCAACTCAAAGCCGATGGATGGGAAACACGTTTAAAAGACATCATTCCAACCTATGGGATTGACTTAAAAACGGATGCAAAAGCCTGTTTAGATATTCGTACAGCCACTGCCAAAGTGCTGCAACTAGATAATTAGTTATTAATTAGGTTGGGAAATCACTTCCCAACCTTTATTGATGTTTAGAATAAAATCACCCGAAAACCTGGATTTAAGAAAGACTCTCGAGGTGTATAATCGAGCGTTTTTCCATGCCAATCAACGACTTTTGCCCCTGCACCAATGGCAACCGCATGTCCAGCTGCAGTGTCCCAAATATTTGTAGGCCCAAAACGTGGGTAAAGCTGTGCTTTTCCTTCCGCAACCAAACAAAATTTGAGTGAAGAACCAATTTCTACTGTCGTGTGTTCACCCATTTGTTTTAAATAATCCATTAATTCATTGTCTTGATGGGAACGGCTGATAACAATGACTGGTGGCTTGGCATCATTCACATGAATAAGTTGCTTATGGCCACCCTCCTCCTTCCATGCCTGATTACCTTCAGCGTAGTACAGCAGCCCTTTCGCTGGGGCATATACTACCCCCATCGTTGGTACACCGTTCTCGATAAGGGCAATGTTAACCGTAAAATCCCCATTACGATTAATAAATTCTTTCGTTCCATCCAATGGGTCAATCAACCAATAGCGTTGCCAATTCTGCCTGACTGGCCATTCAGGAGGATCTTCTTCAGACAGTTGGGGGATATCAGGAGCAATACGAGCAAGGCCCGCGGTAATCACATTGTGGGCGGCAATATCAGCCTCTGTAACAGGCGAATTATCACTTTTGTGTTCAACCTGTAAAGGTTCTTGCGCATTATAAGTTTCCATAATCGCATAACCCGCTTCTTGAGCTAATTCGCAAATTTGCTGTAGCATATTATTCACCTCTCTGATGACCCTTTACTGCAAGAGTAGCAATTGTGTGAAATTAACGCCATAAAAAAAGCCCCAAAGTCCAAAGACGATGAGGCTTTTTAGCTGTGAACTGAACTAACAGAAATTATAAAATTTCAAGTAATTCAACTTCAAATACTAATGTACTGAATGGCGGGATTGATGCACCTGCACCACGCTCACCATAAGCTAATTGGTGGGGGATATATAATTCCCATTTAGAGCCGACTGGCATCAGGGTCAATGCTTCAATCCAACCTGGAATAACGCCGCTTACAGGAAACTCTGCTGGCTGCCCACGCTGTACTGAGCTATCAAACACAGAACCATCAATTAAACGCCCTGTATAGTGAACACGTACGCGGTCTGAGCGAGATGGGATAGCACCATCACCTTGGTTAATCACTGAAAATTGTAAGCCAGACTCAGTCGTTGAAACACCATCACGTTTTTGGTTTTCATCTAGGAATTTTTGGCCTTCTTCCGCTAATGCTGCCTGGCGGGATACACGAACAGCGTCGGCACGCTCATGCACTTCACGCAATGCTTTGTGCAGAGTTTCAACAGGTACCGATGGCATATTGCCTTCTAAAGCGTCAACGAGGCCTGCTAGAATTGCATTTGGCACTAAACCTTCTAGCCCTGACTCTAATAATTGCTGCCCAACTTGTAAACCTATGCCATAACTCGCTTGAGCTTCTACCGAATCGAAATTTTGGTTTGCCATGAAAATACCCATATGATTTTGAGAAAATCCAAGAATAGCAGCCCCATCCTTATGGGTAAACCCAAACAATGAATCTAAAGAATAAAACTGATTGATTCCCGACAAATTTATTCAGTGTTCTCTGAAAAATTCAGCCCAACGCTAAAAAAGCCTAAAAAGGGTGCTAGTATGCGTATTAATACGGTCTAATTTACTCATTGCCTCATCAAGGAGGAGTGATGTTTAAACTTTCAAAATTTCATCGCTATGGTATTGCACTGCTCGCTTTAATTGTCGTGGTCGCTTTTTTTTGGCCTGCAAGCGAAAAATCCCCCAGCGATATTGTTCAAAACCAGCCTATTGTTATCCCACCACCTACTACCCCTGAGGTTGTGCCTGAACCGACTATTACACCGCCGATACCAGAGCCTGTTCCAACACCTGAAGGTAATTCCCCTCTTTTACCTACTGAGCCCGAAATTATCCCAGAACCTATTGAGCCTGAACCTAATGAGCATACGACGGTAATATCACCAGAAAAAACGCCTGAGCCCAAAACAACTCGCCCTTCAGCTAATGAATGGCAAAACTACCGAGTACAAAAAGGGAAGACGCTCGCACAACTCTTTCGTGATAATAACTTACAAGCCAATGACGCTTTTATTATGGCTCGCGTTGAAGGGGCTGAGAAACCACTGAGTAATTTACGCCAAGGGCAAAAAATTCGTCTGAAAGCAAATACAAAAGGTGAAGTTCAATTATTAGAAACTACTGGCTCTGATGGGAAAACTTATAGTTTCGCGCGGTTAAGTGACGGAAGCTATTACCGTACACCTTAGTTTAAACACCGACTTTAGGGTAGCATCCCGCTACCCTAATACTTAGTCTGAATTTGCACTATTTACCCCACCTTGGCTTAACAATATATAAATTTAGCGATATATAATAAATAGTCTCTCTCACTAACATGTTAAGCGATAAAAACTATCATGCTAAAGCGCAAATGGATTAACATATTTTTAGGTGTGGCTCTTTTATTACTTATCGTGATTGTTAGCTATATTTCATGGTTCAAGATCAATTCAAATGCGCTGTGGAACATCGTTAATACTCAATGTATTCCATTACTTCCAACAACACTGCCCTGCTTGAAAGTAGAACAGGAAAAACACTATGTATTATTCAAAGATAAAAAAGGGCCTTTACACAACTTAATTATCCCGACGGAAAAGATCACAGGGATAGAATCTAGCCAATTATTGGAACAAAACTCACCCGACTATTTTGCTATCGCTTGGCAAGAAAGGGGCAGTTTGTCACAACAAACAACCCACCCAATTCCTGAACATTTATTGGCCATTGCGGTAAACTCCCAATATGGTCGCTCCCAAGACCAACTCCATATTCATATTGCCTGCTTAAAACCTGAGATAAATGAAACGCTTAATCAACTTTCATCAACAATAACAACACATTGGGCTTCTTTATCTTCTAAACTAGCGGGTCATCATTACTTAGCCAAAAAATTTCCGGAAGGCTCACCCCATGTAGAAAATTCGTTTCATCAACTAAACGAATATGTCATCAAGCATCACGATAAAATAGGTAATTTTGGCCTAGCAATGGTACAGCTTAAAGATGGCTCTAAGATATTACTTGCCAACCGATTGAATTTTTGGGATTTGAACTTAGGTTCTGCGGGTGAATTACTCGACTACCAATGCTTAGCTAATCAATAAATACAAAAATATTGTCTAGAAAATAAAAAACACCGGACTTAGCCGGTGTTTTTATTCGCATCATGGATAACCCAGTGATGCATATCATCATTATTGATTACTCAGCAACGATGATAACGTTCAGCTCTGCGAAAACATCGCTGTGTAACTGGAAGTGAACTTCGTGGTCACCAGTAGTACGCAGAACGCCGTTTGGCAGGCGAACTTCGCTTTTCGCGATTTGAACGCCAGCCGCAGTAATTGCGTCAGCGATATCACGAGTACCGATTGAACCGAACAGTTTACCTTCGTCACCAGCTTTAGAAGCTAAAGTTACAGAACCCAGAGCAGTAACAGCTGCTGCACGAGCCTGTGCTGCTGCCAGAACGTCAGCTAATTTAGCTTCCAGTTCAGCGCGGCGAGCTTCGAAGAATTCGATGTTTTTCTTAGTCGCAGGAACAGCTTTGCCCTGTGGAACTAAGAAGTTACGAGCATAGCCCGATTTAACGTTAACCTGATCACCCAGGCTACCTAGGTTAGCTACTTTATCAAGCAGAATAACTTGCATTACCTTATCCTCTATTAGTCGTTAATGGACTGTACCAATTACTGATGACGATCAGTGTATGGTAACAGAGACAGGTAGCGAGCGCGCTTGATAGCACGAGCGAGCTGGCGTTGATATTTTGCACGAGTACCGGTGATACGGCTTGGTACAATTTTACCACTTTCAGTGATATAGTTTTTCAGCGTTGCGATATCTTTATAGTCGATCTCTTGAACGCCTTCCGCTGTGAAACGGCAGAACTTGCGACGACGGAAATAACGTGCCATATGGCTAGTCTCCAGAATCTATCAAATCAATCTGCTCGGCATGGAGGACAATCTTGCTGATCCCATTGCGCCCTTGATGGGTACTAATGAAACCGCTTACTGTAATCCAACTGCCGACCGTTATACTGTGAGTATGGGCTTGTAAGGTTTGTCCGCTGGCGATAATGGGCATTCTGCACCATGCTTGCCTTGACAGTCCTGCTTCCAGCTGCTGTGAACGATGTTCTAAAACAAACTGGCAGTGAGGAATGCCTGACGGACTCACTTTTCGAATCAATGCTTTACAGACTGTGCCTGTTAACACCAAACGATTAGTGGTCACCTGCGCAATTACTCTTCAGAATCCCCAGTTTCTTCTACTTCTTCATCCTGATATTCATCAGACATGTCACGGCCACGACGTTCGTCTTTAGCTTTGACCATTGGAGAAGCTTCTGTTACTGCGTGTTTTAAGCGCATAACCATGCTGCGGATAACGGCATCGTTGAAGCGGAAGTTAGTTTCCAGCTCATCAATCGCTTCCTGCGGCGCTTCTACGTTCAGAAGAACATAGTGTGCTTTGTGCAGTTTATTGATTGGGTAAGCCAGTTGACGGCGGCCCCAGTCTTCCAGACGGTGAATCTGACCTTGTGCGTTAGTGATAACAGCACTGTAACGCTCGATCATGCCCGGAACCTGTTCGCTTTGGTCAGGATGGACCATAAAAACGATTTCGTAATGACGCATTAGTAGTTGCTCCTTACGGATTATTAGCCTCCTGTCTGGGTTAACCGCGGCCCGCGGAGGCAAGGAACTTATTGAGTGCGGCTAAAAAATTGACGCGTAACTATACCCATCCCTGAGATAAAACTCAAGAGATGGATACCGTTTTACATTAAATATTATTTTTCTACAGAAACAGGTAAGCGCTGACGCACCGCTTCAAATAAACAAACCCCTGTCGCCACTGACACATTTAATGATGACACAGAGCCCGCCATTGGAATACTAATTAACTCATCACAGTGCTCACGAGTTAAACGGCGCATGCCTTCGCCTTCAGCTCCCATAACCAAGGCTATCGAGCCGGTTAATTTGCTTTGGTATAAATTATGGTCAGCTTCACCCGCCGTTCCCACAATCCATACATTGTATTCTTGTAGCAAACGCAATGTCCTTGCCAGATTCGTCACACGAATAAGTGGAACATTTTCTGCCGCGCCACAGGCCACTTTTTTCGCGGTTGCATTAAGCTGAGCAGATTTATCTTTAGGAACAATCACAGCATGAACGCCAGCGGCATCAGCGCTACGTAAACACGCGCCTAAGTTATGTGGGTCTGTTACGCCATCTAATACTAATAAAAATGGCGATGATGTGTTCTCCAATAAATCAGGCAGATCACCTTCTTGATACTGTTTACCCGGTAATACTTTCGCAATGATACCTTGGTGAACGGCGCCTTCGGTTTGGCTATCCATCCATTGACGGTTCGCCACTTGAACAACAACACCTAACGCTTCGATTTCATGCACCAGCGGCATTAATCGGCGGTCTTCACGACCTTTCAAAATATAGACTTCTTTAATGCGTTGCGGTGAACGCTCAAGTAAGGCTTTCACTGCGTGAATGCCATAAATCATTTCGCTCATAAATTTCTTATTTATATTAATAAATAGTAAAGTGGCGTGTTAGCGCCACTTTGGTTAATAACGATGGTTAATAACGATGGTTAATAACTACAGCAATACCATTATCCCTCTTGTTTTTGGGATTTTTTTGCAACGCGTTTAGCTTTTAATTTTGCTGTAATTTTTCTGGTTTTATCGGAAGGCTTTTTGCCTTTTCCTTTCCCTTTCGCCTCTGGCTTAGCCTCAGCTTTTTTTCCTTTTTTATCGGAACGACGAAATGCAGAATCAGGCTCGAAGTTTTTATCTTTACTCGCATCCGCTTTTCGACGAGCTGGGCGTGTAGCATTTTTAACTTCTTGCTTCATTTTGTCCCGCGCCGTTTTGCCCGGGTTTTTCGCTTTACGAGTGGTTGAAATTAATGCGAAATCGATGGTGCGTTCATCCATATGCACCGCTTCAACACGAATTTCCACTTCATCGCCAAGACGGTAAGTGGTACCTGATGATTCACCAATTAAACGCTGACCGACCGCATCATAACGATAGTAGTCATTATCCAACGTTGAAATATGCACTAAACCATCAATAAATAAATCATTAAGGCGAACAAAGAAGCCAAAACCGGTCACACTGGTAATTAAACCTGTAAAGGTTTGGCCTACTTGGTCCTGCATGAAATCACATTTCAGCCAGTCAGCCACATCACGTGTTGCTTCATCAGCACGGCGCTCAGTCATTGAGCAGTGCTCGCCAAGCTGTAACATGCTATCCATGTCTGAATGCCAGCCACCCGTTTCCGTCCAGCGTTTATCTGAATGACCATGTTCTTTAGCCAGCAGATATTTTATCCCGCGGTGTAACGTCAGATCTGGGTAACGACGAATTGGTGATGTAAAGTGAGCATACGATTTCAAACCTAGACCAAAGTGACCGCGATTTTCAGGATCATAAATCGCTTGTTTCATCGATCGTAAAATCATGGTTTGTAGTAATTCATGATCAGGGCGTTCAGCCACTTCATTCATTACCTGCGCATAATCTTTCGGCTCAGGCTTCATTCCGCCCGGCAAAGTCAACCCTAATTCACTAAAAACAGAGCGTAAATTCATCACGCTTTCTTCTTTAGGGCGGTCATGCACACGGTACAATGCAGGCTCTTCATTTTTCTCAACGAACCGAGCCGCCGCAATGTTAGCCAAAATCATGCACTCTTCAATCAATTTATGTGCATCATTGCGCTCTACTGGCTCAATACTTTCAATACGTCGCTCCGCATTAAAAATAAATTTCGCTTCTTCAGATTCAAAAGAAATCGCACCACGCTCAATACGTGCAGCATCAAGTGCTTTATATAATTGATGCAAATGCTCAATATGTGGCACTAGCGCTTTATAGTGCTCGCGCAGTTCTTCGTCTCCTTCCAAGATTTTCCATACTTTTGTATAAGTTAACCTTGCATGAGAACTCATAACCGCTTCATAGAACTTGTATGAAGAAAGCTTACCAGATGCCGACACCGTCATTTCACACACCATACACAGGCGGTCAACACCAGGGTTAAGTGAGCACAGACCGTTCGATAAGACTTCCGGTAGCATAGGAACGACTTGAGATGGGAAATATACCGAATTACCGCGGCTACGCGCTTCTGTATCCAGAGCCGTTTGTGGGCGGACATAATAGCTTACATCCGCAATCGCCACCCATAAGCGCCAGCCACCGCCTTTCTTCGGTGCACAGTACACTGCATCATCAAAGTCACGAGCATCTTCACCATCAATCGTGACTAACGGTAAGTCGCGTAAATCCACGCGCCCTTTTTTCGCAGACTCAGGGACATGTTCACTTAGGTCAGCGACTTGTTTTTCAACTTGTGGTGGCCATGAATGTGGGATTTCATGAGTACGTAAAGCGATTTCCACCGCCATACCTGTGCCCATTGTTTCGCCTAATACTTCAATGATATTCCCCACCGCTTGCGAGCGACGTTGTGGACGAGTGACTAATTCAACCACCACCACATTACCCATTCGAGCGCCAAGAACACGATCTTTCGGTATCAAAATATCAAAGCTTAAACGGCTATCATCCGGTACGACAAACCCCATCCCCGATTCGATAAAATAGCGACCAACAATTTGGTTATTACGCGGCTCTAACACACGAACAACCCGAACTTCTGTACGCCCTTTACGATCTTGCCCATAAGGTTGCGCCAAGATAACGTCCCCATGCATGGCGCGTTTCATTTCATCTTGAGATAAATAGTAATCTTCCTTTTTACCATCAACACGTAGGAAGCCGTAACCATCACGGTGGCCAATGACTTTCCCTTTTAATAAGTCTAAACGCTCCGGTAATGCATAACACTGACGGCGAGTGAAGACCAGTTGACCATCACGTTCCATGGCTCTTAACCGACGACGTAATGCCTCTAATTCATCTTCTGTCGATAAATTCAATAATTGTGCGATTTCTTCGCGGTTAGCTGGTGCAGTACGCTTCGAGATAAGGTCAAGAATATATTCTCGACTTGGAATTGGGGACTCGTATTTTTCTGCTTCTCTTTCCTGAAAAGGATCTTGTGACATCGTTACCTCCGTTGTCATCAGAATTCATAACTACCGCAAATGCTAATCAAGCAGTAGTTGATAGAGCGGGCTGTTATCTTTCACCATGTCCGCCAGCGTGTATTGATCAAGTTCTTGTAAAAACTGCTGTATTGCTTGGTGTAGCACACCTTTTAAACGACACGCAGGTGTAATGTGGCAAAACTCGCCACTACAATTAACAAGAGTCAGGGGTTCTAATGCTCTAACAACGTCCCCTATACGAATTGATTCTGCTGGTTGTCCTAGTGTAATCCCGCCATTTTTGCCACGAGTGGCTTTAATATAACCTAAGTGACTGAGTTGATTAATAATTTTTACCATATGGTTACGAGATACACCGTAGACCTCGGTGACCTCAGTAATACTGGTCATTTTCCCTTCACCCAGAGAAGCCAGATAAATAAGAGCTCGTAACCCATAATCTGTAAAACTAGTCAGTTGCACAATCACCTCAAAATTTTAGCTATAACGCTGTTGGCCGCAAATCAGTGGCCTAAAAACATGTGACTTCTTTTAAAATTCACATTTACTATTTCTAACCCAACACATTCAGTTTTCTGAATAAAATATAGCATGCTAATAAATTATATGTTGCTAAATACAGTTTAACGTATAACACAGGTCAAATATGCATTTAATTGCACAGAATTTGCACACAAAAGTGACTTAATTCAATCATTATGGGGAATTTTGACTGTTTTATCAAAGAAGCGACATATTGGAAGGAGGTAAAGCAGTAAAAAAACTGCGCCCGTTTAAGGCGCAGTCAGTGTTATTACTCAACATCAAATGGATCACGCAGGATCATGGTCTCTGAACGATCTGGGCCCGTTGAAATAATATCAACTGGAATACCCGTGAGTTCTTCAACACGTTCGATGTAATTCAGAGCTGCTTGTGGCAGTAATTCTCTTTGTTTCACACCAAAAGTTGTTTCTTTCCAACCTGGCATTGATTCATAAACTGGCTCTAAACCATCCCACTCATCAGCAGCTAAAGGTGTTGTTTCTAACACTTTACCATCTGGACGACGGTAGCCTACACAAATTTTGACTTCTTCTAAACCGTCTAAAACATCCAGTTTAGTCATACAGAAGCCTGACAGTGAGTTGATTTGTACCGCACGATTAATCGCAACGATATCTAACCAACCAGTACGGCGTTTACGGCCTGTAGTTGCACCAAATTCTTGGCCTTTTTCACGCAGGAACTCACCCACTTCGTCAAACAGCTCAGTAGGGAATGGGCCCGCACCAACACGTGTTGAGTAAGCTTTGATGATACCTAATACGTAGTTTACATAGCGAGGACCTAAACCAGAACCAGTCGCCACACCACCAGCTGTCGTATTTGAAGAGGTTACATAAGGATACGTACCGTGGTCGATATCTAATAATGTCCCTTGTGCGCCTTCAAACATCACTAATTCATTCTTCTGATTTGCTTTATAGAGCAGATCAGAAACATCAATTACCATGCCAGTTAAGATATCAGCCACAGCCATAATATCATCTAACGTTTTTTGGTAATCAACAGCAGGTTCTTTATAGTAATGAACAAGTTGGAAGTTGTGGTATTCAACGATTTCTTTTAATTTTTCTGCAAACGTTGCTTTATCGAATAAATCACCAACGCGCAAACCACGACGTGCAACTTTATCTTCATAAGCAGGACCAATACCACGACCTGTTGTCCCAATCGCTTTGGAACCACGTGCTTTTTCACGCGCATTATCTAATGCGATATGATAAGGCAGGATCAGTGGGCATGCTTCAGAAAGACGTAAACGTTCCCGAACAGGAACACCGCGGTCTTCCAATTCTTTCATCTCTTTCATTAATGCGTCTGGCGCTAAAACAACACCATTAGCAATAATGCTGATGACATTTTCACGAAGAATACCGGATGGAATTAAGTGGAGAACGGTTTTTTCACCGTTTACAACAAGAGTATGGCCAGCATTATGGCCGCCCTGATAGCGAACTACATATTTAGCACGCTCTGTCAGCAAGTCAACGATCTTGCCCTTCCCTTCGTCACCCCATTGGGTGCCCAGTACGACAACGTTCTTACCCATTTTGAAATACACTCGGTTGCTTAAAAATGAATTCTACCATCAAAAATGAACTGTTCCAGTGATATTTTGGCAATACAAAAATTTTTTTCTGGAAAGCAAGTAAAATGGTATTTTTTATTTCTGCCGTAAACTCAAAATGAATGCCATCAGTTGAGCAGCTCAAATTTTCCCTGAAAAATCCTATACTTAAAACGACAGGCGAAAAAAAGCCCACCGAAGCGGGCTTTTCTTTAATAGATTAACAGTTATTTTGCTAGGTTGCACGCAACTTAGCTTGTTATTAATCTGTCGCGCGAAGCTTAGTTGGTGCCTTCATAAAGCGGAAGAAATCAGTGTCTGGGCTTAATACCATCACGTCTTCACCACTCTTGAAGCTTTGCTCATAGGCACGCAAGCTACGAATAAACGCATAGAACTCGGGATCTTGGTTGAATGCATCAGCAAACAGTTTCGTTGCCATCGCATCACCCTCACCTCGGTAAGTTAGGGCGGTACGTTCTGCTTCAGCCAACGTTTCTGTTACTGTTTTATCTGCAACAGCGCGGATCTTAGTCGCTTCTTCTTGACCTTGTGAACGATGTTGACGTGCAACTGCTTCACGTTCTGCACGCATACGCGCATAGATAGCTTCAGAAACTTCGTTTGGCAGCTCAATACGTTTAATACGTACATCGACAACCTCGATACCTAACGCCGCCATACTGTTTGCATTCACAACCAGTGGCTTCAGGTTCGTTTCCTCTTCAACACGTTTTGCTGCATCCGCAATCGCTGCATCCGCTTCTTTTGTTGAGTCGTCAATTGCAGTACCTTTGTTCAAAGCATCACGCACATCAACAGTTAAACGACCACGTGAATCAGTGATAATGTCTTTAACGCTTAAACGACCAAACTCAGAACGTAAACGGTCACTAAATTTACGTTTTAACAGGGTTTCCGCTTGGAATGGATTACCACCGCCAGTCGCTACATAGTAACGACTGAAATCAGTCACGCGCCATTTCAGGTAGGAGTCCACCATTAAGTCTTTGTTTTCACTTGTCAGATAGCGGTCAGCTTGAATTTCAAGAGTCTGAATACGTGCATCCAACATTTTCACAGTTTCAATAAATGGAACTTTGAAATGCAGACCCGGCTCATAAATGATCGGTTTGTTTTCAGAGTCACGTAGAACTTTACCAAAACGCAATACGATACCGCGGTCAGTTTGAGGAACAATAAAGATAGATGCGTATGCAACTGCCAAGATGGCAATAACGATAACAATTAGCGATTTACGCATGATTATTGTCTCCCTACTCTAACAGCATCACCACGAACAGCGTTGTTTGGCTGTGCTGGTGTTGCAGCAGATGATGACGAACTATTGCTTGGCGTCGCCATTCTTGCTGACGGATTAGCTTTTGACGTTGAAGCCGCATCTGAATTTGTACCGCGCATGATTTGATCCAGCGGCAGCACTAACATGCTGTTGCTCTTATCATTCGCAATCACTTTACGTGTATTACTTAACACACGCTCCATTGTGTCGATATACAAACGCTCACGGGTGATTTCTGGCGCAGCACGATATTCAGGTAACATTTTCGCAAAACTTGCCACCTCACCCTCTGCTTTGAAGACCACACTCGCTTTATACGCTTCGGCTTCTTCAATTAGGCGTTGTGCGTTACCTTTTGCCAGAGGAAGAACTTCATTTCGATAAGCGTGCGCTTCACGAATGGTTTTTTGTTCTTCTTCCCTTGCTGAGATTACGTCATCAAATGCCGCTTTAACATCTTCAGGTGGACGCGCTGCTTGGAAGTTAACGTCAAGCAGTGTGATACCCATCTTGTATGGTGCAATTGTTGCTTCGAGCTCTTTTTGTGTAACATCACGGATAAAAGCACGATTCGTAGTCAGTACTTGCTCCATCGCAGACTGACCGATTACACCACGCACAGCACTATCTAGCGCCTGACGCAGACTATTGTCTGGGTTTGTGACACTAAATAAATATTGCGCAGGGTCGGTAACACGATATTGAACGTTCATTTCAACGCGGATCACGTTTTCATCTGACGTTAACATCATGCCATTTGTCGCTTGTTCACGTACGGTTTCTACGTTGACAGGAATGACCCTATCAATGAAGGTTGGTTTCCAGTTCAAACCAGGCCCAACAATACCACTATATTCACCAAAACGTAATACTACGCCACGGTCACTTTCTTTGATGGTGTAGAAGCCTGAACCTGCCCATACAACAACGATAGCAGCAAGAGCTAACATACCTAAACGGCCACTGATTTGTGATGGTTGTTTATTATCACCATCACCACCGCCGCCTTTATTTCCACCAAGCTTGCTGCCTAGTTTACGAAAGAGATCGTCGAGATCATAAGCCCCACGTTTTCGACCACCTTTGTTCCCGCCAGAGTTGCCGCCTTTATTGCCGCTTCCCCACGGATCGCGGTCTTGTCCGTCATTACCGGGCTGATTCCACGCCATGTTTTAGCTCCATTCTTTATGATTGATTTTCAGGGCTAAGAGCGATAGGGCTCTTAATATCAATTCCATTGCCTAACTATATTATTAACGGCCAAATTATTAACGGCCAAAGCATTATTAATAACCAAAGCGATTAAATAACATAGTCAGGTAATTGCTGCTCTTGTTTGCACAGACGCCGCCAATCCACCATTGGCATACGCACCTCAAGGCCAATTGAGCCGTCTTCTTCCTGCCATTCACGTTCGATTGACTGAAGTTGATAGAAACGGCTACGTAAACGGCCTTCATTCGGTGGTAAACGCAATTCAACATGTGCGATTTCACCTGAAAGACGTTCCGTCAATGCCTGTAGCAACAATGGGATACCATCACCCGTTTGCGCTGAAACCCAGACACGAACCGGCTTGTTATCCTCATCTCTGTCAATACGCGGGACAAAATCCTCCAGCATATCAACTTTGTTCATCACTAAAAGTGTTGGTATTTCATCCGCTTCGATTTCTTCTAACACACTTTCAACTGCATGAATATTTTCATCCAAGCGATTGTCAGCTGCATCGATAACGTGCAGCAATAACGTTGCTTCACGTGTTTCTTGCAGGGTTGCTTTAAAAGCTGCAACCAAATCATGGGGTAAATGGCGGATAAAACCCACAGTATCTGCAAGAACGACAACACCAACATCTTCTACATCAATACGACGAAGTGTTGGGTCAAGTGTTGCAAATAACTGGTCAGCAGCATAAACATCAGCGGCCGTCATGCGGTTAAACAAGCTAGACTTACCAGCATTGGTATAACCGACAAGCGAAATAGTCGGGATATCTGCCTTACTTCTCGCTTGACGCCCTTGTTCACGCTGTTTTTCCACCCGACTAAGACGAGATAAGATTTGTTTAATTTTATCTCTTAATAGCCGACGGTCAGTTTCAAGTTGAGTTTCACCGGGGCCTCGTAAACCAATCCCGCCTTTTTGTCGCTCTAAGTGCGTCCATCCCCTCACTAAGCGAGTCGATAAATGCCTTAATTGAGCCAATTCAACTTGAAGCTTACCTTCGTGTGTACGTGCGCGTTGAGCAAAAATATCTAAAATTACCCCTGTACGGTCAACCACCTTACATTGGCAAATCCTTTCGAGATTACGTTCTTGAGCAGGGCTTAGAGTATGATTAAACAACACCACATCTGCACCACTTTCCTCAACAGCTTGGGCAATTTCTTCTGCTTTACCTTCCCCAACAAAAAACTTTGGATGAGGAGCTTTACGACTGCCCGTGACTATTTGTACTGGTTTTACCCCAGCAGATGTCACAAGTGACTCAAATTCTGCCAGATTATCAACGTCTTTCTCTTGAGAAAAAAAGACATGGACTAATACAGCTAGTTCACCGCCTTCATACCTATCAAACAAGGTGTAACCTCTTAGGCTAAACAATAATTGCAAAGGAAAAACACAGGTACAGTCTCCCTACCCATGCTTTCCTTGTCTTTTAGCGTACAAACTTACTCAGTTACTTCGCCATCTTGCGCTGCAGGGTTACCTGAATGGTAATTACCATTACCAGTGCTACCCGCAGTACCGCTATGATGAGAAACAGGGCGAGCAGGGACAACAGTCGAGATAGCGTGTTTATAAACCATCTGGCTAACTGTGTTTTTTAATAAAATGACAAATTGGTCAAAAGACTCAATTTGCCCCTGCAATTTGATGCCATTAACGAGATAAATAGAGACCGGAACCCTTTCACGACGTAATGCGTTCAGGAACGGATCTTGCAAAGATTGCCCCTTAGCCATTCTATGTTTTCCTTATTTTGTTGTTTTTAAAAGAGAATCTTTTAGATTCCAAAAAGTAACTACTCAAAAATTGCGCTTAACGTTCTAATTGTACACAAACATCAGTCCTATGCACGCATAACCTGCATAACGGTGCTAAGCGCTTGCTGAGGTTGTTCACTATCTAGCCAATGAACATTCTCCCAGCTTCTTAACCAGGTAATTTGACGTTTTGCCAATTGGCGAGTTGCACAAATCCCCCGATAAATCATTTCATCATGGCCAATTTCACCATCTAAATATGACCACATTTGCCGATACCCCACACAACGAATTGAAGGGAGGTCAACATGTAAATCATTTCGTTGATGTAACTTGCGAACTTCTTCTTCAAAACCCGCATCTATCATCAGATGAAAACGTTGTTCTATGCGCTCATGTAAAATTTTACGATCTTGTGGCGCAATAGCAAACTGAAACACATTATAAGGTAATTCTTCCCCTGCTGTTTGTATCATTTCAGTCAAAGTTTGTCCCGAAATGAGATATACCTCTAAAGCACGGGATAATCTTTGTGGGTCGTTAGGATGAATCCTTGCCGCGGCAACTGGGTCAACCTCAGTAAGACGACGGTGAATTTCCCCCCACCCTTGTTCTTTCGCAATGTGTTCAATTTCAGTACGAACTGCTTGGTCAGCTGAAGGAAGAGGTGAAAGCCCTTCTAATAAGGCTTTAAAATACAACATTGTGCCGCCAACTAATAATGGAATTTTACCTTGTGAGGTAATTTCAGCCATGGCATTTAATGCGTCACGGCGAAAATCGGCAGCACTGTATGGTAGAGACGGATCGAGGATATCAATCAGACGATGGGGAGCTTGGCTGAGTTCTTCTGTTGTTGGTTTTGCTGTGCCAATATCCATCCCTCGGTAAATTAATGCCGAATCGACACTAATAATTTCCACAGGCAAATGCTTGCGAAGTTCTATCGCCAAAGCGGTTTTACCTGAGGCCGTTGGACCCATTAGGAATATTGCGTCAGGTTTTTTCTGAGTTGCTAAATCACTCATTTGTTAGTGTAGCTACCACGGATTGTAAATTAATTAATTGTAATAATGTTGGTGGAGGGTTTTTCACCCACTGCGGACATACCCGCTCAACATCAGCCAGCAACTGAACAGCCTGTGCTAAACTCCAACTTTCTTCTGTTTTAACCTGTGAAACTGCTTTAGCGAGCCATTGTGCTATATCTTCGTCAGTGACACTTTCTTTTCTCGATAAAAAATCGAGTAGCTCAGAAAAAAGCTGTGATAAATTTTGTGTTCTTAATGGTAACGATACCGTATGAATTGTTACTTTTCCATGTAATATCGTGGCTTCGATACCAAATATTGTCAATTGTTCCTTGTACCGCTGTAAAACCTCTATTTCATCATTTTTAAGTGACAATTTTAGAGGTATTAACAATGGTTGGGGCTTTAAGGCTCCACCACTCGGTGACAATTGTGACAACTTCAATAAATAATTAGCTTCCGTTAAGGATAACAGGATTAGCCCCAACGAAGACTCAATTAATGCAAAGTTTTTTGCGTAAATTGTCAATACTTTGCCAAAAAGGTAGTTATCCGCATTTTTTGCTACAGGTTGTGAGGATATTTGCGGTGAACTGATTGGGTTACGTTCAGGAAAAAGCGGTTTTTTATCTTCAGGAGCAACGGGAATGGACATTAAGCTCTGATACAGTTCGCCTGCTTTTTTGTCATAAGTTGAGCCAAACGTTTTTGCTGGTACATTTTCTGAAAAACCTGACGTTGATTTCGGCGAAGAAAAAGCGTGATTTTTAACATTATCCTTTAAGTGGCTAGCCTGCTTATAAGGTGTTTTAGGCTCTAGAAGGGTATTCTCGACTATCGTCTTGTTTTCTGCCTTATGTTGATTAGGAGCCACACTAGGAGAAGAAAAATAATTTTCCCCCGCAGAAGGTCGATTTTCCAGTTCTGTATTTACAGGTTCGATACCCGGAAGCTCATCAATAGATGCGGCTTCTAATAATACTGTTCGTACCGCTTGATAAATAAAATCATGTACCAGACGAGCTTGGTGAAAACGAACCTCATGTTTTGCTGGGTGTACGTTAACATCAACCTGTTTTGGGTCAATGGTCAAATACAGAACATAAGCTGGCTGCTGGTTTTCGTCTAAATGCCCTTCATAAGCTTGGCGAATAGCATGATTAATCAGGCGATCACGCATCATACGGCCATTGACATAGCAATATTGTGTTTCACTACCCGACGTCATTGATGGAGAAACGACCCACCCTTTGATAGCAAGATCGCTATGTTCCCAAGATAACGCCAAAGCGCCTTGCATAAAGCCCGTTCCACAAATCGTCCCAAGACGCCTCTCTTGCTGTGCCTCATCATGAGCCGCTCGGTATTGCTTTACTAATTTCCCATTGTGAGTCAGGTTGATAGCCACATCAGGGCGAGAAAGCGCAATTCGGCGAACAATTTCATCGATATGACCGAATTCAGTTTTTTCTGTGCGCATAAATTTACGACGAGCTGGCGTATTATAGAATAAATCTAATACTTCAACCGTTGTGCCATTGGGATGCGCTGCGGGTTTAACTATTACCTCCATATCCCGACCTTCGGCATAGGATTGCCATGCTTCTGTCTGGTCTGCAGGCTTTGATGTCAACGTTAAACGTGAAACAGAACTGATACTCGCTAGTGCCTCACCGCGAAACCCCATACTCATAATGGCTTCAAGATCATCTAATGTGGCAATTTTACTGGTCGCATGGCGAGCTAAAGCCAAAATCAGTTCATCTTTACGGATACCACAACCATTATCACGAATACGGATCAGTTTTTCTCCGCCGCGCTCAATGTCGATATCAATACGCGTTGCCCCTGCATCAAGACTATTCTCAACGAGCTCTTTAACCACTGACGCAGGCCTTTCAACCACCTCACCTGCTGCGATTTGGTTGGCAAGCTGTGGGGATAGAATATGTATAGCCATGCCTCCCCCTTATTGTGGCGCTGCTTGTATTGGATTCGCCAAGAAATATTGACGTAATCCTAAATGGATAGCTTCTGCGACTTTGTCTTGGAATTCATTCGATTTTAGCAACTGCTCTTCCGCTGCATTACTAATAAACCCAGTTTCGACTAAAATCGATGGGATATCAGGAGAACGCAATACACCTAAGCTTGCATGTTCAGGGGTTCTTTTGTGAATATTACCTACTTTTCGTAGCTGTTCGATCACTTTAACCGCAACATCGTACCCCACACGCTGAGAATGACCGAATTGTAAATCTAAAACGGCTTGGCTTAAGTAAGGGTCCGCGCCACTCAGTGCATCACCCGCCCCACCTAATAATTCCGATTGTTTTTCACGTTGTTCCAGCCAACTACCCAGTTCACTGTTTGCACGCCGATTAGACAATACCCATACTGATGCGCCCCGTGCACTGCTATTCGGAGCCGAGTCCGCGTGAATTGACACCAACATATTAGCCCCTTTCTTACGTGCCACATCAGAACGACCACTAACAGAAATAAAATAGTCACCGTCACGTGTCATCGCGGGCTTAAACATTGGGTCGGCTTCAAGGCGTTGGTATAATTTACGAGCGACGCTGAGAGTCACATCTTTTTCTTTATAACCATTCTTGCCTATCGCACCAGGGTCTTTTCCACCGTGCCCTGCATCAATAGCAATGACGACCTGCTTGCTACCCTTTGGCATATTTTTATATTTGGTTGGTGTTGGTGTAGCCACAGGTGCAGGGTTACTCATCTTCAATGGTTTATCTTGAGTATTATTTGCCGCTGCTTTAACCGTATTATTGGTTTGATTAAAAGAGGTAGAACCGGATGCATTTCCAGTCGATATCGTTAACACCAACTGATATTCACCTGAAACCTGTTTAAGTGCCGCTTTTGTTTTCGCTGCGCGAGATAGCTCTAAAACTAAGCGTTTGTGTTGGTTATCAGAAGGTTGGCTCGCCCGTACCAGTTTTACAAGGTCTCCTGCGGGAACTTTAAGTGGTAAACCAATAATCTCACCTCGTTGTTTGATATCAACAACAAGGCGCTCAGGTGAATGCAATGGGAAATAGGAGTAGTCGGGCTTACCATCAATAAAACTTAGCACCACTTCTGCTTGTGATGGGCTGTTATTAACTTGAATATTTGATAATGTTGCCGCTTGTGCTCCAAACAGCCACATAGCTGATGCCATAAACAAGACGAAAACAGTAAAAAAACCCTTTTTTGTTATTCTGTGGATTGATGCATTCAACATGAGCAATAGCTTCCTTAGAGTAGGGGTAATGCTTCTAACAACGACTCCCCATTGGCAGAAAAAGCAACAAAGTGAGCCTGACGCCCTTCGCCTTGATAGGTCAGATGGAGCTCAAGATCCGCTTCAGGTAAAAAACCTTTACCTTGTTGCGGCCATTCGACCAAACAGATCGAATTTCCAGAAAAATAGTCACGAATTCCCATGAATTCAAGTTCTTCAGGATCTGCTAACCGATAGAGATCAAAGTGGAAAACTTGACGATCTGCTAATTCATAGGGTTCAACCAATGTGTAAGTTGGACTTTTTACATGGCCTTGATGACCTAGCGCTTGTAAGAAACCTCGGCTAAAGGTGGTTTTCCCTGCACCAAGATCACCGTATAAGTGAATCACAGTGCTTTGATGGCAAGCCTTAGCGATAGCATTACCTAACGCAACAGTTTGCGCTTCATTGGCAAGTTGTATTGTACATTCTTTCATATTGTTCTTTTATTATGTCATTAATAGGCGGTGTCGCCTGTTTATCCTTTAAATGCATAGTTTATATTGCTGATCAAAATGCATAAAGAGATATCAACAAACATCAATATTACCGCTTATCTTAACCTAAGATGGGGCTTTTTTCTTAATTAACATTGCTTGAATGATGAGTTCAGAAATATCCTATAATTGTTCTCAATATTGACGGTATTTTTCATGCGTTTTGATGAATAACGCAGGTCATGTTAGAGTGCCAGCCGTTTTAATCTTTCTCAATATAGGATCTGATGCCAAGATACCTCAATCTCGATCTTCTCGCTCAGAATATTAAACAATGGGGTGTTGAAGCAGGTTTCCAACAAGTCGGGATCTGCGATACTGACCTTTCAGCGGAAGAGCCCAAATTACAAGCATGGCTAGATAAACAATTTCATGGTGAGATGGAATGGATGAATCGCCATGGGATGATGCGAGCCAGACCACACGAACTGCACCCTGGCACGTTACGTGTCATTAGCGTACGTATGAATTACTTGCCTGCCAAAGCCGCATTTGCTAGTACATTAAATAACCCTGAATTAGGTTATATCAGCCGTTATGCCCTAGGGCGAGACTACCACAAACTATTAAAAAAACGTCTAAAACAACTTTCAGATCGTATTTTAGACTATTGTCGTGAATTTAACGGAGTGATACTGGCCGATGGCACCACCATTGACGATCTTAATTTTCGACCTTTTGTCGACTCTGCGCCAATCTTAGAGCGCCCTCTCGCCGTCAAAGCGGGTTTAGGATGGACAGGAAAACATTCATTAGTCTTAAATCGTGAAGCAGGATCTTGGTTTTTTCTCGGTGAATTATTGATTAATTTACCCGTTTCTGTTGATAAACCTGTCGAAGAAGATTGCGGCCGCTGTGTTGCTTGTATGACAACTTGCCCAACAGGTGCAATTGTCGAACCTTACACCGTAGATGCTAGGCGCTGTATTTCTTATCTTACCATTGAGCTAGATAGTGCTATCCCTGAAGAATTTCGCCCTCTAATGGGAAATCGGATCTACGGTTGTGATGACTGCCAGCTTATTTGCCCGTGGAACCGTTTTTCCCAGCTAACTGATGAAGATGATTTCAGTCCAAGAAAGGACTTACATACACCAGAGTTGCTCGACTTGTTCTCATGGGATGAAAAAACCTTTTTAAAGGTGACCGAAGGCTCTGCAATCCGCCGCATTGGTTATATTAAGTGGTTGCGAAATATCAGTGTGGCGCTAGGTAACGCACCTTATCAAGACAGTATTGTACTGGCTTTACAAAATAGGTTGGGAATTAACGAAATGCTAGATGAGCACTTCCAATGGTCTATACAACAACAGCTTAATCAACGTAATGCAAACCAAGTCACAATTCAAACTTCACAGCAAAAACGCCTTGTACGTGCGATTAACAAAGGTTTACCGAGAGATGCATAGAAAAAAGTCAGCTATATACCTGAAATGAAGAATTGTCAAATTGATGTGAATAAAGTAAAAAGTGCTTAGCAGACAATAGGTAAAGAATTTGCAAGATGTGCTAGCCGCATTTTGACAAAATAAATCACTTAACAAATAAATCAATAAGTTACAACAGTGCTATTTAAATACTAGAATTAAATAGCACAACAGAAATTTGTTAATTAGCCTGTGGATAACTCTGTGTAATAAGTTATTTCAAATCGCGATAAAAACCCAGATTGATTGAGCGGGCTGTGGATAACTTTCTAATGGCACATTGAAAAGAAAAATACTGATTTTACGTTTACTAGCAGTACAAAAGTTACCAAAAAACAAGACTAAAATGAAAAGTGACTCGAAGTAAATAAAAAAGCATATTTTTGTTTATTATTTAAACTTCGCGTTATCATCTTAGAGATGGAAGCAAAACACCCTATTGCTAAGGGGTGGCTATTCTATGGCGACCTGAAAACGAATGCAAGAGGAAATCTTGATCTGATCCAAAAAAGATCGCAAAACCCATGTAGATCCTAGTGTTCAAGATATAAAAGGATAAAAACAGTGAACAAGCGCAATTCATATGCACACCAGGTGATTCTACTTAAGTTAAATAGGTATTGTGTAAGAATTAATTAAGAAGAAAAGTTAAGAGATTAAGAAAATATTGGAGCGGGAAACGAGACTCGAACTCGCGACCCCGACCTTGGCAAGGTCGTGCTCTACCAACTGAGCTATTCCCGCATTTGGTGGGTACTACTATCGAACTAAGAAATACTAAAATATCTAACTAAAACACTAAGAAAG
>NZ_JAMPPJ010000017.1:0-62106 GCF_028481025.1 Providencia sp. PROV150 | reverse complement strand
ATTTTTGTGATGTTTCACGTGCCGACTCAATAACAAAAACTTCATCGGTACGGGGAGCGCATTATACGAAAAATTCAGATACTAGCAAGCCCTTACACTCAAAATTTTTATTTTTTTATTCGTTTGCTGACAATTCAATCACAATGGTGATTTTATCAACACCCGTTGTAATAAATTGATTTCAATAAGTTAACATTGTTAACTTATTGGGAGAGAACAGCTTATGAAAGCCGCTCAAGTGAAGTGAACCCACAAAGTTGGACACTTTTAGTTAAGCGGCTTATTCGTTAATTTAATATTTATTCTTTAATAAATGTTTCTCGATAATAAGCCAGCTCAGCAACTGATTCACGAATATCATCAAGGGCCTGATGAGTATTTTTCTTAGTAAAACCCGCTAGAATTTCAGGTTTCCATCGGCGAGCAAGCTCTTTTAATGTACTGACATCAAGATAGCGATAATGAAAATAGCTTTCTAATTCAGGCATGTAGTTGAACAAAAAACGTCTATCTTGCCCAACACTATTACCACAGATTGGGGATGCCCCTTGAGGAACCCATTTTTCTAAAAACGCAATCGTGGCTAACTCAGCTTCACGCTCACTCACGGTACTTTTACGTACACGTTCAACTAAGCCGCTATTAGTGTGGGTATTTACATTCCACTCATCCATCAAAGCGAGTTGTTCATCCGTTTGATGTACTGCAATTACAGGGCCTTCTGCTAAAATATTAAGATGACTATCTGTTACAATGGTCGCTATTTCAATAATACGATCACGAACAGGATCGAGCCCCGTCATTTCTAAATCGATCCAAATTAAATTATTCTCATTCTTTTGCATGATATACCCTAACTGCATTCTATGAAGTTAAGGTATGATAGCACTCTTCATGCCATCAGTGACAGGCGTGAGTAACCCCCTAAAATACAGCCCATAGTAAAGAGAGGACAGGTGGCTAAACAGAAACTTTCGAAAGGCCAACAGCGCCGAGTTCAAGAAAATCATCAAAAAAGACTTAAAAAGCAAAAAACAGTTGAAATTGATGATAGCCAATTAGGTGAAGCGCAAGAAGGCTTAGTCATTAGCCGTTTTGGGCAGCATGCTGATATTCAAGCAAGTGACGGGACTATCCAACGCTGTAACTTGCGCAGAACGATTTCGTCCCTCGTTACAGGGGATAATGTGGTGTGGCGACCAGCCTTGAACACACAAAGTGATATCAAAGTAAATGGCATCGTCGAAGCGGTTCACGAGCGCCGTTCTGTTCTAACTCGTCCCGATTATTATGATGGCTTAAAACCGATTGCCGCTAACATTGACCAAATTGTTGTGGTTTCAGCTATTTTACCTGAGCTTTCGCTGAATATTATTGACCGCTATTTAGTTGCCTGCGAAACCACCGGGATTAAGCCTGTTATCGTTCTCAATAAAGTCGACCTACTCGACGACGAAAACCGTGAGTGGGTAAGCGATTTAATGACAATTTATCGTGATATTGGCTATCAAGTTCTCGAAGTTTCAAGCCATACCAATGAAGGCATGGAAGCGCTTACTAACGCGCTAGCAGGTAAAGTATCTGTATTTGTTGGTCAGTCTGGTGTGGGCAAATCCAGTTTATTAAATGCATTACTCCCACATAACGAAGAAGCGATTTTAGTTAATGAGGTTTCAGACAACTCAGGGCTAGGACAACATACAACAACAACAGCTCGTTTATATCACTTCCCATTGGGCGGCGATGTGATTGACTCCCCTGGTGTCCGTGAGTTTGGTTTATGGCATCTAACAACGGAACAAGTGACCAAAGGATTTGTCGAATTTAAAGATTACCTTGGTGGCTGTAAATTCCGTGACTGTAAACATTTAGATGACCCTGGTTGCCTGTTACGTGAAGCCGTAGAAGCAAATAAAATTGCTGAATCACGCTTTGAAAACTACCATCGCATTTTAGAAAGCATGGAACAAATCAAACCCCGTGGTAATTTTACGGCGAAAGATAAATAATGTTAGTGAGTGCTTACAAATAACTCACTAACGCTAAACCCGCTCTAAATAATTTAATGATGGTTAGCCAATGATGCGGCCGTTTGAAATATGACGAGTAAACTGTGTACAATAGCCGCCCTTTTGCTAACATACCTTTAAAAATCAGAGGTTAACGTGCTAGATAAAATTAAAATTCGCTTGCAATATATGCTTCCAAAACAATGTCTTACTGAATTTGCAGGCTGGTTCGCAAGTCGCAATGCGGGTTTCATGACGCAATGGGCAATTAAACTGTTCGCAAAAGTCTATAAAGTGAACATGAATGAAGCGCAAAAAAGTGAGCTTACTGCTTATGCCACTTTTAATGATTTCTTTATCCGTCTGCTAAAAGAAGGCGCTCGCCCAATTGTGGAGAAAGAACACCAACTTGCTCAACCTGCTGACGGTGCAGTTAGTCAATTAGGCCCAATAAATGATGACCTTATCTTCCAAGCTAAAGGCCATAATTACACAGTTGAAGCGTTACTTGCTGGCCAATACCAATTAGCAGAGCATTTTCGTGGTGGTGACTTTATTACCACTTACCTCTCCCCAAGTGACTATCACCGTGTACACATGCCATGTGATGGTTTACTCAAAGAGATGATTTATGTGCCAGGCGATTTATTCTCTGTAAATCCATTAACGGCACAAAATGTTCCCAACCTGTTTGCACGGAATGAACGCTTGATTTGTGTTTTTGACACCCCTGTTGGCTTAATGGTACAAATCCTTGTAGGTGCAACCATCGTTGGTAGTATTGAGACGGTTTGGAGCGGTTGCGTCAATTCCAGTCGTGAAGGCGTCATTAAGCGCTGGGTTTACCCTGAGTTGGACTCTGAAGGTGCCGTTTTCTTGAAAAAAGGTGAGGAAATGGGGCTGTTTAAACTGGGCTCAACAGTGATTAATTTATTTGAACCTAACAGAGTGACATTTAATTCATCACTGATCCCCGGTTATGCAACTCGTATGGGCGAATTACTCGCTGAAACTGTTGCAAATACAGTAACAGAAGAACCTGCTGACGCTTAATTAAATTATTATCCCTTGAAGGAGCTCCTCACTGTGCGTGTGATTATCAGTTTTTTTCTTAGCCTGTTAATCGTTTTTTCTTCCGTTGCAGCACCGACTGCAGCGCAGGATGAAGCACAGATTAAGCAGGAGCTCAAACAACTTGAGTCAAGTACCAACCCCAAAGATGCAGAGATAGCACAAGCATTACAGGGTGCTTTGAATTGGATGAGTGAAACACGTGATTCCGATGCAAAGGCCAAGTCTTATCAAGAAGCCATTGATAACTTCCCTAGAATTATCAAAGAAATAAGACAAAAAATCCTCAATGAAAGTGATGAACCAGCACCTATACCTGTGGGTATCAGCTTAGGTGAACTTGAACAACGTATTATTCAGCTTAGCAGCCAATTACTCGATCAAAGCCGCTTAACTCAGCAAGAGCAAGATAAAGGCCGCGAAATCAGTGAATCACTAAGTATTCTGCCACAACAACTTTCTGAAGCTAGACGCTTACTCACTGAAGCCTCTTCGCGCTTTCAGTCTCTGAGTACACCCTCAACGCCATTAGCCGATGCCCAGTACACGTTAGCTCAAGCCGAAGTAAGTGCTCGCAAATCAACAGTTAATGAACTGGAAATGGCGCAGCTTTCTGCCAATAACCGCCAAGAAATCTCACGCCTTACGTTGGAGTTATACAAAAAACGCTATCAACGTATGGAACTTGAGTTACAAAACCTGCGTGATTTCCAAAATACCCAACGCCAACAAAAAGCAATTTTAGCGTTAGAACATACCGAGATGTTGGCTGCGCAAGGTGAACTGACCCCATTTTTAACTGAGCAGCTTGATATTAACCGTAAAATGTCTCAGGAATTAACCGCTCAGGCACAGCGCATGAGCGCAATCACCAATAGCCAAGCTGAAATTTCAACGAGTATCCGCGATGCTCGACAAGCGCTCACAACTATTCGCGAGCAAGCTCAGTGGATCAGCAGCTCAAGTACATTAGGGGAAGCGCTCAGAACACAACTCTCCCGTTTGCCTGATATTCCAAAGAGCCAACAGCTTGATCGGGAAATGGCTGATTTACGCGTTCAACGCTTAAATTATGAAGATAGCCTCGATAGGCTAAGTAAAATAGATACAACCGAGCAAGAAAGCGAGCATGAGCTCAATACAGCTCAAGTACAAGTTTATCAGTCATTGATTAAAACCCGCCGTGAGCTACTAACCTCTTTAATTTCAGGTCTCGATGCTGAAATGTTAGAGCTAACAAAGCTCAATGTCGCCACTGGGCAATTGACCGATGCATTAAAAGAAGTCAAAGATGCTTCAAACCGTTATCTTTTCTGGGTCGCAGATGTTCCGCCAATAAGCATCAGCTATCCTGTCATGTTAGTAACGGATATTACTCAATTACTTTCTCTGGATACCTTGTCCCAACTGGCCGGTGCTCTGCGTGTTATGCTGACAACACAAGATACATTTTTGTATCTTTTAGGTTCGATTGCATTAGTCATTTTCAGTATTAGCACTCGCAAGCACTACCAAGCATTTCTTGACCGATCCAGTTTACGGATTGGTAAGGTGACACAAGACCGGTTTTACTTAACCATTCGAACTATTTTTTGGTCAATAATTGTTGCTCTTCCTCTCCCTATGATGTGGTCAGCCATCGGTTATGGCTTACAAAGTGCATGGCAATATCCCATGGCCGCAGCGATAGGTTATGGTGTCAGTGCGACGACACCTTTACTATGGCTGTTTATGATCAGCGAAACCTTTTCTCGCCCTACTGGGTTATTTATTTCTCACTTCGGTTGGGACAAAGATTCTGTTAAACGTGCGATGCGTTATTACCGAATGGCGATTTTTGTCATCGTTCCACTCGTGATGGCAATTATTACCTTTGAACATTATAGCGATAGGGAATTTGCAGCTAGTATTGGCCGCTTATGCTTTATCTTTTTATGTGTCGCACTTAGCTTAATTACCAACAACTTACGCCGCTCACAAATCCCTCTCTACTTAGATAGACATGGCTCCGGTGAGAATATTGTTAATAAAGCATTATGGTGGATGATATTACTCGCACCTATCGTTGCTGGGTTCTTCTCCATTTTAGGTTATTTTTCAACTTCACAGGCCTTGCTTGCTCGTTTAGAAACCTCTGTCGCCATTTGGTTTGTTATCCTTATCGTTTATCATACGATCCGCCGTTGGATGTCAATGCAGCGCCGTAAATTAGCCTTCGAGCGTGCGAAACAACGCCGTGCTGAGATATTAGCTCAACGTGCTAAAGGTGAGGACGATAACCAGCAAGCAAACGCCAGTAGCGAAGGAAATATTGATATCGAAGAACAGGTTATCGACTTAGATACCATCAGTACCCAATCCGTTGGGTTAGTTCGTTCGATTTTAACCATGATTGCCTTGGTCTCATTGATTTGGCTGTGGTCCGAGCTACATACCGCATTCTCTTTTCTTGAAAATATTCGCTTATGGGATGTGACATCAACGGTTAATGGCGTTGATACCGTACAACCTATCACCATGGGCTCTATTTTCATTGCCATTTTGACTATTATCGTTACCGCACAATTGGTTCGTAACTTACCGGCTTTGCTTGAACTGGCCGTACTCCAACATTTGGATTTAACACCAGGTACTGGTTACGCCATTAGCACATTAACAAAGTATACGATAACTATTATAGGGACCATTGTTGGCTTCTCTATGTTAGGAATTGAGTGGTCAAAACTGCAATGGCTTGTTGCGGCAATGGGGGTCGGGCTTGGTTTTGGTTTACAAGAAATTTTCGCCAATATTATCTCAGGGTTAATGATCTTATTTGAGAAACCGATCCGGATTGGAGACACAGTAACTATCCGTAACTTGACGGGGAGTATTACCAAGATCAACACCCGTGCTACTACGCTGACAGACTGGGATAGAAAAGAAATTATTGTGCCAAATAAGGCATTTATTACTGAACAATTTATTAACTGGTCACTGTCTGACACGATCACACGTATTGTCATGACTATTCCTGCACCTTCTGATGCCAATAGTGAATTAGTGACAGATACCATTTTACGTGCAGCCAAACGCTCTACGATGATTTTAGATAACCCAGCACCTGAAGTATATCTTGTTGATTTACAACAAGGTATTCAGATTTTTGAATTACGTGTCTATGCCGCTGAAATGGGCCATCGGTTACCTGCGCGCCATGAAATTCACCAAAACATCTTAGTTTCCTTCGCTGAACAAGGAATTACCTTGCCATTCCCACCATTCCAAGCAAGGGTGGATGTCCGTGATAATTCTCTGCAAAGTGCGACAAACAATCTTTCAGGGCGTAATCCTAGTCGTAAGTCAGGGGAATTGTAAGCCGTATTATGCCATTACAATTAAATGAAAAAGACGAATTAGTGATGTTGAGGATCGCCCAACTTGAACGTATTGGGTCGATTTTATTCTTTTTAATTCCATTAATTATCTTATTAATTGTTGGGAAAGCTTTTGCATTTAATACACTGTACCTTTGGCAAGTGTATTGTGCGTTTTATATCGTTGGGTTTCGTGTACTTTGTAGCAAGCTATCATCACAACAGCAACAACTAGCTATTCGTCGAGGCTGGGGAAACAATCGTTTTTATCGGCTTTCTTGGTGCTATCTTGTATTATCTGTCGTCATACTGGTGGGATACAAAATCGTATCCCACACATCTGCTTAATCATTAGCTGGCTTTAAAACCATACGATTTAATATAACCTTCCGCTAATTTTTGTGCTTGCTGTAATTCTTCAGGGCTTAACTGAGCCGCAATCTTATTTTGTAGACGATGACTTTCTGCGTTGCCGCTGTACACCGCAGTTGCAAGCCATGCGTAGGCTTGCTGCAAGTTTTTCTTCACACCACGTCCTTCAGAATACATGACACCTAAGCGGTCTTGAGACTTGGCATCCTTTTGTTTCGCGGCTTTTCTAAACCAAAACACTGCTTTCTCGTCATCTAAATCAACGCCACTCCCAATCGAGTACATTTGGCCGATTTGGAATTGAGCAAGTATATTTCCGCCTTGCGCTGCTTTTCTAAACCAAAATGCCGCTTTTTCTAGGTTTTGACTGACACCTAAGCCTTGTGCGTACATCATAGCCATGTTGGTTTCAGCTCGGGTATCACCTTGAGCCGCTGCTTGTTCATACCATAGCATCGCTTTGTCATAATCACGACGCACACCAAAACCATTTACAAACATCGTACCTAAGCGAAACTGTGCATCTGAATTCCCTTGGTTCCCCGCCTTAATAAACCACTCAGCCGCTGCTTTAGAATCTTGAGAAACACCTAAACCTTTAAAATAACGCTCTCCTAGCTGAAATTGAGCTTTAGGGTCACCTTTTTGTGCTAACTGCGTAATTTGTTCAATCGAGGGTTCTTGTGCTGCTGTCGCCGGTGCCGGCGCAGTGGTAGGTTTAGCGGTTAAAACAGAACTATAACAAATCGAGCCTAACAACAGTGCTAACGCAATTTTTTTCATCCTAAGGAACCCTCAACAGTGCAATATGCAACCTGTGAAAACAGTGCTATCCATTAATATCGACCGAAACACTCATCCCCCTAGTTTAAATTTACTTTTTGTCAGAAAAAATAGGAAAAGTGGCCTAAATTTCACAAAAAGCACGTTTCGCTGCATTTTCGCTATGGGAACTTACGTTTTTCATCTAATTGAGATAATAAAAAACCAGATAAACATATTGCCTATCTGGTTCCTCTATTTCAAATAACAAAATAAATTATGCGTTATTAAGGTATTTATTTCTCAGATAACGAGCAACAGCATCATCACTATTCGAACCAATGACTTCCATGTGTGGTAACGCATCTTTTAGCAATTGATGAGCATTTTGCATGATGCAGCCTTTTCCAGCCATAGTCAGCATTTCTTTGTCATTCATGCCATCGCCAAAAGCAATACTATCACTCGGTGTATAGCCATGTAGTGCCGCAACTTGCTTCAGAGCCTCACCTTTAGAAACAGCACCAGCCATAACTTCTAAACAGCTACGCAATGAAAACGTGACATTCACTTTATCTTGCCAGCGTGCTTGAATGCGCTGCTGTAAATCCACCAGCAGGTCATGATCTTCACTGGTGTAGTAAACTTTACAGACTTCAGAAGTGACAAAATTATGGCGGTCAAACAACTGGTAGTTAAATACCGATTCTTTAAAAAATTCTTTTTGTTCAGGGCTTTCCCGGTTGATAAACCAATCATCACCATGGTAGTAATTAGTGATAAGTTCAGGGTTATCAAATTCCATCAAACACAGTTCATGAGCTATTTGAGGATCAACATTGTGCTCAAAAATTAAGTCACCGCGGGTATTATGGATCCGTGCACCGTTAGATGTGATCATATACGCGTCGATGCCTAAACCATCACGGATTTGAGCAACATCCACATGGTGACGGCCTGTTGCAAACACAAAATGCACATCTTGGGAAGTCACTAGCTGTTTCAAGGTGTCTTTTGTATAAGACGTTAAATCATGATTGGGAGATAACAGTGTCCCATCCAAATCGGAAGCAACTACAGGATATTTCATATTCAAACCCTAACTAATACTGCTCAAAAAAATCACAGATAGCATTAAGCGCCATCGCTCTTAATGCATCCACTTCAAATAGGATTTCATGGTGTGCCCCTTCAATGATGAGAGGTAATTTTTCTTCTCGTCCTATTTGCGCTTTTTGTCGGCTTTGACAAAAAGCTTGTAGCTCTTTATTGCTGACCACTTTTTCTTCGCTGGCTTCCAACACCATCAGTGGCACATCAATTTCTCCCGCTTTCGCAATTAGCTCATCGCCAATCACAAAACTTTCACGTAACCAATGGTAAGTCGGCCCACCTAAGCGCAATTCAGGATAATCGGCATAATAACGTAAGTAGCGCCGATAACGCTCTGGGCTGTGTGTTAATACATTGATTAAATAAGGTAATGGCTGCCATTTCCCAGTAGAAGCCGCATAATCATTGCGGACACTTTCGCGAGATTCGGCTCTATCAACAATAAAGCTCGCCATCCAACGAGGCATCGGTAAATTAATACCAATCATCGGCGCACATAAGGTTGCAGCATCAAAAGTGACGTTATCTCGCAACAAATACCCAGCTAAGATAGCACTCCCCATTGAGTGAGCTAATGCATAACATTTTGGATAATGCCGATATTTAACCTCAAGCTCAATGAACTTTTCAAAATCGTCAATGTAATCAGTGAATTTTTCAACATGGCCTTTTTGAGGATCCGCTAACATGCGCCCTGATCGCCCTTGCCCACGATGATCAATAATAAACACATCATAGCCTAAATGATAAAAATCATAAGCCACTTCAGGGTACTTCACATAACTTTCACTGCGCCCCGGTGAAATGACAATCGCTTTATGATGCTTTGGATGAATAAAACGGACATAGTGAATGGGGATATCATCAACCCCCACGAATTGAGATTCTTCACGGTGTTGCCAGAAATCTAAAAGCGGGCCATTTGTAAAAGCAGAAAATTGAGTTTCTCGATTCAGCCAACTCTCTTTTAGGTTTTCAGGCGTCATCCTGCAGTTTCCTTATCTATTCATTCATAACCTTCAAGATGGTCTTGGATAAGCGCCATAAATGCTACTCCAAAACGTTCGAGCTTGCGTTCGCCAACACCATTGATTAACAGTAATTCGGCAGGTGAAGTCGGGGTGTGCTCAGCCATTTCTATTAATGTTGCATCATTAAACACCACAAATGGCGGAATATTTTCTTCATCTGCAATGGATTTACGCAATTTACGCAGTTTAGCAAAGAGCTTTTTATCATAATTGCCATGATAAATTTTGTTTTGTTGATTACGGCTTTTTACCACTAAAACACGAGGAACTGCGAGTTTTAGTGCAGCTTCACCACGTAATATTGGCCGTGCTGCCTCCGTTAATTGAAGCGCTGAAAAATGCGTAATATTCTGTGTGATCATACCTAAATGGATCAGTTGGCGAATCACACTGACCCAATGTTCATTACTTTGTTCTTTACCAATGCCATAGACGGGCAGTTTATCATGGCCTAAGTCACGAATACGCTGATTATTAGCGCCACGCAGAACCTCAACAATATAGCCGATACCAAAGCGCTGACCAACACGATAAATACAGGACAGCGCTTTTTGCGCATCCACTAACCCATCGTACTGTTTTGGTGGGTCTAAGCAAATATCACAATTGCCACAAGGCTGCTGGCGATTTTCACCAAAATAATTGAGTAGCACCAAACGGCGGCAAGTTTGTGCTTCAGCAAAAGCCGCGATAGCATTCAGCTTATGCCGTTCTATATCTTGCTGCATACCCGCAGGCTTTTCTTCAAGACAGCGACGTAACCATGCCATATCTGCAGGGTCATAAAATAAAATGGCTTCGGCTTCAACACCGTCACGACCTGCCCGCCCTGTTTCTTGATAATACGCTTCGATATTACGCGGAATATCAAAATGAGCGACAAACCGAACGTTTGATTTGTTAATTCCCATCCCAAAAGCCACTGTCGCCACGACAACTTGTAGGTTATCTTTTAGAAATGCATCTTGTACCCACTCCCGTTGGGCAGCGTCTAACCCTGCATGGTATGCCGCAACACTTAAGCCTCGCTTTTGCAAGCGCTCTGTCGTTTCTTCAACCTTACTGCGACTATTACAATAAACAATACCCGCTTTTCCTTTTTGCCCTTTAATAAAAAACCAAAGTTGATCTAAAGGCTTATATTTTTCGACTAAGGTATAACGAATATTTGGCCTATCAAAGCTACTCACATGGACTAATGGCTCATGTAGCTCTAATAAACGAATAATGTCTGCACGTGTGGTTTCATCCGCAGTTGCGGTTAACGCCATCACGGGTACATTAGGTAATGATTGCCGTAATTGGCCTAGTGCGCGGTATTCAGGGCGAAAATCATGTCCCCATTGGGAAATACAGTGGGCTTCATCCACTGCTAGCAAGGTGATGTTCCATCCTGCTAATTGGCTTAAGAAATAATCAGTTAACAACCGTTCAGGAGCAACATACAGTAATTTTATTTCCCCCTGACTGCACAGTTCCATGATTTGACGTTGTTCTTGTGACGTTTGCGATGAATTTAAACACGCAGCATTAACCCCATGTAACCTTAATTGGTCAACTTGGTCTTTCATTAATGATATTAATGGCGAAACGACCAGTGTGACACCTTCTTTAACTAAAGCAGGAACTTGGTAGCAAAGGGATTTCCCCCCCCCTGTTGGCATTAACACTAAGCAATCACGGTTATCCAAAATAGCCCCAATGACGGCATCTTGCCCAGGGCGAAATGACTGATAGCCGAATGTACTATTGAGCACATGTTCAGCCAATGAAAGTTGGTTAATGACGCAAGCAGTGGACACAAACTTCCTCAATCGATAAAACAAGCCGCTGCCCAATTGAGCAGCGAAGTTGTTGATTCATGACTTGGTATTCAACTCAGAACAAAATAGAGAGCTGAGTTTTTTTTCCATTACAGCATATCGTTTAGCATAACACCGATACCAAAACGTGTTTGGCGATAATTGTAGTCTATCATCGACTCACCATATCCGCTAAACAACTGGGTATAAAAACGCACATGTTTACTAATTGGATAGCTCCACCCCAATTCTGCACCACCATACCCTGTATTCCAGTTATAGCGCCCAGTCGTAGTAAACACGCTGTCTCCCAACGCATACCCTACTTTTAAGCGATAGTAACCCATATATTTGGTAATATCAGAATTATCATCACGCCCTTCACTTTCATGAATCCGGTACCAAGGTTTGAGATCAACTTGCCAGTTACCATTTTGCGCCATTGCCCTTGCATATACTCGGTTCCAGCTGCGAGACGTAGGCTCTGAACGACCATTTGACTCGTGGTTAAAACCTGTTTCAATCTCACGCAACGTCCAACCCGCAAATTGGTAGTCGGTTAACCAGCCAACAAACACTTGAGGCTCATAGTTAGTTTCTCTAAATGGTGAAGACTCTTTTTTATTACTTAGTTGCCACCAAGAACGCTGAGTATAAGAAACAGCTAAAATTGAGTCATCACCCGCAATACCCGCCCATAATGGAAACGCTAAACTTAATTGAAATTTAACTTCGTCCTTTAACGCATCATCACCCCAATTGTAGCTAGAAATGGCTTCTTTATTCATCGAGGATGTATAGGTATAAAGGATATAATTCGATTCATATGGATACAGCACAAATGGGTTATCATGGTGTTGCAGTAATCCTGAAATGATGCTTCCACGTATTGGCAAGGTATTTTTGACATCTTCTTCAGGCTGAACACCTGTATTTTCAGTCGCAAACAATGAAGCAGACCAAAAGCAGAGCACTGCACTTAACAAAATCGGTAAAGCGCGCATTAGTCATTCCTATTTTCAACATCGTCCAAAAAAAGTTTGTCCTATTTTACACACAAAACTGAATAACTGTTGAAAGATTATTCATTCGTTTGTTAGAGACATAATTTACACATAATGTTAACTTATTATTCACATATTTTTAAAGGATGAAAACGATGAATGACCGTACTTATACTTTAGAAGAAGCCAGTGACTTAATGAGCCATGCATTTATTTATAAAATGCCATTTAACCAGCTACTTGGTATTAAATTAATAAGTTTAAATGATGATTTTGTTCAGCTTACTGTTGAAAATCGTCAACAATTAATTGGTAATTTTACTCAGAACATTTTACATGGCGGTGTGATCGCTTCGGTTTTAGATGTTGCAGGGGGGATGGTATGCATCAATCGTATTTTGCAGCGTATTAATCCATTAACCCACACCGAGATTGTCGATAAAATGTCCCGAATGGGGACAATCGACTTACGAGTTGATTATTTACGCCCCGGTCGAGGGCAAATTTTTACTGCTAGTGCTAGCTTATTAAGAGACGGCAATAAAATAGCCGTTACCCGCTGCGAGCTTCATAACGAAAACAACCAGCATATTGCAACAGCAACGGCAACTTATCTGGTTGGATAGAAATAAAATATAAATAATTAGTCACCTACTAAACTAATAACTTGTAAAAAAACCTGAGCAATGTCACATTAGTGGTATCAAAAATCGAGCCGCTTAAATCGGCTCGGTCTCTCTGTATAAGTATCTTTTTAGTCTTTAATTCAATTTCAGAGCCAACAATGAGCCAGCAAAATACTACCAAAGGCGTGTTATGTGCCTTAGGCGCCTATTTTATTTGGGGTGTCGCACCTATTTATTTTAAAAGCATCCAAGAAGTGCCCGCAGAAGAAATCCTGACTCATCGTATTATTTGGTCATTTTTCTTTATGATTTTATTATTAACAGTTTCACGGCATTGGAGTTATGTTCGCCAAGTACTAAAGCAACCAAAGAAAATATTAGTTCTTGGTGTAACGGCAACGACAATTGCTTGTAACTGGTTAATTTATATTTGGGCAGTTAATAATGGTTATATGCTACAAGCTAGCTTAGGTTACTTTATTAACCCACTAGTTAACGTACTGTTTGGAATGCTATTCTTACAAGAACGTTTTCGCCGCATGCAGTGGATTGCTGTTGGTCTTGCACTAACAGGTGTATTGATCCAGCTTTGGCAATTTGGCTCAGTGCCTGTGATTGGGCTAAGTTTAGCTGTTACATTTGCCACCTATGGATTATTACGTAAAAAATTAGGGGTCGACGCACAAACAGGAATGACATTCGAAACACTTTGGCTGCTTCCTGTCGGGATTATCTTCTTATTATTTTTTGCAGATAGTCCAACGAGTGATATGGCAATGAATGATTGGCATTTGAATGCACTTCTGATTGCTGCCGGGGTAATTACTACAGTGCCATTGTTACTATTTACAGAAGCAGCTAACCATTTAAGGCTTTCAACGCTAGGCTTTTTCCAATATATGGGGCCAAGTATTATGTTCTTACTCGCCGTCTTTGTGTACGGTGAAGTTATGACACCTGAATTGTTAGTCACTTTTGGGTTTATCTGGGTTGCATTAATTTTATTTACATTAGATGCATTATATACCCAGCAGAAACTGAGAAAAAAATAATGGGTAACTGTTTACAGAAACTCAGATAGCCGGTAAATAGCGTTAATATTAAATACCGACTCTCGTTTTATATTCTAAACGAAGTCGGTGTTTCATTATATGGAACTCAAATAGTTAATTTAATTAATGCAAATAGGCTATTTAATTAAGTGGTAAATTCTTTATCTACCACATGATAAATCAAAATTAATTTAAATCTTTTTGTTCTTATCTATATATACGCAATTGTAACAAAATAAATTTAACCACATAAAATCAATAAGTTAAACAGAAAAAATTCATCTTGATTTTCTATACATAATGGCTATCATTTAACTTATCTTAAATCCACTTCAATTAATAAACACATCCATCAAACAACTCTTTGAAATAAAAGTAGTTGTTTATTTTTTTTCAATTAATGATTGCTTAATAGGAACTTGGTAATTATATTGTACGCCGCTTGTATTCACCCCAGCGGATGGTGATGGTCCGATTCATCACTGACGTTTCATTAAAGTGCGCACGATGACATTTCATTTTAAAAATGTCCTGGTGCGAGGTTTTCTGAAATTGAATGCAGACGGTTCTAAGATTTAATTTAATACAACCATGTAGCGTTAAGACTCTAAATAATTCGAAAACACAACTAGGCGGCAAGCAAAAGAGTCGCTAGGAGCATACAAAAGTATGTGACTAGTGCGAACGAGTGAAGCCAACAACGTTGTGATTCGAAGTATGACGAGTACGGCTGCATTTTAGGTTCACTCGGCCTGTGCATTCAGACAGAGTTAACGTTGTTAAGGGCTTTTGGGAAGGGCTTAAAAATGCAACAGAATACCGTTCAAATGAAACGCGTACTGACCACTCCTGCGTTAGTTTTTTTCGGGCTGGCTTATATGGTGCCACTCGGAATTTTCACCACCTATGGACAAGTAACTGTATTGAGTGAGGGCCATCTGCCTATCGCTTATTTAATTACATTAGCTGCCGTCTTTTTTACCGCCATGAGCTATTGCCGCATGACAAGCGCACTTCCTCTTTCAGGATCTGCTTATTCATACGTGCAAAAAACCTTTGGCGGCACACTCGGGTTTTTAGTGGGTTGGGCACAATTGCTCGACTATCTCTTTCTGCCAATTATTAACTACATTGCAATTGGGATCTTTGTTCATGAAGCGTTCCCCAATATCCCAATGTATGTGATTATTTGCAGTACCATCACAATTGTTAGCATTATGAATATTTTGGGAATTAAATTAGTTTCCTCAATGAATATGCTAATCATTTTAATGCAATTTGTATTTATCGCAGTGTTCCTATACTTAAGTTTTAAAACTTCATTTGTATTGGATACTGATGCTTTATTGGCACCTATTACGGTAATGTCAGAACAAGTATCAGGGTTATTTGCTGGTGCAGCGGTACTCTGCTTAGCCTTCCTTGGCTTTGATGCGATCTCCACCATGGCAGAAGAAACCAAAGATGCACGTAGTGCGTTACCAAAAGCGATTCTATACACCGTGTTTATCGCAGGTACGCTATTTGTCATCATTTCCTATGGTGCGCACTTGGTTTACCCGATGTGGCAAGATTTCATTCCTAATACCGATATTGCTAGCCTTGCGGTAATGAAACAAGTTGGTGGTGCGATGATGGCTTCTAGCTTTATCACCGCTTATGTTATCGGTGTATTTGCCTCAGCAATGACCTCACAAGCCAGTATTGTACGTATTTTCTATGCGATGGGCCGTGAAGGCGTGTTACCACGTTCGCTGTTTGCTTATCTGCATCCAAGACTCAATACACCGATTTACTCAATTATCTTTGTTGCGTTAGCATCACTGCTTTCATTAGTGCTTTCACTCAGCATGGTCGCCTCAATGATCAGTTTTGGTGCCTTAATTGCATTCACTTTTGTGAATTTATCGGTCATTAAACATTTTTACATTGACCGTAAAGCACCACTGGATAATACAAAAATTATCACTTGCCTGATTATGCCTTCTATTGGTGTTATCCTAACATTATGGTTATGGACAAGCCTTGATAGCGAAGCCTTTAAAGTGGGTTTATGGTGGCTAGCCGCAGGAGCAATTTACTTAGCACTGCTGACCCATGGTTTTACTCGTCGTCCACCTGCAATCTCTGACGATGAAACTGAAATGATTATTAACTAAGCATTTCAAGTCTTATAAATGATTACGGGGGAGCACTTGCCTTCCCCGTTGTTTTTTTAGCTCTGGTGCCACCAAAGCACCACTGATACAGACGGTTTACAATGAATAATCAATTAGCTGACGTTATTTATTTTAACGGTTATATATATACTGCGGATGATAAAAATCGCGTTGTCGATGCGGTTGCTGTTCGTGATGGTTACATTCTTGCCACAGGCACTTCTGATGAACTTCATCAGTATGTTGGCCCTGAAACAGAGAGTATCGATCTCGAAGGCAAAATGATGATGCCTGGTATCATTGATGGTCATATGCACCCTTTTTGGGGCGGTATTCAACTCTTCGGTTGTCATTTAAATTATGAATCGTTAACTATCGAGCAAATTTTAGAGCGTGTACAAGATCACCTCGATAAAGACCCTCGTACCGGGGAAAATGATTGGCTCAAAGTCACTGCATGGCTACGTCAAGGAATGATCCCGGCGGGTGTTGATATGTATCGTGAAGATATGGACAAGCTCAATACAAAACGCCCTGTCGTATTATTTTCAAATGACTGCCATACATTGCTAGCCAATAGCCGTGCTCTCGAACTATTTGGTATCACTAAAGACACGCCTGAGCCACCTGATGGTAAAATTGGCAAATACGAGAACGGTGAGTTGAATGGCATCCTTGAAGATGCACCCGCTATGCGTGCTGCCGATAGCATTCCTTCAATTCGTGACGACCAAGCAATTGAAGTTGCTGAATTAGTACAGAAAGTACTTAACCAGCAAGGTGTGACTATGGTGATGGATGCCCGCGTTTCAGAACAACAGCTTGAAGCCTTTTCTCAATTACAGCAACGTGGCGACCTTACGATCCGTTTCCAAGCTGCTCGTGAAATCACCCCCGATGAAACACCAGATGTTGCTTCAGTAGCGGCAGCCGTGGATAAAGCCGTTGCATTTGCCAAAAAATGGCACCAAGCTGATTGGACACCAACCCCAGGTATTGGCTTGAATAATATTAAAATGTTTGTTGATGGTGTCATGCAATTTCCAACAATGACAGCATCGTTATTGCAGCCATACCGCATTAATCAAGGCACAGATGACACGCCTAATTGGGTAGAAACGGATAACTATGGTGACCTGTATTTCACAGCTGAAATTCTTGATGAATTAATGGAAAAAATTGCCGCAGCAGGCTATGACCCTCACTTGCATACTGTTGGTGAAGGTGCCGTTTCCATCGTATTAGATGCGATTGAAAAAATGCGAGCAGCGCACCCAGAAAAAGATATTCGCCCAGGACTCGCTCACAATGAATTAGTCCATGCGGATGATTACGCCCGTTTTGCGCGCTTAAAAACCATCGCTTGTTTATCTTTCCAGTGGGCAGCCCCAACTCCAGAGCTAGCGGCTTTTGAGAAAAAAATGCTCGGTGATGAACGTTTTGAGCAACTTGAACCCATCGCTAAGTTTGTCGATGCTGGCGCGGTTGTTGCATTTGGTAGTGACTGGCCAATCGATGATTTCGATGAGTGGTATGATTTAAAAGTCGCAGCGACACGCCGTGGCCGCGATATTAATGGTCAAAAAGCACCGAGACTCGATAATGACCGAGACTTGACGGTAATTGAAGTTTTGCGCTCTGCAACCATTGACTCTGCTTATGCACAGCACCGTGAAGATGTACTCGGCTCATTAGAGGCTGGAAAATTTGCTGATATGATTGTATTGGATCGCAATGTATTTGAGATCCCTGCTGATGATATTGAAAATGTAAAAGTATTACGTACAATTATTGGTGGAAAAACTGTACATATTGCTTAATTGTTTATTTAGATAACTAATTAAATAAACACCCCAAAGATTAAATAATATCTTGGGGTGTTTTTAATTGGGCACTTAATTCCAAACCTGAATACACACAATTAAATCGGGAAATTACGAGGGAATACGCTCCCTCGTAAAGCAACATTACTCTTCGTAAGAAAACGTTGTTTGAACAACTGTATTTCCATGACTAATGACAATTAGACAAAGTCTGTCTCGCATTAGTACTGAAATACTAAAAACGGTAATACACGCTGAAACAAACGCAATCACTGCGAACTTGCTCATTTCCCTTGACCTCTTAATGGTTAAGAGGCACAATCCTAACTGTCGGGTTAGGTTTGGGCCTCGTTGGTTAATAATAACTAACGGGGCTTTTCCATTTCTAATCCAAACATTTTATCCAACATAATAAGCTTGAACCAGAAAGGCTCAAGCACCCGCCCAAATGATAGCAAATTTTTATATTTCACTCACGCTCAATTCCATTGGAATAAATAAAAATATAAATTTAATTATCTAATTATTAGTTTGTATAATATTAATTAATTTATATATTGATTTTATATATTGATTTCAGAAAAAGGCTAAAAATCGACTATCTTTAAAATAGCCCTTGCAAAAGAAAAAAGTTACCGTTAGTATCCGCAGCGTTTTATATTCATCTACTAACTGCAAGGAGGTTTACCATGACAACAATTAATCAAACTCTTTGCGGGCACACTCAGAAATAGCCACTCTCGTTAGTTAATCTATTTTCTTAATTTTGCCTGCTAATTCACCTTATTTTTCAATTAAAAATGAGTTAATAGCTTATGGGCAATACCTTACATACTGTGGATCAGCAAGTTAGCTATATCGCCACAGAATCAACATGGATTGAAAGTAAAGCAATCCAACAATTACAAACAACTGCAAGCTTACCTGATATGGTATCTGTTGTCGGCATGCCTGATCTTCATCCAGGTCGAGGATACCCGATTGGCGCGGCATTTTTCTCAACCAAACGCTTTTATCCTGCGCTAGTTGGTAATGACATCGGTTGTGGAATGGCGCTGTTCCAAACTGATATTAAAAAATCGAAAGTTAACCTCGATAAACTCGAAAAACAACTTTCTGAAATGTCAGATCATGCGCCTTTGTCATGGCTTGAAGAGCATGTTCCAAATAACATGCAATCACATGACTTTATGTCATCATTAAGTTCTATTGGTGGCGGAAATCATTTTGCAGAATTTCAAGCTATCGATGAAATATTAAACCCTGAATGGTTCAAGGAAAGTGGTTTAAACAAACAACAATTGCTGTTGTTAGTTCACAGTGGTTCTCGAGGTTTAGGCCAATCAATCCTTCGCCAGCATGTAGAAAAATATAGTCATGATGGGCTTATAGACAATACTCAAGATGCAAAAGATTATCTGGAAGCACATCAGAATGCATTGGATTTTGCACAACTAAATCGACAAATGATCGGTTTACGTATGCTGCAACAAGTAAAGTCAAAGGGTAAACTCGTACTCGACCTTAATCATAACCTAGTTGAATCCTGTAAAATCAATGGTATTGAAGGGTGGATACATCGAAAAGGAGCGACACCATCAGATCGCGGGCTAGTCGTTATCCCTGGTTCTCGAGGTGATTACAGTTATCTCGTTTCTCCACAACCAAGTGAAGTTTGTCTGAATTCTCTTGCTCATGGAGCTGGACGGAAGTGGATGCGGGCTGAGTGTAAAGGGCGTTTATCACATAAATATACACCGACTCAATTATCAAGGACGGTATTAGGTAGCCGTGTTATCTGCGCAAACAAACAATTGATTTACGAAGAAGCCCCTCAATCTTATAAATCTATTGATACTGTAATTGAAAGCATGGTGAATATTGGCATCATCCAAGTTGTTGCACGCCTTAAACCTGTTATAACCTATAAAACCAGTGGAGATTGCTAATGATATTATTACAGTTTTCCTCTGCGCAGGGGCCTGAAGAATGTTGCATAGCGGTGGAAAAAGCACTTACTTGTTTTTTCCAAGAGGCTAAAAAACTTTCAGTCATTGCCGATACACTTGAGTTTTTCCCATCACGCTATGGACTAAAATCTGCCTTAATTTCATTGGAAGGTGAGAATGCAGAAATACTATCCCAAAAATGGACTGGCACTATTCAATGGCAGTGCCAAAGCCAAATTAGGCCACGACATAAACGTAAAAATTGGTTTTTGAGTGTCACCCGTTTCTCTCCCATTAAACCAATTGAAGAGAGTGAAATTGAGTTTGAATTTACTAAAGCACAGGGGGCTGGAGGGCAGCACGTTAATAAAACCTCGTCTGCGGTTAGAGCAAAACATGTCGCTACGGGTATCACTGTCAAAGTGCAATCTGAACGCAGCCAGCACGCTAACAAAAAGCTTGCGAAACAGTTAATTCAATGGAAATTGAATGAACATCAATCGCAGCAACTTAATGAACTGGATAAACAACGTCATCATTCCCATTATCAAATTGAAAGAGGAAACGCTGTAATGACTTTTTCAGGAAATGAATTTAAACGTTTAAAATAAAACAATACCACCTCAGATAAGAGGTGGTATATAATTTAAGATATCTACCTTACTGTTTTGTGCTTTACTACCCAGACAATGCTTAATTCACTAAATAACACATTGAATTATTAAATTGACATTCAGCAATATAATAATTTGGCTCAATGATAAAACTATATTCTTTTTGTGAAGAAAAACAATTTGTTGTCTGTATTAGTGACGAATGATCAATATCATAATTAATAGGTACAATATCGCCTTTATTTTTATTCATTAAGCTATTAAATGCTGTTTCTAATTGTTTTTCATATTCCATGATACTCATTCCTTGTTGAATCTGCTTGTCACCATAACCAAATTTATCAACGCTGTTCATCTATAAACTCCTTTTATGTGTACATTGAAAAATAAAAAATTAAAATGACTGATATAACCAATTAAAACAAGATAAATTGAATAAAGTTAATCTTAAATTTTAAAGAAAATAATATAGTATTAATTAGATATTATAAATATGGAAGAATATCTATCAGCCACCTCAATAAGAGGTGGTAATAGCCTGAACGGATTAGAGTATTTTTTCTGTTAAAAACCAGCCAGCAATACTTTCTCTTTTTTGTTGAGTAGGTAACACTTCATGTGGAAATTCTTCAGACATAAAAAAAATCATTCGACCTGCAAGCGGTTCTAATTCAAACAATTGATTGATTTCTTTATCATAGACAACAAGTTCACCTCCATCTCCAGCTTGCCATGCTTCATTCATATATAAAACAGTGGTTACCTTGCGACGCCCTTGTCCTCTTGGGTTATCAAGATGCTTTTTATAAAACCCACCATTAGGATAACGGCAGAAATGCGTTTCAAAATCACGCAGACCAAGATAAAGCTGGCAGTTAAGCTCTTGCCTAACCTGCTCCATTTTATCGAGATAATTAACGATAGGCTCCCCCATTTCAGGTTCTAGCCAAACAGTTTGATCAGCACGAATACTTTTATTTCCTTGTAAGGTATCGCCGCGCCCAATACGTGCATCCTGTAGGGTATCTGGGATACTATTTTTGATGGTTTGTATATGTTGCAGGCTCATGAAATCGTCCCACACATACCAACCTTGTGAGGAAAGTGAATCAATAAGTTTATCCATTGACATGATGAGTCTTAGAAAAGTTAATTAGGTAATATTTTATACTTCATTGAGATATAGTTTTAAAATTAAAAACTTAAATCCTAATGATTGATACGGCATATCAAAGTCAATCACTAAAAAGATAGTGATAGTTATCATAGAGTAAACTAGAAAAGAGATTCAAAATTACATAAATAACATACTCATTCCATAGTAAAAAAGCACTCCATCCATATTGAGTGCTTACTATAAAATCAAATTAAACGATTGATTGACTTAGCAGAATGCAGTTCTTCCAATACCACCACAAGAACAACGTGCCACTGGGTTAAGAAGACTTACCTGCCCTAGGTTTTTATTTACTTCACTATTCCCCTCTTCCGCCGATTGGAAAGCCGTAATTCGTTCTGAAATTAATTCGCTTTGAATTACGGGTTGAACTAATGTATTACCATCTTGATTTTCAATCATTTTTTGAGAACGAATTGACCAGTGAAGTTCAACATCTTTGATAGTTTCTTTAATGCTATGCATTTCTTCATTATATCTTTTAATATTTAAAGATAGATGATTTTTAAAAGGCCCTGAATTTACTTCTAATTCGCCTTGTTTTTCCATTTCAATATTTAGCTTATCAATATATTGATTTAATTCGTCTAATACTTTTAGTAAATTTGATTCCTGTAGTTCACTTATCCTACTTAACTCATTTAATACATGCTTATCTTTTGCTATGCTAGGGCTTTCTACTCTATACAATGAAATATTTCTACGTAATGACCTTATTTCTTCTATTTCTGAATTAGTTTTATGTTCGTTCAACTCACTTAGGCCTTTAAACACATTTAATTGTTCATCAAATACTTTTACATTTTTATGAATTTTTTCCTCTAACATTCTCATCGAATCATCTATCTGTTTTTGGCTATATTTATCAGTAACAACCGAACTGGAGCCCCAAGCTCTTCCTTTATTTAATAGCTGTACTGAACGAGATTTCAAATCATTTATAGACGAAACAAATTTTTCAATTTCATCATCTATCTCTTTTTTATTTTTTATTGTCTCAATTTCTATGTTATCTAACTGTAAATCAATTTTTCGTTCATCTTCTAATAAATTAGATGCTCTGTTTTTCAATGATTTTAGCTTAGCGTTATGATAATTTATTGAGATAGATACAATACCTGTTTTAACTTTATTAAACGAAGTATTTAGATGGGTTATTTCATTATTTATCTTTACTAAAGTAGATTTTTCATTATTTAACATACCCTCTTTTGTCTCATGAGGGATTTTTTTGATTACAAAAATACTTTCTAGTAGTTTATGGTCACCACCAATATTTTTATTTTGCTTATTTATTTCCAACTCTATTTTATACTTAGAAAACTTACTAGCCTCAAAATATAAAATCTCATTACCGATATTTTCCTTGTTATATTTGCTAGCAAGATTTTTCATTGCTAGTAAATTACCTTCAAAAAATTTAATAGCTTTATTCACCTCATCTATTTTAGCGGTCACTTCACTATTTATATTTGTTTTTTCAGATAAATATTCATAACCATATTCATCTTGAATTTTCATTACTAATGAAGACTTCAGTTTCTTAATTTTATTTAAACGATTTTCAGCAGAAAAAATTAACGAGTCTATTTTTTTAAAATCATAAATATTTAAATTAAAATCAATTTCCATATTAATCCCTTTGATTTTCATATAATTAAAAACATAATTTGATATCTATATTGCGTTTTTATATTATATTAAAGACAAAGGAGTGACTAATTTATTATTTGTATAATAAAAACAAATTATAATTATTTTAAACCTATATTTCATTTAAATAAATAAAGTAGAAATATTATTCAGATTTCTACTTTATTTATACTTGTCTATTACAGTTTCTCAAGCTTCGCATATGAAGCCACCAGCCATTTAATTCCTTGGCCTTGGAAAGCGATTTGTAAACGACAGTGTTCACCACTACCTTCAAGGTTAATAATCGTGCCTTCTCCAAATTTAGGATGAACTACACGCTGCCCTAATGCATAACCCGAATCATTTTGGCTAATTGGGGTACCAAGGCGTTGATGGCTAACTGGTCTTGAAACCTGCGCTCGCAAACGAACTTCTTCAACACACTCGGTTGGTAGCTCACCGATAAAACGAGAAGGCCTGTGATAAACTTCTTTGCCATATAAACGACGACTTTCAGCGTAGGTGATAGTCAGTTTTTCCATTGCTCGGGTAATACCGACATAAGCAAGGCGACGTTCTTCTTCAAGACGACCACTTTCATCCATCGACATTTGGCTTGGGAACATACCTTCTTCCATTCCCACAATGAATACAACTGGAAACTCCAGGCCTTTAGCCGAATGCAAAGTCATCAATTGAACGGCATCTTGACTAACATCCGCTTGTCCATCTCCTGCTTCCAATGCTGCATGAGAAAGAAAAGCCTGCAATGGCATTAAGTCTTGGTCTTCGTCTTGATAGCTGAAATCACGGGTTGCATTGACTAACTCTTCCAAGTTTTCAATTCGAGCCTGTGCTTTTTCGCCTTTTTCTTGCTCATACATCGCTCGTAGGCCTGAGTCGTTAATGACTCGATCAGCTTGGACGTGTAATGGCATGTCTTGGGTTTCTTTAGCTAATGCATCGACTAATTCTAAGAAACGCTCGATTGCAGCGGCTGCCCTACCTCCCAACACCTGCTCGCGAAGTAAGTACTCACAACTTTCCCATAATGTTAGTTGTTGATCCCGTGCAGTTTGGCGAACAGTATCTAATGTTCTATCTCCGATGCCACGTGTTGGTGTATTGACCACCCGCTCGAAGGAAGCATCATCATTACGATTTGCTATTAATCTTAAATAAGAAAGTGCATCTTTAATCTCTTGGCGTTCAAAGAAACGTTGCCCACCATAAATACGATATGGCATAGCACCTTGGATGAGCGCCTCTTCTAATACACGAGACTGTGCATTACTCCGGTACAGCATGGCACAATCTTGTAGGGCTCCACCATTTTCATGCCATTGTTTAATGCGCCCAACCACATAACGTGCTTCATCTAACTCATTAAAAGCGCAGTAAAGGGAAATGGGTTCACCATCTCCGCCTTCTGTCCATAAATTTTTCCCTAAGCGGTCACTGTTATTCGCGATCAATGCGTTCGCCGCTTTTAATATATTATTCGTCGAGCGATAATTTTGCTCAAGGCGGATAGTTTCTGCACCAGGAAAATCATTGAGAAAACGCTGGATATTTTCTACTTGAGCCCCACGCCAACCATAGATTGACTGGTCATCATCACCAACAATCATGACTTTGCCAGTTTCCCCTGCGAGTACACGGATCCATGCATATTGGATATTATTGGTATCTTGGAATTCATCGACGAGAATATTCGTAAAACGCTCACGATAATGCTGTAGTACATGGGGCTTGTTTAACCACAGTTCATGGGCACGTAATAGTAGCTCAGCAAAATCCACCAGTCCGGCTCTATCACAGGCCTCTTGGTAAGCTTGGTATACTTTTAGCCATGTGGCTTCGACTGGGTTTCCGTAAGCTTCAATGTGCTGAGGACGCAAACCCTCATCTTTTTTACCGTTGATGTACCACATACCCTGACGTGGTGGCCATTGTTTTTCATCTAAATTCATCGCCTTAAGTAAGCGACGAATTAAACGGTATTGGTCATCACTATCGAGAATTTGAAAATCCTGCGGTAAATTGGCATCCATATAATGTTGGCGTAATAAACGATGCGCTAAGCCATGGAATGTTCCTATCCACATACCGCCTTCACTAGTACCAATCAATTGATTGATTCTATGGCGCATTTCTGCTGCCGCTTTGTTCGTGAACGTCACTGCCATAATTGAAAATGGGGAAGCATTTTCCACAGACATCAGCCATGCAATTCGATGCACTAGCACCCGAGTTTTACCACTACCTGCCCCCGCAAGGACAAGTAAATTGGTACGCGGGGCGGCAACCGCTTCGCGCTGTTTGTCATTAAGGCCTTCAAGCAGATAAGAGACGTCCATAGTTACCATCAAAGCAAAACAGTGGTTAATACCACTGTGAGGTTATTAACAATGGCTATTGCCACTGTATTTTTATACAGGAAATAATTATACCAATGATAAGAGAGAATCCAACCGCGAAATTTCCACATGCGGTAATAAACGCCCCTCTTTCTCTTCCATCAGTGTTTTTTGTTCTGTGTTTATCCAGCAAGCTTGCATACCGCTGTTAATTGCACCTTCAACATCAGTTAACAGGTTGTCCCCGACATGAAGAATAAATTGTGGCTCAATTTCAAGTCGCTTTGCTGCTAAACGATACATATCACAAAATGGCTTTGAGCGCCCATCAGGCCCCGCTTTCAATACAAATTGAAAATATTGGCCTAACCCACATGCTTCCGGCTCTGCGTTACCATTAGTAATCGCCACCAACGGAACTTTTTCTGCAAGTTGGCACAATGTTTCATGGGTGGATTTCGGGACATCGATTCTATTTCGCCAATATGTGAAATGCGCCATGATGTCATCCGCCCCTTTTTGTGCCGCTTCTTTCGAGTAACCATAATGGCAAAGCATCATTTTGGAAGAGAGCCAACGCCAACGTGATATATCATGATAAATATCAGGCTCTTGTTCTTCAACAAGACGGCGAAAAGCATAAAGATCTTCATTACTAAAATGATTAAAGCGCGGATCATATTCACGAACAAAACGTAAAACTTCTTCTTCCGTTTTATCAATAACTGGGTGGTTATCGTAAAGCGTGTCATCCAAATCAAACGTGATCGCCAGAATGGGTGATAACGGACGGTAAAAATGCATTAAGGTTTCTCCCTCTTTGCTCTCGGATGAGCCACATCATAAACGTTTGCTAAGTGCTGAAAATCAAGGTGCGTATAGATTTGTGTTGTCGATAAATTTGCATGCCCAAGAAGTTCTTGCACTCCACGTAAATTCCCACTTGATTCAAGGATATGTGTCGCAAAAGAGTGGCGTAATTTATGGGGATTAATGTGGCTATTAACCCCTTGTTTTATTCCCCATTGCTCAAAACGTTTCTGTACGTTCCGATTCGAAATACGTTTACCGCTTTGGGTTGAAATAAAAACGGCGTCATCTTCAGGGTCATAGAGCTCTCGCATCTCAAGCCAACGTTGTAGCCAACTCACCGCAGTTTTACCCATTGGCACTCTGCGCTCTTTACTCCCTTTCCCCATTACCCACACTTCGCCCGTATTTAAATCAAGATGGCGAACATCTAGCCCGACTAGTTCAGATAAGCGTAACCCCGCGCCATACATCACTTCAAGCATCGTTCGGTCACGTACAACAAGAGGGTCGCCACTATCCATGTTCAAAAGTTGGGAGACTTCATCCACATCCATATTCTTAGGAAGGCGCTTTTTGGATTTAGGGGCATGGATTGCTTTTGCGGGGTTTGCGGGTAATTCCCCCTGCTGTACCATCCAATCAAAAAAACTACGCAGCGATGATAACCGCAACGCCATACTTGCTGCTTGTAAACCCGATTTGCGACTTTTAGCCGCAATGTTGCGCACAATCGTCGCATCTACTTTTTGCCATTCGTGGATATTTAATAAGGCTAACATCTCCACAATAACGCTCAGTTGGCGACGATAGTTAGTAATAGTAACCGGACTTAGCCGGCGTTCAACACGCAGATAATACAGAAAGGCCTCAATTTGGCTCATCAGCCCTTCCGGCTGGTTTTTTACAGGCGTTCTATCCATTGGCATAATAACCTCGGTAGAATTTGAGCGACTTTCTCCAACATGACCGTTCCCATACCATGTTGATAATGTTCACGATCACGGCTAGTAAAAATGACCATACCTGATTCACCATGATGACCAAACAATGAAATGGCGACTGAGCCAACATTTAACGCATCAGGTAAAAGTAGTTGGATTTCAGGGCCATTTAACCGGCCGAGGTAGTTTCGCTTATCACCAAAGCGTTGAATCCTCACGGGTTCAAAAACACGACGCGAGATAACTAATTGATGTGCATCCAAAGGTGCAGACAAATGCCAACTGTCACTAAACAAGCGTACCTGAGCACCGGATAAACCCAGTTTTTTTGCCCAACGGTTTAGCGCTAACAGCATTTGCTGTAAACTTTCTGCTGATGACATTTCAATCACCAACACTAACAACTCATCAAAAAGCTCTACATTTTCATGAGCTTGCTCAACCATAAACCGAATATCTTGTTCGAGCTCTTTGATTTTCAACCGTTGACGGCTCATGACTAACTCAGGCAATGAAATCGCTTCCCGCACAACATGTGGGACTTTTAGTTGCTCCAACAGCTGTGCATTACGAAGAAAAAAATAAGGGTTTTCCGTTAAATAGCGCACGACATCAAGCTCATCAATTTGATGAACCATTTCCTGTGCTTTTTTGGTTTTATCCATTTTTTCCTCTTCGGCTATTCAAAATTAGAGTTGAATGACTCCATCATAAACATGCGTTGCAGGACCTGTCATATAAAGAGGCGACCCAGGACCTTCCCAAGAAATATCTAATGAGCCCCCCGGCAAATCGACTTTAACCCGCTTCGCCAGTAGCCCTTGAGTAATCCCAACCGCGACAGCTGCGCATGCTCCGCTACCACACGCCTGAGTTTCCCCAGCTCCACGTTCATAAACGCGCAAGCGAATATGGTCAGCACTGATAATTTCCATAAAGCCAATATTGGCACGTTCTGGAAAACGCTCATGATTTTCTAAAGCGGGGCCTAAAACTTCGACTTCTGCCGTATGAATACTTTCAACTTGAATGACACAATGCGGGTTACCCATTGAGACAACCCCACACAGCACTGTACGTTCTTGTGCTCGAATAATATAGGTCTTTTCTTCTTTAACTGCACGAAATGGCACTCTCTGTGGTTCAAAATCAGGTTCGCCCATATTAACGCAGACACCATCATTCTCATTTATGGTTAATGTCATACGCCCCGACTGAGTGCTGACTTTAATTTTTTGCTTATTCGTTAAGCCTTTGAGCCTAACAAAACGAGCAAAACAGCGGGCTCCATTACCACATTGAGCGACTTCACTGCCATCCGCATTAAAAATACGATAATGAAAATCAAGGTCAGGGTCATAAGGGGCTTCAACTAATAGTAGTTGATCGAACCCAACCCCTGTGTGTCTATCCGCTAATCGACAAATCAATTCAGGCGAAAAATATACATTTTGTGTAACGCCATCGACAACCATGAAGTCATTGCCTAAGCCATGCATTTTAGAAAATTGCATTTCACGCTCCATAGAGGTGGCTTACTGATTATTTGTTGTTTGAGCAGGCTCTTTGGCAGTACTGTCTTGTGCGGTAGGTTGCACATCAGATGCCTTAGCCGGAGCTGCAGTTTCTTCCGGCGGAAAATACAACGGGCCTTTTAAGCCACAGCCAGAAAGGGTAAATAAAACAACTAGTGCACTAAGCCCAATTAAACTTTTTTTCATTCTTTTTCGCCCGTAATACTCACTTTTGACATCTGATATTTTACACAATAACAGGAGTGGCCTCGCAAATCACGCCTGTTTATCCAGCATGTTGATATTATATACTTTAGGCTAAATTTAGTCTGAAATTTTTAGCGGGTATGCTGAGATTGACCCCAATGCAGGTTCCCTCCTATAATTTCAATTAACAATAATAATTTCAATTAAACCATTGTGAGCAAACAGGAAATTAATCGTGAATGACAGCAAATTTCATCAGCTAGCAGAAACGCTACTGAGCACCATCGAGGAGCATTTAGATAATTATGAGGGTGATGCCGATATTGATTGTGAAATCAATGGTGGTGTGATGACTCTTAGCTTTGAAGATGGCAGTAAAATTATTATTAACAAACAAGAGGCATTCCACCAAATATGGTTAGCAACTAAACAGGGTGGGTACCATTATGATTATAAACAAGGTAATTGGGTTTGTGACCGTTCAGGGCATGAATTCAAAACTAAACTAGCCGAGGCAATTGCTTTTCAAAGCCAAGAGCCCTTTTCGTTCTAAGCTTTACGAATTTATACGGTGGGCAGCGCAAAACTGCCTACCATCAATAATAATGTGCTTGTGGGTGCTGTGGTTGGCTAGATTGCCTTTCATACCCAACGTCATCATCTTCTGCCGTAAATGGCCATGTCGCACCAGAAAATGCAACAACTTGGTTTTTACCATCTTGATTAATGATTTGGTAAAACTGCGGTAAATTGAAATTGATAAAGTTTGCACCATAGGTAAACCGGTCGTGGGAAGAAGAATAGAATTTACTCACGTCACGGACGAGGTCTTCTTTTGACCCTTCACAGTGGGAATAAATTTCAACCCGATTTGCTTCATCTAAAACGTAAATATTAAAACCCGTGTTATCTGCGGTATTTTCAAAGAAAAACTGTACAATCCCTTCACTTGCATAACCATCGACAACGGCAGGTAAATGGTTATCACCCTTCGCCTGAAGTTTAACTGGCCAGCCATGTAGTTTGTTATGGGAGATAGCCCCATAGAACTCAACGGCATTTTCAAGTTTTTGCACAGATACATTTAGGCGCTCAAAGAATAAACCCCACGTCTGCCCGGCAATACGTAATGCTTTAAAACGCCCAGGGTCATTTCGGTTGCTTGATAAACGCAGTTCTACACATTCAGATACCAGCTGTTGTACACGGGTACGAATCAGCCCGCGTAAGTGCTCACTATAACAAAACACTTCAACCGCTTCAGGAGGTGATGCATCTTGATGCATTTTCCCTAAAATGGTCTTAAGTGCTTCTAACATGCATTGTTCTCCGCTGAAATGTAACGTTCTTACCTCATTCCACGAATTACGATACAACAAATCAATACTACCAATCAGACACCGTTGTGATTCTCCAAAACTGAAAATATCCAGTTTTCTAAAATCAACATGAACGACTTGCTCAGAATATACCTGTGTTGGGTCTTTTTCTAAGTTAACAATGATTGCAAGATGGCGGATTTCACAAGGGCTATAAAGCGCTTTTGGCGTTGGAGCGGGTAACCTGATAGGGAAATGGCTTGATACATCATGCATCAACTCAAGCAGCTTTCGTTCATCACACTGAGACTTCCCGTTATGCATATAAACCTGAGTATTCTCAGTCAACAGGCCGTTAAAATATGCCCATGCCACTAATTTATTTAAATAGCGATTATATTCAAGAGGTTGATGACCAATAATGGCCTCAATATTTGGCGCTTGGTTATACAAATACCAACCACTACGGTTAGCTCTCCCCTCGGGTACATAAATAAAGGTGAGATGGGCTTCGCTCAAATCAGGTGAAATTTGTGGATTAACTAATGTCACCTTACCAGGGAGCGCCTCGAAAGCCGCATATAATTTACGGGTTAGTACCCCAATATCTTGTGGGCTTGCACTAACACTTAAATTATTTCTACGCGCAAAGCGAATGAGATTACGATAACTTTGCATCATCGTATCAAGTAACTCGTTGTGTGCCTCACGGACACGCTCAATTTTCCATTGATTACGTGTGTCGAGAATAGACAAACGTTCTGCTCCCCACCCCCATGACTCAACCAATTGAGACAACACATCACGGCGCCAGCCTGAGCATGCGTTATCCTCTTTTTCAGATAGTTTTTCACACACTTTTAGGTAGAAACAACGGCGGATAAGGTCAAGACGAGTTAGATCATTAATTTCAGTCAGGTAACGTGTCACACGCTCTAACATCAAACAGTATGAGTCCAAGCCATAACACACAATTTCGCCTGCATGTAAATGACGCTTAAACTCCATCGCTAATAACTTACCGTTAGGGTAATCCCATGAATAGGATTCCAGTAAAATACTCTTCAATACGGCTTTATAGGGGGAATCAACACTTTTGTATAGCTGCCATAGACTTGCACCGAAGTATTCCGCCGCAGAAAGCTCACTTAAACCACCTAAATCAAGCCATTCATTCGGTGTTAGCACGCCTTGTGCATATAACCCCATAACATATTCATCGTAATGCTGCTCTTCTTCAACTGGCACCATAGTCCACAGCAAACGTTTACCCGCCATACGTACAGCTGTTCGATAAAATTCATCTAACAATAAGATATGTTGCGTTGAACCACAGTTTTCCCCACCAATATGCCCACTAGCATGATGGCGAAAACGATTTTCATCGATTAAAAAAACAGTGACATCAATCCCCAAAGACGCAGCCCACTGCTCAATTAAGGTACACTTCTTTTGCAAAAAACGTTTTTCTTCGTGGTCCAACCAAGAAGGATGGCAAACCCAAACGTCAATATCTGAACACTGACTTTGCCCAACAGATGAAGTGCTTCCCATCGAATAAATACCCGTAATAGGTAATTCGCCATTCGCTTCGGTTTCAATCGTGGGTAAAAAACGTTCGAAAGGTGCCAACCATTTTTTTTGCTCTGTATCAGGAGAGAAAAAACAGACACCATGGGGGACATTACCTTCAATAAAACCAGGCATCATTGGATGATGATAATGAAACAAGACAGGCAGCAAGCTATAAACCTTCGAGAAGGTTTCACTCATAGAAGCTGTTGCACGTTCTAACCGTAATTGGTTTATCGCATCCAGTCTTTGTTTTAAGGTTTCAATATAGAGATACAAAGGTTACGCCTGATTGAATGAAAGTATTACAAACCTGAGAATTTCCCAGCACCCAACAGATAGAGATAGATTTAAAATAATTTTCAAATGGATTGTCGGAAACGTGATCAATTTAACACCTTGCATCAAAAGGGTAAAGTAGATCACATAATTTTATACGCTTATTTTTGATACAAAATGCTTTTCAACATATTGTATAAAAAGGCTTTTTATTTTTTAATCTATAAAATATCCCTTGTTTTTCAATGGAATAATTTCTTTTTACCCAATTGTTTAGTAAAACAGCAAAATCAAACGATATTAAGTACAATACGCACAGTGTCTGCGCTTACTCGCTTCAACACGAATTAATACAAACCGCAGAGTGTTTTACACGAAAGATAGCACGATAAGCTAAAGAAATTGCTTAATAGCTATTCTAGGTCATCTCATTTTGAATCGCGTTCTTGCATCATGGAAGAAAAAGTAAATCAGTTATCAACAATTCAGAGAGTGGTTTTGCGCCTAACTGGAAAAAATATCCTTAACATGTTAAAACTAAGGCCAATTGTATGGTTAATCTGCGGCATTTTTCGCCAGAGAAAACAGTAAAATGACATCAACAAATATCGTGCGTATTGCAACGCGCAAAAGCCCTTTAGCCCTATGGCAAGCGCACTTTGTCAAAGACAAATTAGAGCAACTTCACCCAGGTTTGCTGGTTGAACTCGTGCCTATGGTGACAAAAGGCGACATCATCCTTGATACACCTCTCGCGAAAGTTGGCGGGAAAGGGTTATTCGTCAAAGAATTAGAACTTGCCTTATTAGAAGGGCGCGCAGACATTGCCGTTCATTCGATGAAAGATGTCCCTGTTGAATTTCCTGAAGGCTTAGGATTAGTCACGATTTGTGAACGTGAAGACCCTCGAGATGCCTTTGTCTCAAACCACTATGATAATCTTGAGGCACTACCGGAAGGCAGTATTGTCGGAACATCGAGTTTGCGTCGTCAATGCCAATTAAGGGAGCTCCGCCCTGATTTAGTCATTCGTGACTTACGCGGCAATGTCGGAACACGCTTATCAAAACTAGATAACGGTGAATATGACGCCATTATTTTGGCCGTTGCAGGGTTAAAACGTTTGGGGTTAGAAACTCGAATTAAAACCGCCCTTGCCCCTGAACAATGCTTGCCTGCCGTTGGCCAAGGTGCTGTCGGCATCGAATGCCGTTTAAATGATAGTAAAACCCGTGAGTTACTCGCGAAACTAAATAATGACGCAACATCGACCTGTGTTCTGGCTGAACGAGCAATGAATATGCGCCTTGAAGGTGGTTGCCAAGTTCCCATTGGCAGTTATGCTATTTGGCAAGATGACAAAATATGGCTACGCGCCTTGGTTGGAGCGCCAGACGGTAGTGTGATTATTCGTGGAGAACGACGAGTTTCACCAAGTGAAGCTAACCAAGCAGGGGTATCATTGGCTGAAGAATTACTTGAACGCGGTGCAAGGGAAATTTTGGCGGATGTCTATCAAGGAAACCCGCCTGCATGAAAGTGCTTGTCACTCGCCCTGAGCTCGCATGTTCAGAGCTGATCACGGCAATCACCACCAAAGGGGGGGAAGCCTTCGCCTCTCCTTTAATTCGCATAGGGCCCGGTGCTGAATTAAATACCCTTATTCCTCAACTTGATAGCCTTACTGCGAATGATTTAGTCTTTCTTTTATCTAAAAATGCAGTCGAATATGCAAATTTAACACTTGAACAAATGGGGCGTAGCTGGTCAGATAAGTTATCTTACTACGGAATTGGCCGCTCTACAGGGCAATATTTTCAGCAAGTAACCGGAAAAGACATACGTTGGGCTGAACAAGGCGAAACCAGTGAAATACTACTGACACACCCTGAGCTTCAATTTCTCGAAGGGAAAAACGCCCTGTTATTACGTGGAAATGGCGGGCGAGAGCTTCTCGCCTCAACATTACGGGCTCGAGGTGCGCAAGTCAGTTATTGTGAATGTTATACAAGGTACCCGGTTGATTATGATAAAGCTCTGTTCAATCAGCAGTGGTTTCAAACCGGTATTACAGATGTTGTGATCACGAGTGGTCAAATGTTAGCCTTGTTAGAAGAATTAATCACTGAAGAATACCAAACTTGGTGGTTTTCCCGCCGCCTACTTGTCGTCAGTGAACGGATTGCAGACCAAGCCCGCAGAGGCGGATGGCAAAAGGTCTGTGTAGCTAATAGCGCAGATAATAATGCTTTATTAGAAGCATTAATTTCAATCGATATGGGATGCTAATTTATGACGGAACACGATAAAACAACCGAGACGGTTACCCCAGAAGCTGGTGCAGAACAACAGCGCCCAAAAACTAAACCTTCTTCGGAACAAAAACGTTCTGGTCTGATAGGCGGTGTAATTGCTATCGCTATTATCATCGCTATTGGCGGTGGGCTGTACTATTTCACTCAACAAAGTAATGCCACCTTAGTCAATGAAAACAATGAATTAAAACAAAAATTAAGTGATTTAATCGAACAACAAAACTCAGACAGGCAGCGGTTAGATGCATTAATTGCGGCTAATGCTGAAATAAAAAGCCATTCTCGTGAATATGAAGAGAATCTCAACCGCCGCATGCAAGAGCTGCAAGCGCACGTTACTGCGTTATCTAGCGCTGATGTTAAAAGTTGGCTACTTGCACAAGCTGACTTTATGGTCAAAATGGCGGGAAGAAAGCTGTGGAATGATCGCGACCCAGTAACCGCGGCCGTTCTGCTAAAAAGCGCTGACTCAAGCTTGGCAGAAATGAATGACCCAAGCCTACTCGACATTCGTAAATCAATTAACAGTGATATGGCTAAATTAGCCGCAATCAACCAAGTTGACTATGACGGCATTATTTTACGTTTAAACCAGCTAAGCAATGAAGTCGATAACTTACGTTTAGCGGATTTAAACAGTGGAGATGCGAAAGCTGAAGATAACGCTGACGTTAGCGATGATATTTCGGATTGGAAACAAAATTTGGCGCGTAGCTGGAAAAGTTTTGCAAATGACTTTGTCACAGTACGAGCTCGTGATGGCTCAGAAGCCCCTCTCCTTGCACCAAATCAAGACATTTACCTACGTGAAAACATTCGCTCTCAGCTATTAATTGCAGCGCAAGCCGTACCACGTTATCAAGAAGCCACCTACAAACAGTCATTAGAGCAGGCATCGACTTGGGTAAGAGCCTATTTTGATACTGAGGCGCCTGAAACCAAAGCATTCCTATCAACCATTGACGACCTAATCAATCAGCCGATTGATATTGACATGCCTGATACCTTGGAAAGCCAAGAAAAGCTAGAAAAAATCATGCAAACACGGGTTCGTAGCTTACTTTCTCAGTCATCCGACAATACAAAAGTTAGCGATGGTGCCGTTGATGCCGCAGCGGATGCGACTGAAGCGCCAACAGAAGCCGCAGCAGATGCCGCTGTTCCTGCCACGGATACGCAAAAAGCAGAGTCAGCTGACAATTCACACCCTTCTGAATCAGCAGAGCCTGCTGGCAATAGGGGGTAATTATGATAAAAGTCCTGATCCTATTTATAGTACTTATTGCAGGGATAATCTTAGGCCCATTATTAGCGGGTCACCAAGGTTATGTTTTTATCCGTACAGATAATTATGACATTACGACCAGTGTAACCAGCCTCGTTTTGGGCTTTATCTTGCTCCAGTTTGTGCTGTTATTCCTTGGTTGGTGCTACCGCCGTTTTATCAGCACGACATCACGTACCCGAGGTTGGGTAAGTGGTCGTAAATACCACAAAGCGCATACTCAAACACAAAAAGCGCTACTGAAATTAGCAGAAGGTGATTTCGAGCAAGTTGAAAAATTAATGAGCAAACATGCTGATTTTTCTCAACAACCGGTCATTAACTACCTCATGGCAGCCGAAGCTGCTCAACAGCGTGGTGATGAATATCGCACTCACCAATACTTGGATAGAGCCGCCGAAGCCGCAGGGAGTGACCAGCTTCCTGTTGATATCAGCCGTGTCCGTATCCAATTAGCGGAAGGAGAAGTCCATGCTGCTCGCAATGGTATTGATAAACTTCTCGACAAAGCCCCAAGACACCCTGAAGTATTGCGTCTTGCGGAACAAGCTTATTTACGTTCGGGCGCCTATCAGTCACTGATTGAATTACTTCCTGTTATGGCTAAAGTACAGTTACACAATGAAGATGAGCTCGATGCATTGAAATTAAAGGCTTACAAAGGGTTGATGAACCAATATATGGCTGAAGGGGGTAGCGATGGGCTAAAAGCTTGGTGGAAAGCACAACCTCGCCGAGTTCGTCATGAAACCGCATTGCAAGCTTTCTTAGCAGAACATTTAATTGAATGTGGTGATACTGCAAGTGCAGAAAAAATGATTATTGATGGTTTAAAACAGCAATATGATGAACGCTTACTCCTGCTAGTGCCAAAACTGAATAGTGAACGCCCTGAAGTTATCGAAAAAACCCTTTTACATCTGCAAAAGCAAAACGGTGCCACCCCGTTACTCAACAGTACATTAGGTGTTTTATCGCTACAGCATGCCCAATGGGACAAAGCAGAGACCTACTTTAAGGCCGCTTTAGCACAACGTTTTGATGTTCAGGATGCATCATGGTTAGCCGATGCGTTTGACAGGCAACATAAATCTAGTGATGCGGCAAAAATTCGCCAAGATGCATTAAACCATTCATTAAAACAAGAACGAAACTAATATTCTTGCTTATCCTTTTCTAAAAACTCCACACCTTTTAGTGGAGTTTTTTTATTCATAAACTTAACTGCCACTAAGCCTAGCTTCCCCAATCAAAACGCAGAAAAGAATTTAAATACATTGCGTTAGTCGTATTAAATCATCGTAAAAGGAGAATATGAGGTTCATGATTGGTAACATTACAGATCAATAACTCAATGTTTAATCAATAATCGTTATTTAAGGATCAGCAAAACACACTTGGCTATGTTATAAAATAAACACATAGTGTATAAAGCTTTATATACATCTTTGCTTTGAATGAATTAGGGATATCGATATGAATGTCATTAAAACTATTTGGCGCTGGATTATTGCAACCCCAAACCGTTTACAAATATTCTTTGATCTTCTGCTGTTAGTATTATCACCTTTTGTTTTTATTATGATTATTGGTTTTAATACCGAAGATCTTAGTAAAGACATTTTCATTATTACATTCATTATCCTCTGCTATACCTATATTACTCGCTGGTTCAGTAAGTGGTTTAGTAAAGGTAGAAGCTAATACCTATCTTATTTTCAGCCTCTTAGTCATTTTCTAAGGGGCTTGGCTTTTTACATAAACAAAAAAACACCTGCACAAGGCAGGTGTAAAATACAATCAGGTCTACAGACGGATGGTGCCTCACTCAACGTTTCGCCCGTTCGTTGATGGTAAGAGGATGAGCTCTTGATCATCTAAGTTGGACAATAGGCACCGATAATCGGCTTTGCGTCATCTCTGGGTTTATGAAGCTTCGCTGTCATAAGAAGTGAGATGAGCATCTACATATAAAATAATGCACAATGCATGCCAACTTTTTTAAACCGAGTTTTTTTTAAGTTTACTCTTTTGGCTTCGCTCTCATCTCTCGGTTTTACACATAATTTTCCTTCTTGGAAAGAAATCCCCCTAACATTAAAGAATTCACTAATGTGGTGCCTGTATCTTATCTTGCTATTTTGTCGCAGTTTAGAGACAGCATAAAACAGTTATTTATATTTCTTTATAAATCAACAAGTAAAATGTCTCCTTTTGGCGACATCAATATAATGAATTGTATCTATTTTACGACACAGGCTAGTTAACCTGCTAAATTACAAATAAAAACAAGCAATTAACCATAGCTAGTCATTATTGAAGAAGCAGCTCTAAGTAGACTTTAAATAATTCAGGTTATAGCTAGGCGACAAGTGAAGATATACTGATGAGTATGCACAAATATGTGATTCTAGGAGACTAACGCAGACAACAATGCGATGGGTTGAAGTGTGATTATTATAAAGCATAAAAAGCAAAAAACCCGTCGGTTAAGACGGGTTTCTTTAAATTGGTCGGCGAGAGAGGATTCGAACCTCCGACCCACTGGTCCCAAACCAGTTGCGCTACCAAGCTGCGCTACTCGCCGAAATTTTGTAGTACTGATTAATACCTATTACATTTCTTCGTGGTGCGAAAGGGGGGACTTGAACCCCCACGTCCATAGGACACTAACACCTGAAGCTAGCGCGTCTACCAATTCCGCCACCCTCGCAATGTCACAAAAAAATGGGGTGGCTAATGGGACTCGAACCCACGACAACTGGAATCACAATCCAGGGCTCTACCAACTGAGCTATAGCCACCATAACTTCACTTTTTTCAAAGCGTTGCTATATTACTACATACAACGTCATTTTGCCAACCGTAGCGAAGCGCTAAAACTGGTGCGCCCGACAGGATTCGAACCTGAGACCTCTGCCTCCGGAGGGCAGCGCTCTATCCAGCTGAGCTACGGGCGCTTAACGCCGTTGCGGGAGAGGATAGTACGGATTTATCCTCCCGCTGTCTAGTCCTTTTTGAAATAAAAATATCGATTGCTTGCCTTTTATCCATTTCGCTGAGAAAGAGAGCATATTTACCCTCTTTTTCACTGTACGACTAATAAAAATCCGTCGAAGCACTACCACTAAACTTTTGCATTGCGGCTATTGAACAGGCGAATAATGAAATAGAGCAGTGAAACGCCCCCTAAAAAGATGGCGCCAACGATTAAAGATAAACGGGTATCTGGGTTAATCGCCATCCCAACCAATACGCAGGCTAAAAATAATAAGGTCGCATAGTTAACCCATGGAAAAAGGATCGATTTGAATGGATGCCCAATAAGCTTTTCTTTGTTTTGTTGGCGAAAACGGATTTGGCTGGTCAATAGCACTAACCAAGGCACCATACCTGGTAACACACTCGCACTATAGACATACACAAAGACTTTTTCTGGATTCGGTATGATGTAATTCAAGCTAGAACCCGCCACTAAACAGAGAATAGTAAAGCCAACGCAACGTGCTGGTACGCCATTTTTCGTTAATTTCAATAATGACTTAGGTAATTGCTTATTTTGCGCTAAGGCATATAGCATTCGCCCACCACTATACATGCCACTATTGCAACCAGATAACGCCGCAGTTAACACCACAAAGTTAATTACAGCGGCTGCGGACACAATCCCCACTTTCGCAAACGTAAGAACAAATGGGCTACCTTGTGAACCCACTTCCGTCCACGGAAAGAGTGTCACAACAATAAAAATAGCACCCACATAAAAAATTAATATGCGCCATAAAATATTATTGATCGCTTTTTTTAATGTAACTTGAGGATTTTTCGCTTCACCTGCCGTGATCCCAACTAATTCAACCCCTTGATAAGAGGCCACAACGATACACAACGCAAATAAGAAACCTTTCCAACCCCCTGCAAAGAAACCACCATGTTCAGTGAGGTTTGCTAGCCCAATCGGTTCAAAATTATTACCAAGGCCAAAAAAAATCAGCCCTAAACCAATTAAAATCATCACTACAATCGTGGTCACTTTGATCATGGCAAACCAGAACTCAAGCTCTCCATACAGCCGAACAGCAGCTAGGTTAGCTAATGCGACTAATACCACGGCAATAATGGCAAAAATCCATTGAGGCACGTCAGGGAACCAATATTCAGCATATACGCCAATGGCAGTGATCTCTGAGATACCAACGGCCACCCACATAAACCAGTAGCCCCACGCAGTGAGACATCCCCAAAACGGACTTAAGTATTTATAACCAAACGAAGCAAAAGAACCGGTTACAGGCTCAAGAAATAGCATTTCCCCCATTGAACGCATAATGAAGAAAACAAAAATTCCTGCGATGATATAAGCCAGTAAGACAGAAGGCCCAGCCCATTTTAGTGTACTGGCCGACCCCATAAATAACCCAACGCCAATAGTCCCACCGAGCGCAATCAGCTCGATATGCCGTGCTTCTAACCCACGTTGAAGCCCTTGCTGTGGATTTCCCATACATACCCCTGTCAAAATTAGATATTTAAAATGCAGTTTTAATTGAAACTCAGTTAGTAATAATCACTGCAATTATTTGAAAAGCATCAATTAGGCGATTAAAAAAATGCCATAGCCGCAAGATTAAGCACAAACTGGTGCGAATATGATTATTTTTGAGGGATTATAGAAATATTTGAAGAAAGAGACCAGTCATTCGGAGAATTCAGACCGCAAGCAAGGGATTAGGCCTACTTGCGGCCAGTAAAATACATCGATAATAACGATAAAAATCAAATCACTATAAAAATTACAGCTTACCGCCGTAATAGTAACCTAAAAATTTCAGTAATTTAAACTGACGAGTAATACGGGAAGGCTGAGATAGTAAGCGATACAACCATTCCAACCCTAAGTTTTGCCAAACTTTCGGTGCACGTTTTACATGCCCTGTAAACACATCATAAGTCCCCCCAACGCCCATATATAAGGCATCTGGGTACACACTTCGGCAATCTCGCATAAAAATTTCTTGTTTCGGGGACCCCATCGCAACAGTGACAATTTTTGCACCACTTGCACGAATGCGTTCGAACAATGCACTTCGCTCTTCAGCAGTAAAATAGCCGTTTTGCGAACCTACAATGTTCACATTCCACTGCGAGCGTAGCTTGCTTTCAGTTTGCTCTAGAATTTCTGGTTTGCCACCCACTAGGAAAACTGGCGTACCTTCTTTACCGGCCCGTTCCATTAACCCTTCCCACAAGTCAGCACCAGCCACGCGGGAAACTTCAGCTTGGGGGTATTTACGACGAATAGCACGGACAATACTAATTCCGTCAGCATATAAATATTCGGCTTGGCCTAGTAACGTATTTAAAGCCGTATCTTGTTCAGCGATCATCACTTTTTCTGCATTAATCGCAACGAGTGTTCCCGTTTTCGTTTCCCCACCAGCAAATAAGTAGTCTAAAAAATGGGCCATATTTTTAAAGCCCCAAATATTATGACCACGAATACTATATTGTGGAATAGATGGCTGTGTAACGGATGAAGACTGAGTTGATGACGATTCCATGATACTCCTTTAGCGGCTTTCACGCTGTTGGCTTCTTAAAAAAGAAACTGTTTTTGTGCGAATAAGCCCTGCACTTTCAAATAACCAATACAGTAATTTTGCTAACACCAGACACAGTCCGAATATTAAGCAGAAGAAAACCACCCGTGAGACGAAAGAATCCACGCCTTCACGCGCTAAAACAATGATGTTAAAAATGGCACCAAAACAAAATGCCTGCATAATGGCAGCCTTATAGCGATTCGGTTCTTTCAGGCTCATGCCATAGATCCAATCAAACCATTTGATGATAAGCCCCACAACTATGGCTCCGAGTGGTATAAAAATCACCCCACCCATCACCACCAATGAACCAATCAGTGTTGGGGAAATTGCCAGTCCAGAATGGTTGTTTAGTACTTCCCACGTAAAATAGTTGGCAGAATTCAATACCGTATCTGGGCGTTCTGGCCAAACCCAAGAAGGAATAAAAACATAAAAGTCACGGATAATCGGCGCTAGGCCTTGAAAGTCCATCTCATCATAGTGGCTTAACAGTAATGCTAAGTTTTCCCACGGGGAGAATGTGTCCCGTGTTAAATACAAGAAAGTGTAATACGCTTCGGCACCACTGACATCTAGCCCATAGCGCTTTAAGGCTAACCAGAACATACCTACAATACTTGCGACCCCGGCTGCAGCTAGCATCCACAGCGTAATCCAACCCCTGACAATCCCAATAAATAAGAATAGTGCGAAAGCAATAATAATGTTCGCTCTGGTTCCTCCAACGATAACATAGGTCAAGAAACCAAATGCAACGGTACTAACGAGGAAGAAAATCCAACGTTTCTGTGTCGGTCGCAAGAAATAAACAATCAACATTGCCGGTATGAAGAAATAGAAAAAGCGTTTTAATGCCACGCCAGAAACTTGGCTGGAGAAAATTTGACTATAGGATTTTAGCTTAAACAGCAAAAAACCGTTCTGCATGAAAAAGATACCTACTGTCACGACTGCAATCAGTATCAATAACAGACAGGTTAGATTCGTTTCCACTTTGTTCATGCTAAACAACGCACGCCGTGGTGCGTCTGGTTGCCTAGAAAGCCGTGTTTTATAAGCAACATAATAAATCGCATAAAAACTGGTAGCCGCTAGTTGGGCGTAAAGTAAGTAATCCGCTTTCACAACCGCAACATCAAATTGGAACACTAACGCACAAGTTAATGGAAAACCAAAGTAAAACGTCAATAAATACAGCATTGAAAAGAAAATATTGAAGTTAAACCGAGCACGTAAAAACTCTTTGTACAACAAAGTACCAATAAAAATAATTGATATCAGGTAGACCAGTGCTAAGCCACCTAACTCCGTCAGTGTCATGCTCGCTCCTCCACGGCACTGAGAACGGCTTTCCAGCCTTCAGTAAAGTTAGGAGCAAAAAATTCGATATGCTGTTTATCTAATAAGCTCATTTGGCGCTGAGCTTCATCCACCAGCGGTATCGTCAGGTTGTCACCATAGAAAAATACAGGGACATTTTGAGCAGTTAAATCCTGCCAAAATGTATTTTGACGACTGATCACAAATGGAATACCAAATTGGATTAACAAACAAACCGTACCAACACCTTGCTGGCGATTAAAAATAAAATAGCCAAGATCACAGGATTTGAGCAAATTAAGGTACTCGCTAAACTCCATGCGCTCTTTCAGAATTTCTACTTGCCCTGAAGTAAACTCACTATTTGCAGCCTGTTCGACTTGTTCAATATAGCCTTGGTTATTTGCAGGATAACCCATTGGGACAATAACCTTAACCTCATCACCAAATTGCTGTTTAATCGCACTCAGCGCCTCTACATGACGATTAGAACGGTCACCTGAGTTACCCAACAAAATAGTCAGTTGAGAGCCTTCACGTGCCTTAGGCTCGCTAATTGTCAATGCGGGGTCCATTCGTGTTGGAAAATACAACACAGTGGCAGGCACTTTAGGGTTCGACTGGTGGAAATAGCACAAATCCCCACGTGTTGCACACACATGTCCTACTTTTTTCTGCGCTAAACGACGCAAAATATAGAATAACTTAAATTTTAGAGAGCTAGATTCTTCATAGAGGTCAGCTCCCCATATATGCCACCAAAACTGATGGGATTTGATTTGACCAAATAATAGCGCTAACCAAATAGGGGCGTTGAATTGCCCATGAAAGAAAAAGCGAGTACGGCGATCTGCCTTGGCACGCTGTATAACACTATTAGCAATGGCCTGTTTATTCGCAAAAACATCTATTTTTAGCTGAGGATAAGCGTCAGCAAGCTGCGCATCATCGCTTACCACCATAAAATGCGGCGTTGATGACGAAGCCATTTCTTGGCAAATGACGTCATTAAAAAACGTCAGTACCGTCTGATTGTGGTGTGGGAGGTTCGATCCCAGTACATGTATTAAGGTTGTCATGCTCGCCTACGGTAAATCAAAAATACGCAACAACATAAGGTAAAATAGACAATATAAGTGGCCATATAAGCCTGAGTTGCACCTACTGCACCATGTTCAGGGATAAGCCAATGGGCAAAGCCCGTTAATAATAAAAATTGACTCACTTCAGTGAGGACATAAAAACGCAATGCGGCTTTGGCAATGACCAAATAGCCAAATACGTAAGCCCCCACTTTCAATACATCACCGACCAACTGCCATGCAAACAGGTCTCTCATCCCTGTAAATTCTTTTGAGAACAGCAACCAAATCGCGAAATCACGTAGTAACCAAACTGTAAAACTCACAACGGCAACAGCAGGTAAAACAAACTTCAATGCTTTAACAATTTCTGCTGTGATTTCATTTTTATGCTGCAAACGCGATAACGTCGGCAATAAATACACTGAAAATGTCGCGGTAATAAACTGCAAATAGGCATCTGAAATGGTGGTCACACCGGTCCATAACCCCACTTCATCCCAGCTATAGGTTTGGGCAAGTAAGTTTCGCATCATGATATAAGCGACTGGCAGTGTGACTGCCGTTAGCATCGCCATGACCGTAAATTTGCCTAAATTAGTCGCAATCACTTTGTCCCATGCTGGCTTCAATGACGATAACGCAAACTGCTTGCGTTTAATTATCATCCCAGCCGCAGGCAATACCACAAGTGCAGGAACCAATGCTAACCCCGCTAGTGCACCTTCATACCCGCCCACTAGATAGCATAAATAATAAGCAATTACACCAATTACGCTACCTAAAATAATGGCTAATGCGTTTGCTGATGCGTCTCGGTAGCCCTTCAAAATAGCCAGAAAATAGTTCGCATACGCGATACCCATTTGAATTAAGGCGACTATTTGAATAACTGAGCTGTATTTTTCACTATCAAATAACGCCACGCTAATTGGCGCACTGCAAAGTAAAAAGATAAGCGCAAGTAGCGCTGAAAATCCTAAAATAATCGTCGATGAAGTTCCCAGAACCGCACGTAATTTTTGTGGGTCTTGGTGGTGCTCTGCAACATATTTTGTGACACCATTGAAAATCCCTGCACCAGATAACACCCCTAGTACAGTAATCAATTGGCGGAAGTTACCCGCCAGCCCCACACCGCTGGGCCCAAATGAGACTGCAAACAACTTAACGATTAACAGGCCTACCCCGATTTTAATCAGGGTAGAGCCAGCAGTCCAAACCGATGCTTTAGCAAGAGACATTAGGCAAAGAACGCTTTGATTCGCTCAATGACCGTCTGCTGTTCGTCATCAGTCATGTTGTAGAACATCGGTAAACGCACTAAGCGATCACTTTCTGATGTTGTATATTTATCTTCACCATGGAAACGGCCAAACTCGATACCTGCCGGGCTAGTGTGTAATGCAACATAGTGGAATACTGTCAAAATGCCATGAGATTTCATGTAATCATTGAATTCGGTACGCTCTTCGATATCTTTAAGTTTGATGTAGAACATATGGGCATTATGTTTTAAGCCTTCTGGCACAGTTGCTAGGACTAAACGCCCTGCATCAACCAGTGGCTGCAACGCTTCATCATAACGTTTCCATAGTAGTAAACGGCGGTCATTAATTTTGTCTGCTTCTTCTAACTGCGCCCATAAGTAAGCCGCTTGCAAATCAGACAACAAGTAGCTTGAGCCGATATCACGCCACGTGTATTTATCGACTTGACCACGGAAAAATTGGCTACGATTTGTCCCTTTTTCACGGATCACTTCGGCACGGCTAATCAGGTCTTTATCATTGATAAGCGTAGCTCCACCTTCACCGCCTGAAGAGTAGTTTTTAGTTTCATGGAAGCTATAGCAGCCAATATGGCCGATAGTCCCCAGTGCTTTGCCTTTATACGTCGACATCACACCTTGTGCCGCATCTTCAATCACGAATAAATTGTGTTTTTTTGCGATAGCCATGATGGTGTCCATCTCGCAAGCAACACCTGCATAATGGACTGGAACGATGGCACGCGTACGTTCAGTGATTGCGGCTTCAATTTTAGTTTCATCGATATTCATGGTATCCGGACGGATATCAACAAACACGATTTTAGCGCCACGTAATACAAATGCGTTAGAGGTTGATACAAAAGTAAAGCTTGGCATGATGATTTCATCACCCGGCTTAGTATCAATCAGGATCGCCGCCATTTCTAATGAGGCCGTACAAGATGGCGTTAACTGCACTTTCGGGCAATTAAACCGTTTTTCCATCCATTCTTCACAACGTTTCGTGAAGCCACCGTCACCACACAGTTTGCCACTTTCCATGGCTTGTCTCATATACTCTAATTCAGTACCTACAACTGGTGGTTTATTAAATGGAATCATGTTGTCCCCTGTATAACCAATAAGCGGTACTGGCAATTGCTGCACCGCTACGTGAATAAAGATTTAATGCCGCAACATTACTGATTTGCGTGGCCACATTTAACTGTGTTTTTTGGTGTTCCACACACCAATTAAATGCTGCAGACATCAACTTACGCCCTACACCTTGCCCCTTCGCTTCTGGCATTTTCGCTAGTAGGCCAACCCGTGCTGTTTCTGCATCAAGATGCCGTAAACTCACAAAGCCCAATATCGCACCAGACGCGTCTTTAACTAGTAAACAAGTGTGATCAAACGTACCAAGTACTGATTTTTCTATCCACAACGCATAAAACTGACCGCTATCACCATCACGATACCAAGGTGCTCTAAAGCGGCTTTTGCTAAAGACAGACTCAGCGGCTTGCCGTAAAGTAGGAATATCATCCACTTGTGCGACAACAATGTGATCTTCCGCTGTTAAACCTGCCTTTAAATAAGCATTTTCTGTGCCAATAGTAAGAGCGAAATCGATTTCACCTTCAACAAATGAAAAACCCATACCAGCCAAATCATCAATCAGCTGCGTTTCAGACGCGGCGACTTTTGCTTGCACGATATCGTATTCATTTATTTGATAAGCAAGGAGGGTCTCGAGATTATCCCCCGTAAAATTCAACTTTGCCGTTGAGCGATGAAAAAATTCGCTCTCCCATGGCAGGCTCTCAATACTGGCGCGGACGGACACGTAATAAATCCTCTAAGTATTGCCCATAACCTGTTTTTTTCAGCTGTTGTGCTGAAAAAGCGACTTGCTCGTCTGTCAGCCAGCCGTTACGCCATGCTATTTCTTCTAAACAAGCAACTTTGAAGCCTTGGCGTTTTTCAACGGTTTGTACAAAAGTACCTGCCTCAATGAGGCTATCGTGGGTACCTGTATCTAACCAAGCAAAACCACGACCGAGCAATTCAACGTTTAATTCGCCACGTTCTAAGTACATTTGGTTAATTGACGTGATTTCTAACTCACCTCGTTCAGAAGGCTTAACTTGTTTTGCAAATTCAACTACTTGTGAGTCATAGAAATACAGCCCTGTCACCGCCCAATTCGATTTAGGTTTAACCGGCTTTTCTTCAATCGACAGTGCTTTAAAATTATCGTCAAATTCCACGACACCAAAACGCTCAGGATCCATCACTTGGTAACCAAAAACCGTTGCGCCATTTACTCGTTTAGCAACAGATTTTAATTTTGGGCTAAATGAATGGCCGAAAAAGATATTGTCGCCCAATACTAAACAGCACGAATCACCGTTAATGAACTCTTCACCAATGATAAACGCTTGCGCAAGGCCGTCTGGTGATGGCTGTTCTGCATAGCTCAGCTCAATCCCAAACTCATGACCATCCCCTAATAAACGCTTAAACATCGGCAAGTCGTCAGGGGTAGAGATAATTAAAATCTCACGAACTCCCGCCAACATCAGGACTGAAAGCGGGTAGTAAATCATCGGCTTATCGTAGATAGGCAATAACTGTTTAGAAATACCGCGAGTGATAGGATGCAAACGCGTCCCCGACCCTCCAGCTAATATAATACCTTTCATACTGTCACCTAATTTCCTAGACCTAGACGTTCGCCCGCATAGGAACCGTCTTGTACGCGGCGCCACCACGTTTCATTGTTCAAATACCACTGCACCGTTTTGCGGATACCTGATTCGAAGGTTTCTTGTGGCGTCCACCCCAATTCGCGCTCAATTTTCGCGGCATCAATGGCATAACGCATATCGTGACCCGGTCTGTCTTTCACAAACGTGATTAAGTCACGGTAGTGCGCCACACCTTGTGGCTTCTGCGGATGCAGCTCTTCAAGCAGCTCACAAATCGTTTCTACAACGTCAATATTACGGCGCTCATTATGACCACCAATATTATAGGTGGTGCCAGGTTGCGCTGTTGTCGCAACTAAATGCAGTGCTCGTGCATGGTCTTCAACAAACAGCCAGTCACGAATTTGCTCACCTTTCCCATAAACAGGCAGAGGCTTACCCGCTAAAGCATTCAAAATAATTAAGGGGATCAATTTCTCTGGGAAATGATACGGCCCGTAGTTATTTGAACAATTGGTGATCATCGTCGGCAGACCATAGGTTCTTTGCCATGCACGAACCAAGTGATCGCTCGATGCTTTCGATGCGGAATAAGGGCTACTTGGCGCATAAGGCGTGGTTTCTGTGAAGAAACCATCAGGCCCCTCGAGGTCGCCATAAACTTCATCTGTCGAAATATGATGAAAACGGAAAGCCGCTTTTTTCTCATCATTCAGTGCAGACCAGTAATGGCGCGCCGCCTCTAACAATGTGTAAGTTCCCACAATGTTGGTTTCGATAAATGCCGCAGGGCCATCAATTGAACGGTCAACATGGCTTTCTGCCGCTAAATGCATCACTGCATCGGGTTGGTATTTTTCAAAAACGGCATCTAATGCAGCTCTATCACAAATATTCACCTGCTCAAAAGCATAGCGCGGGTTATTCGCAACCGTTGCAAGGGACTCTAAGTTACCTGCATAGGTTAAGCAATCCAGAACCACTGCGCTGTCGTCAGTGTTTTCAATAATATGACGAACAACAGCAGAGCCGATAAACCCGGCGCCTCCAGTGATTAAAATGCGTTTCAACGCCATACTCCTTTTGTATCCACAACCCATTTTTGTGGGATCGCAGAGCCTTGGATGCCTTTGAACATATTGTGGTCAACTAACATTAAGATCACATCCGCTTCATTAACGGCTTTTTCAATCGAAACTAGCTCAGAAATGCCTTTTAAAGAGGTCGGTAATTCATCAATGTGTGGCTCAACCGCATACGTTTTACCTGGGTTCCAGTTCGCTACCATTTTGGTGATGTGCATTGCTGGGCTTTCACGTAAATCATCAATATTTGGTTTAAATGACAGGCCGAAACAGGCAATGGTCACTTCACTGGCTTTTTTACCGGTTTCCACTAAGCAATCAGCCACTGCCGCTTTCACTTGGTCAACAACCCAAATTGGTTTGCCATCATTGACTAAACGAGCGGTATGAATAAGACGTGATTGTTTTGGATTTTGCGCAACGATAAACCATGGATCAACCGCGATGCAGTGCCCACCAACACCTGGGCCTGGTTGCAAAATATTAACGCGTGGATGACGATTCGCGAGGCTGATTAACTCCCACACATTGATGTCTTGTTCCGCACAAATTAATGATAATTCATTCGCAAAAGCAATATTCACATCACGGAAGCTATTTTCCGTTAACTTACACATTTCCGCAGTTCTTGAGTTAGTAATTACACACTCACCTTCAAGGAAAATATTGTATAGCTCACTTGCACGCAGAGAGGATTTTGGCGTCATACCACCAACAACGCGGTCATTTTTAATTAATTCGACCATCACTTGACCTGGTAACACACGCTCAGGGCAGTACGCTACATCGATATCGGCTTCTTCCCCTGCTTGATGAGGGAAGGTTAAATCAGGGCGAGCAGCTGCCATCCACTCTGCCATTTGCTCTGTTGTTCCTACTGGCGATGTAGACTCAAGGATGACTAAATCCCCTTTCTTCAGCACCGGAGCCACAGACTCAGCTGCAGCACGTACATACGCGAGGTCAGGTTCGTGCTCGCCTTTAAATGGCGTAGGCACAGCAATCAGATAAGCATCTGCAGGTTGCGGCTTAGTAAAAGCTTTCAGATGGCCGTCTTCAACCGCCTTTTTGACCACGATATCCAGTTCTGGCTCCACGATGTGGATTTTACCCTGGTTAATAGTATCAACGGCATGTTGGTTAACATCGACACCAACCACTTGTTTTTTACGTGATGCAAAGGCTGCTGCTGTTGGTAAACCAATATAACCAAGGCCAATAACAGAAATAGTTTCAAAACTCATAATTTCACCTGATTACTTTTCAATGCTGCAAGAATACGCTGACATGCATGACCATCCCCATAAGGGTTATGTGCGCGGCTCATTTCGTGATACTCCGCGTCATCTGTCAGTAACCGATTAACTTCTTTCACAATTTTTTGTGTATCTGTTCCCACAAGACGAACAGTACCTGCATCAACAGCTTCTGGTCGTTCTGTGGTATCTCTCATCACCAAAACAGGCTTACCGAGAGAAGGCGCTTCCTCTTGAATACCACCTGAGTCTGTTAGAATTAAATAAGCATGGTTCATCAAATAAACAAACGGTAGGTAGTCTTGAGGGCTAATTAAAATAATATTATCAATATCATGCAGTATACGTTTAACAGGCTCACTCACATTTGGATTTAAGTGAACTGGATATACGACTTGCACATCGGGATGCGCTTGTGCAATTTCTGCTAAAGCGTGACAAATACGTTCAAAGCCACCACCAAAACTTTCTCGACGATGGCCCGTGACTAAAATCATTTTTTTATTTGGGTCGATAAATGGGTAATTTGCAGCCAATTTCTCCATCATATGCTGGTCGCTCATGACTTTATCACGTACCCACAATAACGCATCAATCACACTATTACCGGTGACAAAAATATGACTGTCAGGAATAGATTCTTTTAACAAATTTTGGCGTGAATTTTCAGTTGGCGCGAAGTGATACATCGCTAAATGACCAGCAATCTTACGGTTTGCCTCTTCAGGCCATGGCGAATACAGGTTTCCTGTACGTAATCCCGCTTCAACATGCCCTACTGGTATACGATGGTAAAATGCCGCAAGGCTAGTTGCCATCGTTGTAGCTGTGTCGCCATGAACAAGAACAACATCCGGTTGAAAATCAGCAAAAACGCTTTTCAACCCTTCAAGAATACGACAAGTGATATCAGTTAAATCTTGCCCTGGCTTCATAATATTGAGATCGTAATCTGGAATGATCTCAAACAGTTTCAGTACTTGATCTAGCATTTCACGATGCTGTGCCGTAACACAAACTTTAGCTTCAAAGTCTGTATCTTCAGCCAATGCATGAACCAGTGGTGCCATTTTAATAGCTTCAGGTCGTGTGCCGAATACAGTCAATACTTTCACAGTGACTCTCTTATATTTATCTTTCGCAGTGAGCTGCTTTGTATAATCTTAATAACTTTATATGCCACTGGAAAATTCGCCAGTGGCTTATCCCAAAATCAAGATGGGCGGCGGCGAGCAAGTACCACTCCGGCACCTACTAACATCCCTATGGCTCCCCATAGAACCATCATAAAGGCTCGACGAGGACTATCGCGTTTAACGGGCTCTTCAGGAGTACGTAAATAGCGATATGCTTGAAAATTATCTTGGAGGGTAGGCCCGACGCTCAATGTTGATAACATGGCAATATTTTGGTCGTAATCACTGTCGTGATCGGGGCCGGTTGCTTTCAATGTTTCAATTTGTGCTTGTAATAAAGGGGCACCTAGCATAAACATTTTTGAATCTGGGATTTCATCCACAGGTGTTGCGCTTTGATTACGTACAATACCTTGTTTTTCTGCAACTTTTAATGCTTGTTCCAGTGCATTCAAACGTCGCTCATAAGCGGCCTTCGCCACCATATCTTCACGTTTAACTAATGCCTTCATGGATTGCATTTTCGTTGCCCAAGTGCCTTTAATTTCATCATTTAGATTCGTTGTGGCACGTTGGTTAGCAAACTGAGTGTATTGACGCAGCAACTGGTTCGCATCTGCGGAAGTTTCCGCCACTAACTTAATGCTATCTGTTAAATTTTTGACTTCATCTGCTGGCGTAAACTCAATATCGTTGATGAGCTCATCCAATAATGCGGCATCTGCTTTAGGATCATTCTCTAAGCGCTGCTTATAGTAATCCGTATTTAGCCAAAATTGACGACGTGTATCATAAGAGCCAAGCTGCTTTGTGAATTCTTGATAAGCTTCTTTTGCAATTGTCGGTAATTGCCCTTCTTGCCCCGTAGTATTAATACGGGAATCGAGGTTGCGCAGAAATTGCTGCTGAGAATAGTAACTTCCCAGATTATTGACGGTTGGTAAATCCGTAATTGCTGTCGCACTCCACTTCGGCTGCATAAAATAGGACGCTCCCAAGGCAATTGCTGCAAAAATAACGGCAAATGCAACGATCCAAATTTTACCTTGCCACAGTGAGCGACATAAACCACGGATATCCAATTCCGGCTCTATTGGCGATTGATGCTGACTCGGTTGTGTTTCTGAGTTATTCACTGCACAGAACCTCTATTTTCGTTTTGTCGTTACCGTACTGCTCCTCTACGTGCTCTACGTCTCACTCGCTTAATAAAACGGGCGACTTTCCAAGCTCGTTTGATGCAGTAACCATACATCATAAATACAAGCAAAAATAATGCCAACATTACCCATTCAGGTACAAATGTTAAGTGTTCACCAATAATACCGACACATGCTAAAGCGGCCGCTGATAGTGTAATCAGTACAAATGCCCCTTTTGGTGTAAAACCAGAACGCATAATTAAATGATGAATGTGCTGGCGATCGGGTGAAAATGGGCTCATCCCTTTACGAATTCTGCGATACATAATGGCAACCATGTCCATTAGTGGGATCGCAATAATCCATAAAGCGGTAACTGGGTTAATCGGATGTACTTCTTCTTGGGTCGAAGCCACAAGGATCCAAATAATAGTAAACCCAATCAGCGTACTTCCCGCATCTCCCATGAAAACTTTAAAACGACGGCCTAGCACACCTAAATTCAGAAGAATATAAGGAAGGATAGCTGCAATAAAGGCAAAACACCAAAATGCTAACGCATAGTTACCGTTTTGATATAGCAAAAAGCCGAGAGCGCCAAAAGAAACAGAAGATAAGCCACCGAGTAACCCATCAATGCCATCAACCATGTTAAAAGCATTAATTGCTGCCCATACTGCAAATAGGGTAACGATATAACCGAATGGACCCAGTACCAGTTCCCATGGGCCAAAGGCATGACCGAGTGAATCAAGTTTCAACCCTGCCGCTGTCATCATAACAACCGCAACGATCGCTTGAATACCAGCCCTTAGTTTCACACTGATGTCAAACCTATCATCTAATGCGCCAATAAAGACTAATAACCCTGCACAAGCGATATATAGCCACTTATGAGGGATATATTCTCCGGTAATATAAAACGCAAAACAGATCCCAAAGAAAACGGAAATTCCCCCAACAAGAGGAACTAATCCTACGTGTTTCTTTCTGAAATTAGGTTTATCAACTAACCCGATTTTTATTGCAACAACTCGAGCCAGAAAAATAAAAACTAATGAAAACAAGAAAACGTAGAAGAGATTGGTTACAAAGTGTATGGTGTCCACTGTTTGACTCTCTTAATCTTTATATTTAACTTTCAAAACTAATTTTTTAGCGAATGCAGATAAACCAGCATACGCCAATGCATTATCATCTTGGTACTAAAATTCACTATAAGACGAATCTTTATTCATAAAGAGATTCCTGTAACATTATTAGTTTTTACACTTTATTAGTGTGTTTGATTTAATAACGAAACATCCGGTAATTTTATACTGAATAGCTGCAATATGCATGCCATAAAAGCAATACTCTAAAATTGAGTTAATCGATTGATGTTTAAATAGGCGCTTGATGATTAAATAATAAAGTGGCGAAAATAAATTTAACGCTAATCACAAAATAAATATTTTTCATAAATTTATCTTTTAATTCAATCAATTAAAGCATGTTCGTTAGTATTTCCTATCGTTTATTATTAATTTTTTAATAAAAACTCCATCTGCTACCCAATGCTATTTATAAATGAACCAAATAAAACATGTTCTTAATTTATTGAAAATAAATCAGTAAAATATTAAACCTGCTTAATATGGTAGGCTTTAATTTTTATACACCACTATCGAGTATGAAAACAAAAAAAAGGTGCCATAACAGGCACCTTTTTTATAATACGCAGAGAACCTTAACGGTTACGCTCTTTTCATAAAATCAAAGAACTCTTCGTTGGTTTTTGTCATCGCTAACTTACTGATGAGGAACTCCATCGCATCGATTTCGCCCATTGGGTGAATAATCTTACGTAGGATCCACATTTTTTGTAACTCATCTTGCGATGTAAGTAACTCTTCTTTACGCGTACCTGAACGGTTGTAGTCTATTGCAGGGAAAACACGTTTTTCTGCAATCTTACGAGATAGGTGCAGTTCCATGTTACCTGTACCTTTAAACTCTTCGTAAATAACTTCATCCATCTTAGAACCGGTATCAACCAGTGCAGTTGCAATGATTGTCAGGCTTCCACCTTCTTCAACATTACGAGCAGCACCGAAGAAACGTTTTGGACGGTGTAATGCGTTAGCATCCACACCACCGGTTAATACTTTCCCAGAGGAAGGTACAACGGTGTTATATGCACGAGCTAGGCGCGTAATAGAGTCGAGTAAAATGATAACGTCTTTTTTATGTTCAACTAGACGTTTCGCTTTTTCAATCACCATTTCAGCGACTTGGACGTGACGTGCTGCAGGCTCATCGAAAGTTGAAGCAATAACTTCACCTTTAACCAAACGCTGCATTTCGGTCACTTCCTCAGGACGTTCATCGATCAACAGAACCATCAGAACGCAATCAGGGTAATTGTGTGCAATATTCGCTGCAATATTTTGCAGTAACATTGTTTTACCGGCTTTCGGTGGAGCCACAATCAGACCACGTTGACCACGACCGATTGGAGCCGCTAAGTCTAGTACACGAGCAGTTAAATCTTCAGTTGAACCATTACCACGTTCCATGCGCAGACGACGGTTTGCATGTAATGGAGTGAGGTTTTCGAAAAGAATTTTACTGCGGGCATTTTCAGGTTTGTCGTAATTAACTTCGTTGACTTTCAGGAGGGCAAAATAACGTTCACCTTCTTTAGGAGGACGAATTTTTCCTGAAATTGTGTCACCTGTACGTAGGTTAAAACGGCGGATTTGGCTAGGAGAAACGTAGATATCATCAGGACCTGCGAGGTAAGAACTGTCTGCTGAACGGAGGAAACCAAATCCATCCTGCAATATTTCCAGTACGCCATCGCCGAAAATATCTTCGCCACTTTTCGCATGCTGCTTCAAAATAGAGAAAATAATATCCTGCTTTCTCATACGGGCTAAGTTCTCTAGCCCCATGTTTTCGCCTAACGTAATCAATTCTGATACTGGCGTATTTTTTAATTCGGTAAGATTCATAATGGTGGGTTCTTTAACTCGGGGTAATTCTCGAACTATGAACGTAAATTGACGGCAGCTTACTATTAAGTGCCAGTTTAACTTTATACTGCCCTGTTGCTCACTAATTTTTACCAAAAGCAAACAACAATGCAAAAAAATCTTGTGCTAGCCATTACTAAGATTGCTCTAACATTTGACTGCAACTCATCTTGATGATGTGTGACATATTATTAGAAACACACACAATATTAGCAATAGTTTTTTGTACATTTAGGACAACATCCATCCCAATATCGCAAATTTAATGTCAGATTAGCATTAAAAAACACATAATTGCTAAAGACAAACCTGTCCCACTTCGTTTTTATATCCCTATGATATAAAAATATTGAATTTCATTGCGTTCGCTTATGCGCTATCTTTAATTCATATGAGAGATGCATTGAAACCGAAGATATTGAATACTGCTATAACTCAATGTCTAAACTTTCAATTTTCATATTTAAAATCATTACGCCATCAGTTTTTTGATCAATAACAATCATCACAATACTGAACTAACAAGCTAGATATGTAAGATAAGAGCAATGGAATACAAGGTAATTCATATGGGTGCTATACGAGGAATGACGATAACTTATCATGCTTAAGTGAAGACGTCTAGCGGCTCTCTAGATAAAATAGATATACCGCTAAACGTTTTAGCTTACATATAACGATAACTTACAGATTTTCGTCTAAAAATTCTTTCAGTTGCGTTTTTGATAATGCCCCAACTTTCGTTGCTGCGACTTCACCATTTTTGAATAAAAGCAAGGTCGGGATACCACGAATTCCATATTTTGGAGCGGTAGCAGGGTTTTCATCAATATTCAGTTTTGCGATGGTCAGTTTGCCTGTATATTCTTCAGCAACTTCATCAAGAATAGGCGCGATCATTTTACAAGGACCACACCATGCAGCCCAAAAATCGACTAGAACAGGTGAACTTGCGTTCAGAACTTCAGTTGCAAAACTTGCATCAGTTATATGTATAATTTTATCGCTCATGTTGTACTCCAAAGGATCATCTTTTGCAGACTTAGTGTAACATTATTGGCAGCAGTATGCTTTATTTCAAAAGATACACTTTCGTAAACCAACCGTTAACTGATATTCTAACATACTATGAGTAAAGCACACTTGACAGAAAAGAAGTTTTCCGACTTCGCATTGCACCCTAAAGTCATTGAAGCTCTGAATAAAAAAGGCTTCAATTTTTGCACGCCTATACAGGCGTCCACCTTGCCTTTTACTGTCGAAGGCAAAGACGTGGCGGGTCAAGCGCAAACTGGTACAGGTAAAACGTTAGCTTTTTTAACGTCTACATTCCATTATTTATTAACTCACCCCGCTATTGAGGGTAAAAAAGCGAATCAGCCTCGTGCGCTGATTATGGCACCGACACGCGAACTCGCGGTACAAATTTATTCGGATGCTAAAGAGCTAGCTGAATATACTGGCCTGAAAATGGGGCTAGCCTACGGTGGTGACGGCTATGATGAGCAGCTTAAGGTTTTACAAAACGGTGTTGATATCCTTATTGGTACAACAGGCCGTTTAATCGACTACGCGAAACAAGGCCATGTCGACTTAAGTGCGGTTCAAGTTGTGGTACTTGATGAAGCCGACCGCATGTATGATCTTGGTTTTATTAAAGATATTCGCTGGATTTTCCGTCGTATGCCAGGTGCTGCAGAAAGGCTTAATTTGCTGTTTTCTGCAACTTTATCTTACCGAGTAAGAGAATTAGCTTTCGAGCAAATGAATAACCCTGAATATGTTGAGGTCGAACCTTTACAAAAAACAGGTCATCGTATCAAAGAAGAGTTATTTTACCCTTCTAATGAAGAAAAAATGCGCTTACTCCAAACGCTTCTTGAAGAAGAGTGGCCAGAGCGTTGTATTATTTTCGCCAATACAAAACACCGTTGTGATGATATTTGGGCGCATTTAGCTGCTGATGGTCATCGTGTAGGTTTGTTGACCGGCGATGTCGCACAGAAAAAGCGACTGCGTATATTAGAGCAATTCACACAAGGCCATTTAGATATTTTAGTGGCAACTGATGTTGCAGCTCGTGGTTTACATATTCCATCAGTTACTCATGTATTTAATTACGACTTACCTGATGACTGTGAAGATTACGTACACCGTATTGGTCGTACTGGTCGTGCTGGTGAAAGCGGAAACTCAATTAGCTTAGCCTGTGAAGAATATTCACTTAACCTGCCTGCTATTGAAGAATATATTCAACACTCAATCCCTGTTAGTAAGTATAACAGTGATGCATTATTGAGCGATTTACCGGCACCAAAACGCCGCCATCGCCCACGCCCTGGAGGCCAGCGCCGTAATTCGAATTCGCAGCGTCGCCACAATGGCCCACGAAACAACCATAAACGTCCAGGCTGAGTAAAAACGATATGCTGAAATCTTCTTCTCTTTATGCCGCCATCGATTTAGGCTCAAACAGTTTTCATATGCTAGTCGTACGTGAAACTGCTGGTAGCATTCAGGTGATCTCTAGGGTTAAACGCAAAGTTCGTCTTGCTGCAGGGTTAGATAACAACAACCTGCTTTCTGAGCAAGCAATGGAGCGAGGCTGGCAATGTTTACGCCTGTTTTCGGAGCACTTACAAGATATTCCGAATACACAAATTCGTGTTGTCGCGACTGCGACTTTGCGTTTAGCTAAAAATGCCGATGTTTTCATCGAAAAAGCCAGTCAAATTTTAGGAAACCCTGTAAAAGTTATTCAAGGGGAAGAAGAAGCTCGCTTAATTTATCAAGGTGTTGCACATACAACTGGTGGGCCAGATCAACGCTTAGTGGTTGATATTGGTGGGGGAAGTACTGAACTTGTTACAGGTACTGGCGCAAAAGCGGAGCAACTCTATAGTCTTGAAATGGGTTGTGTGACTTGGCTTGAACGCTACTTTGGCGATAGAAGTTTAACCGAAGAAAACTTCTCAGCGGCTCAAGCCGCTGCACATAATGTCATCGCCCCTATTGCAGAGTCACTCAAGACACATGGGTGGAAAATATGTGTTGGAGCATCCGGTACTGTACAAGCCATTCAGGAAATCATGATTGCCCAAGGCATGGATGAACTGATCACCCTTTCTAAGTTACAACAGCTTAAGCGCAAAGCCATTCAATGCCAAAAACTTGAAGAGCTTGAAATTGACGGCTTAACCTTCGAACGTGCCCTTGTTTTTCCAAGCGGCTTGTCTATTTTGATTGCTATCTTTGAAGCATTAGACATTGATAACATGACACTTGCTGGCGGAGCACTTCGTGAAGGGCTTGTCTATGGTATGTTACAGCTTCCTATTGAGCAGGATATTCGCGCTCGTACCGTTCGCAATATTCAACGGCGCTTCCAAGTCGATATCGAACAAGCTGGCCGAGTCCGTCAACTTGCAGAATATTTTTATTTACAAGTCGCGAAAGATTGGGGCTTAGATACACGCTGTCGTGATTTACTATCGAGTGCATGCGCCTTACATGAAATCGGCTTGAGTGTCGATTTCCGTAAAGGCCCCGAGCACGCGAGCTACCTCATAACACACCTTGATTTACCTGGCTTCACTCCAGCTCAAAAACGGTTACTTGCTGCATTATTGAAAAATCAGCAAGGCCCTATCGATTTAACACCATTAAGCCAACAAAATGCGCTACCCATACAGCATGCATATGATTTATGTCGTTTACTCCGCCTCGCCATTATTTTTGCGAGCCGCAGACGGGATGATACCTTGCCTGCACTAAGACTTAATGTGAATGCACAAAGGTTAACCATTACACTGCCTTATCGTTGGTTATCTGCTCACCCTCTACGAGCGGAAAATTTACAGCAAGAAGTTCAATGGCAGGGCTATGTGAATTGGGTTTTAGAGTTGGAAGAACGTAATAGTTCAAATTGATAATATATTCCACACTAGACCTACTCTAGTGTGGAAATTCAATTAGTTGTGGTTACTCACTTTTTTTATTTAGCCCTAAGCGCGCTTTAATATCGGCTAAAGCTGATTGCCCTTTCTGCATACGCTCCTGCGCACTAACCACTTTACGCTGTTGCTCCCATTGTAAATCATCTTGTGGCAATTCAAGGAGAAAACGGCTTAATTCGGGACGGATCAATTCACCATATTGACGACGCTCACGACAATGAGAAAAGAATAACTCTCTTTGCGCTCTTGTGATCCCTACATAAGCTAAACGGCGTTCTTCATCAATATTATTTTCATCAATACTGCTTTGATGTGGCAGCAGCCCTTCTTCCATACCGACCAAAAAAACATAAGGAAATTCAAGGCCTTTAGACGCATGCAACGTCATGAGTTGAACTTGGTCTGATTCTTCATCATCCTCACCACGCTCCATCATATCGCGCAGCGTAAAGCGTGTAACCACTTGGCTCAATGTCATTGGGTCATTGAGATCATCACCTTCCACCATTTCACTCATCCATGTGAACAATTGGTTGACGTTTTTCATTCGCATTTCAGCAGCTTTAGTACTGGTCGACGTTTCATATAACCAGCTTTCATAATCCATTTCGCGCAGTAAATCACGCACCGCAATTAAAGGTTCGCGTTCCGACGTTCTAACAATACTGTCCATCCAATGAGTGAAACGCTGTAATGCTTCTAATCCTTTACCTTTTAAAATTTGTTCAAGCCCTAGATCAAAGCTGGCTTGATATAAGCTTTTCCCTCGTTGGTTTGCCCATTCCCCAAGTTTTTGGATAGTTTTGGGGCCAATCTCTCGACGTGGAGTATTTACTATGCGTAAAAAAGCACTGTCATCTTCAGGGTTAGTTAATACTCGCAAATAGGCTAATAAGTCTTTAATTTCAGGGCGGGAGAAAAACGAAGTCCCCCCCGAAATGCGATACGGAATACGATTTTGCATCAACATTTTTTCAAAAATACGCGATTGATGATTACCGCGATACAAAATGGCGTAATCTTTATATTCCGTCTTATTAATAAAATGGTGTGCAATAAGCTCCCCAATCACTCTTTCAGCTTCATGGTCTTCATTGTTTGCCGTAAGAACCCGAAGTGGCGCTCCATATCCCAATTCAGAAAATAATTTTTTTTCAAATACATGAGGGTTATTGGCAATTAAAATATTTGCAGCCTTTAAAATTCGTTCAGATGAACGGTAATTTTGCTCAAGCTTAATGACATTTAACTTAGGGAAGTCCTGATTCAATAAAACCAAGTTTTGTGGCCTTGCGCCACGCCATGAATAGATTGACTGATCGTCATCGCCCACAACCGTAAACCTTGCTCGCTGCCCCACAAGCAATTTAACCAACTGATATTGACTCGTATTGGTATCTTGGTACTCGTCCACCAGCAAGTAACGAATTTTTTGCTGCCAACGCTCGCGAACTTCTTCATTTTGGTATAACAACAAGGTAGGCTTGCTGATTAAATCGTCAAAATCCAGCACATTGCAACTTTTCAGATGAAGTTCATAGCGGCGATAACACTCCGCAAAGTGATGCTCTTTCTCACTCCGTGCTTGGCCTATAACTTGTTGTGGCGAGATAAGATCATTTTTCCAATTAGAGATCGCTGAGATCAATTGTTTGAGTAAGTCTTTATCTTCTTCTAGTAAGTCAAAAGTGAGTTCTTTCAACAATGCCATCTGGTCTTGGTCATCAAATAGCGAAAAGTTGGCTTTAATACCCAGCGCTTTATATTCACGCTTAATAATTTCCAAGCCTAATGTATGGAAGGTGGATATGATCAAACCACGCGCTTCTTTTTTACCCAAGGTTTGTGCCACGCGCTCTTTCATTTCCCGCGCCGCTTTATTGGTGAAAGTCACCGCTGCAATTTGCCGAGGCTGATAACCGCATTGGCGAATTAAATGCGCAATTTTATTGGTAATAACACGTGTTTTGCCTGACCCCGCCCCCGCCAATACAAGGCACGGGCCATCGACAAATTCAACTGCCTGCTGTTGGCTAGGATTCAATCGCATGGCTTATCTACATCACTCAGTTATTCAAAAAGGAATTCGCTACAGATTGTAGCAGAAACCGACCCAACTCTTGAGCAACGATCTTCTCTATTTATAAAAAACAAAAAACCACATCATTCATCAGAAAGATGTGGTTTTGTTCTTTTTCTTTTATAACATCAATGCATTTTTCTAAACTATTCGCGTTAGAGGAAGGCGGCAAAGGAGGTTATCCCAAGGAGCATACATTAAGTATGTGACTTGGGTAACCGAGTGTAGCCAACGCACCTATCACGCGAAGAGTGACGAAAAATAAGATTATCCCAAGGAACATACATTAGTATGTGACTT
>NZ_JAMPPJ010000016.1:0-13193 GCF_028481025.1 Providencia sp. PROV150 | reverse complement strand
GGGGAGCCGAGTGCAGCCAACGCGCCTATCACGCGAAGAGTGACGAAAAATGAGTTAGCCGACCGCAATCTTCTTCATATCCGTCATATAACCACGTAACGTCTTACCGATTTTCTCGATAGGATGGTTACGGATAGCTTCGTTGATATCACGTAACTGTGCGTTATCAGTGCCATTATCGGCAACTGGTTTCGCTAAATCCCCTGCTTGTAACTTCGTCATGAAATCCTTCAGCATTGGCACAACTGCGAATGAGAACAGATAGTTACCATACTCTGCAGTATCAGAGATAACCACGTTCATTTCATATAAACGTTTACGAGCAATGGTGTTCGCAATCAGTGGTAATTCATGCAGTGATTCATAGTAAGCCGATTCTTCTAAGATACCCGCTTCTAACATCGTATCGAACGCTAACTCAACGCCTGCTTTAACCATTGCAACTAACAGAACACCGTGGTCAAAATACTCTTGTTCTGCGATTTTCCCTTCATATTCAGGGTAATTTTCAAATGCTGTTTTGCCTGTCTCTTCACGCCATGTCAGCAAGTTTTTATCATCATTTGCCCAGTCTGCCATCATGGTTGCAGAAAATTCACCTGAAATGATGTCATCCATATGTTTTTGGAACAATGGCGCCATAATGGTTTTCAGTTGTTCAGATAATGCATAAGCACGAATTTTTGCAGGGTTAGACAAACGGTCCATCATCAGCGTGATACCGCCTTGTTTCAGTGCTTCGGTGATAGTTTCCCAGCCAAACTGAATTAATTTTCCTGCGTAGCCTGGCTCAACACCGTCTGCGACCATTTTGTCGTAACTCAGTAATGCCCCCGCTTGCAGCATTCCACACAGAATAGTTTGCTCGCCCATCAGGTCAGACTTAACTTCTGCAACAAATGATGATTCCAAAACACCTGCACGGTGGCCACCAGTCGCTGCTGCCCACGCTTTGGCAATCGCCATACCCTCACCTTTCGGGTCATTTTCTGGGTGTACTGCAATCAGCGTTGGAACACCAAAACCACGCTTGTATTCTTCACGAACTTCAGTACCTGGGCATTTTGGCGCTACCATCACAACAGTAATATCTTTACGAATTTCTTCGCCAACTTCAACAATGTTGAAGCCATGTGAATAACCCAGTGCTGCACCTTGTTTCATCATAGGCTGAACAGCGCGAACAACGGTTGAGTGCTGCTTGTCTGGCGTTAAGTTAATAACCAAATCAGCGGTAGGGATCAGTTCTTCATAAGTACCAACTTTGAAACCATTTTCTGTCGCTTTGCGCCATGAAGCACGTTTCTCTGCAATTGCTTCATCACGTAATGCATAAGCAATATCTAAACCTGAATCACGCATATTCAGGCCTTGGTTTAAACCTTGCGCTCCACAACCGACGATGACGATTTTTTTACCTTTCAGAAAACCTGCTTCATCTGCAAACTCTTCGCGCTGCATAAAACGGCACTTGCCTAATTGAGCTAACTGCTCACGCAAATTCAATGTGTTAAAATAATTCGCCATTGTCATACTCCATTGTTCTGTTGTGTTCGTTATGTCAGGCAGTCTGCCTGTCGCTCATTTTTGAGCGTTTATGGATTTACTATATGCGATGTTTCGCATTGCTTAAATTGATATATTAACAATACAATGTTGCAATATCTGCAACGCCATTAATTATGTTAATTAGAGGGCAAAATGGACATTCGCGATCTCAAGCTTTTTTTGCATTTAGCACAAAGTTGCCACTTCGGGCGCACATCTAAAGCGATGCATGTCAGTCCTTCCACGTTGTCTCGGCAAATACAACGCCTCGAAGAGCAGCTTGGTCACCCACTATTTGTGCGAGATAACCGCTCAGTTAAATTGACCCAAGCAGGGGAACACCTTAAGCAATTTGCCCAACAAACATTATTGCAATATCAACAGCTGCAACATGCTCTCAACCAGCAAAGTCCATCGCTCAGTGGGGAACTACATCTTTTTTGCTCAGTTACAGCAGCTTATAGTCATTTACCCGAAGTTTTAGATAAATTCCGTGCGCTACACCCATTAGTGGAAATTAAACTCACGACAGGGGACGCAGCGGATGCTGTCGAAAAAGTGGAAACTCATGAGGCTGATCTTGGCATCGCTGGGAAACCCGAGCGCTTACCTGATAACGTCCGTTTTGCAAAAATCGGCGAAATCCCTCTCGTTTTGATTGCGCCATCATTACCCTGTGCTGTACGAAGCATGGTAACAGAAGCGGAACCTGATTGGTCTACCGTCCCCTTTATCCTGCCTGAGCACGGCCCATCTCGTAAACGTATCGAACTCTGGTTCCGTCGCCATAATATCAATAACCCTGTCATTTATGCGACGGTATCAGGCCATGAGGCAATTGTGTCAATGGTGGCTTTGGGATGCGGTATTGCCTTGATTCCTAGTGTGGTCGTTGATAACAGCCCAGAACCCGTACGCAGCCGTATTTCACAGCTCGATAATATTTCAATGGTAGAACCTTTTGAACTCGGCGTTTGCCTATTAAGCAAACGCCTGAGTGAACCATTAATTAAAGCGTTTTGGGAATTACTCCCAGACAACTCAATCTAAGGTTCTTTGGCTATCTTGCGGCGCTAAGAAAAAACGGAAAGACGGGTTTCCTGTTTCATCATGATATTCATAACCTAACGCATCAAGATGCCTATCAAAACGTACTTCTGGCCCAGCCAGTTCAAACGCCGCCAGCACTCGCCCATAATCTGTACCATGGCTGCGATAATGAAATAACGTAATATTCCAATGAGTCCCGAGTGTTTCTAAGAATCTCAGTAATGCACCTGGAGACTCTGGAAATTCAAAGCTATACAATCTTTCATCTAATGGCTTTGATGGGCGACCACCAATCATATAACGCACATGAAGTTTTGCCATTTCATCATCTGATAAATCATTGACTTCATAGCCGTTACTTCTAAGTTCTTGGATAATCTCCGAGCGCTCGCCATCACGGCCACTTAAACGCACCCCAACAAAAATACAAGCACGGTCAGGATCGGCATCCGTATATCGATAGTTAAACTCCGTAATGGCTCGATGGCCTAGTAACTGGCAAAAACGTAAGAAACTCCCTTTTTGCTCAGGAATGGTCACTGCCAGCAAAGCTTCTCGTTGTTCACCAATTTCACAGCGCTCAGAAACATAACGCAGCCCGTGGAAATTCATATTCGCACCGGACAAAATATGTGCTAAACGTTCGCCTTTGATGTTGTGCTGCTGTACATATTTTTTCAATCCGGCCAATGCCAAAGCGCCTGAAGGCTCTGCTATCGCGCGAACATCTTCAAAAATATCTTTCAATGCTGCACAAATGGAATCACTATCAACAGTGATAACATCATCAACATATTGCTGGCACAATCTGAAGGTTTCATCGCCAATACGTTTGACTGCCACACCTTCTGCGAACAAGCCAACACGGGGTAAATCAACAGGGTGTCCCGCCTCTAATGCTGCTTTTAGACAGGCGGCATCTTCAGACTCCACACCAATAATTTTAATCTCTGGCATTAACTGCTTAATAATCACAGCGACGCCCGCAATTAACCCACCGCCACCTACTGGGATAAAAATTCGGTCTAAATGAACATCTTGTTGCAATAGTTCCAGTGCTATCGTAGCTTGACCTGCAATGACTGAAGGGTGATCAAAAGGTGGAACGAAGGTGTAGCCATCCTCTTCTGCCATTGCAATGGCTTTCGCTTTCGCTTCATCAAAATTAGCGCCATGTAAAATAGCTTCGCCACCGAAGCTTCGTACTGCATCCACTTTGATATCTGCTGTTGCGACTGGCATGACGATTTTTGCTTTCACACCCACACGGTTTGCCGATAATGCAACGCCTTGAGCGTGGTTCCCTGCAGAAGCGGTCACCACACCTTTGCTTTTTTGCTCTTCGGTTAAACTCGCAATCATGGCGTAAGCACCACGGAGCTTAAAGCTATGTACAGGCTGCCTATCTTCGCGCTTTACTAAAATGGTATTGCCCAAGCGTGAAGATATTTTATCCATCTGTTGAAGAGGCGTTACTTGTGCAGCTTCATAAACCGGCGCACTTAGCGCCGCTTTTAAGTAATCGGCTCCGGTTGGGGCAGCCGGTAATGGTTTTGCTGCAGCCACAATTAGCCCCCTAATTTCGACTTGTCACGAACAGCACCTTTGTCTGCGCTCGTCGCCAAAGAAGCGTAAGCACGCAGAGCAAAAGAAACCTCACGCTGACGATTACGCGGGGTGTAAGCTTTATTGCCTCGAGCTAATTCAGCTTCACGGCGTTGATTCAATTCGCTTTCACTCACATCCAGCACCATCGTTCTTTTTGGAATATCAATATCAATAATATCGCCATCTTGAACTAATGCTAATAAGCCACCACTCGCTGCTTCTGGCGAAATATGACCGATAGAAAGGCCAGAACTACCACCCGAAAAACGGCCATCCGTTATTAATGCGCAGCTTTTCCCTAATCCCATTGATTTGAGGTATGAAGTTGGATAAAGCATTTCTTGCATGCCTGGACCACCTTTTGGCCCTTCATAGCGAATAACAACCACATCTCCTTCAACGACTTTGCCACCCAGAATGGCTTCTACTGCGTCATCTTGGCTTTCAAACACTTTGGCTGGGCCACGGAATGTTAAGCTGCCTTCATCAACTCCAGCGGTTTTAACAATACAGCCATCTTCTGCAATATTTCCAGACAGGACAGCCAGCCCTCCATCCAAACTATACGCATGCTCAATACTACGGATACACCCATTCTCACGGTCAGTATCCAATGATGGCCAGCGGCAATTCTGTGAAAAGGCTTTTGTCGTACGGATCCCAGCAGGGCCCGCGGAAAACATCGATTTAACAGACTCGTCCTTCGTTAACATCACATCATATTGCGCTAATGTTTCTTGGAAGCTTAGCCCTAAAATATTAGTTACGTTTTCTTGCAACAAACCTGCACGGCTCAGTTCACCTAAAATACCAATAACACCACCAGCACGGTGAACATCTTCCATATGGTATTTTTGTGTACTCGGTGCAACCTTACACAAATGCGGAACTTTACGTGATAAACGGTCGATATCATCCATGGTGAAATCAATTTCGGCTTCCTGAGCCGCCGCAAGCAAATGCAGAACTGTGTTAGTTGAACCACCCATCGCAATATCCAACGTCATCGCATTTTCAAATGCAGATTTATTGGCGATATTGCGTGGTAACGCACTTTCATCATCTTGTTCGTAATAGCGTTTAGTTAATTCAACAATGCGCTTACCTGCATTGATAAATAAAGTTTCGCGGTCTGCATGAGTCGCTAATAATGAGCCATTTCCTGGTTGAGATAACCCCAGTGCCTCAGTTAAGCAGTTCATTGAGTTTGCAGTAAACATTCCTGAGCAAGAGCCACACGTTGGGCATGCTGAACGTTCTATTTGCTCGCTATCTGCATCGCTCACATTTGGGTTCGCCCCTTGGATCATGGCATCAACCAAATCGAGCTTGATAATTTGGTCTGAAAGCTTCGTTTTACCCGCTTCCATTGGGCCACCCGAAACAAAAATAACCGGAATGTTGAGGCGCAATGACGCCATTAACATGCCTGGCGTGATTTTATCGCAGTTTGAAATACACACCATGGCATCCGCACAGTGTGCGTTTACCATATATTCAACCGAGTCTGCAATTAATTCACGGGAAGGTAAGGAATACAGCATTCCGCCATGTCCCATGGCAATCCCATCGTCAACTGCGATTGTATTAAACTCTTTCGCAACACCACCTGCATTTTCAATTTGCTCTGCAACTAATTTGCCTAAATCACGTAAATGTACGTGGCCTGGAACAAACTGTGTGAATGAGTTAACAACAGCAATAATGGGCTTTCCAAAATCAGCATCGGTCATGCCTGTTGCACGCCATAATGCACGAGCCCCAGCCATATTACGACCATGAGTTGTTGTTGCTGAACGGTACTTAGGCATATCTTTAACTCCCGTGTTTAAAACAGGCGGGGAACGTCCGCCTGTAACATCTATTTCAATTTAATTATTAAGGGTTTACTGGATCTAACCAGCCCCATTTATCTTCTGTTGTGCCATCAAATAAGCCAAAGAATGCTTGCTGAATTTGCTTGGTTACTGGGCCACAACGACCAATGCCGACTTGGATACCATCAACGCTACGTACTGGCGTAATTTCGGCAGCTGTGCCTGTCATAAAGACTTCATCAGCAAGATAAAGAGATTCGCGTGATAGTGTTTGCTCACGAACTTCAATACCCAAATCTTTTGCTAACGTTAAAATTGCATCACGTGTAATACCTGGTAATGCAGAGGATGTGAACGGAGGTGTATACAGGATGCCGTCTTTCACCTCAAAAATATTTTCCCCCGCACCTTCTGATAAATACCCATGAACATCTAATGCAATACCTTCTTGGTAACCATGACGACGAGCTTCGCTACCAACTAGTAGAGAAGATAAATAGTTACCACCTGCTTTTGCCCCTGTAGGAATGGTGTTTGGTGCAACACGGTTCCAAGAAGACACCATCGCATCAATACCTTGGTCTAACGCTTCTTCACCTAAATACGCCCCCCATGGGAACGCCGCTAAAATAACATCGGTTTTGTAACCGTCTGGTGGGTTAACGCCCATACCAACATCACCAATAAACACTAGTGGACGAATATACGCACTGACTAAGTTATTTTTACGCAAAGTTGCACGGCAAGCTTCCATTAACTCTTCAACGCTATAGCTGACAGGCATACGGTAAATTTTCGCTGAATCATGCAAACGTTGCATATGCTCACGGTGGCGGAAGACCACAGGACCTTTATGTGAGTCATAACAACGGACGCCTTCAAACACCGATGTACCATAGTGCAGAGCATGAGACATAACATGAACCTTTGCATCAGCCCATGGCGTCATTTCACCGTTAAACCAAATAAAGTCAGCTTTCTTAGTCATTTGTATATTCCTTACATTGCACTTTGTGTGCGTAATAGTCGTGATTCTTGTTGTAGTACTTCAACTTCTGTAATGTCTGAAAGCTTAGTTAACTGTGCACAAAGCTGAGTTAATGGCCTTTGACTACTTACAGTGAGTTCAATATTAACATTGTCGCCGTCTGTTGATTGCCCCATATTCATGGAATTAATACGAAATCCACGATGGCGAGTGACCCTTAATATACGCTCTAAAACCTCAGGACGGAAACGGGCCAATATCGAGATTTGATGTTGCATCATAATGGTTTCTCCATCATTTTTTCATTACTAGCCCCAGGTGGAACCAACGGCCAGACATTTTCTAGTTCATTAATTGATACCTGTAATAAATAGGCACCTTCGCTATTCAGCAATTCATCTAATGCAGCATTAACTTCTGACTTATCAGTAATTCGTTGGCCTTTAATACCAAACGCACTGGCTAATGCCACAAAATCAGGGTTATCCGTCAAAATCGTTTCACTATAACGCTGCTCAAAAAACAATTCCTGCCATTGGCGAACCATGCCTAAGCGTTGATTATCGATCAAAAGGATTTTTACAGGAAGTTGCTTACGTTTGATGGTTCCCAGCTCTTGGACATTCATCATAAATGATCCATCCCCAGATACACAGACTACAGTATCCTCAGGCCTAGCAACCTGTGCACCAATTGCCGCAGGGATACCAAACCCCATGGTGCCAAGCCCACTAGAGGTTAAGAAATTTTCAGGGCCATCAACGGTGATATGCTGTGCTGACCACATTTGGTGTTGCCCTACATCGGTGGTCACAACCGTATTTGGTTTCATTTTATCCGACAGCTGTTTCAATAACAGTGGCGCATAAATTGGTTCACCAGGGTGGTCATAACGCCAACCAAATTCTTTTTTAAGTTGCTGAACTTCCTGCTGCCAAGGTGCAATTGATTTTTTAAGCATTAATTCAGGGAGTAATACTTTTGCATCACCATGTAACGCAACATGTGTTTGACGTAATTTGTCTAATTCTACGTGGTCTATATCGATATGAATCACTTTGGCGTTCGGTGCAAAAGTATTCAACTTACCTGTTACCCTATCATCAAAACGAGCACCAACAGCGATGAGTAAGTCACAGCGTTGCACTGAAATGTTGGCTGCTTTAGTACCATGCATACCTAACATGCCTAAATAGTTTTCATCTAAAGGGCTCACGGCACCAAGCCCTTTTAACGTTGCAACTGAAGGAACACCTGTAAACTCAATAAATTCACGTAATTCTTTAACGGCACCAGACATTCCAACACCGCCACCAACGTACAACATAGGCTTTTCTGATTGTTCTAATAGCATTCTTGCCTGTTGTATTTCAGATAAAGGTGAAGTGACTTCTTGCTCTACTGGCATTAAAAATGGAGACAACTCAGCTTGTTGTAGCTGAATATCTTTCGGAATATCAATCAGTACAGGACCAGGACGCCCACTATTTGCGATTGCGAAAGCCTCAGCAAGAATGCGAGGTAAGTCCTCGATATCTTCAACCAAAAAACTGTGCTTAGTACAAGCTAAGGACAACCCTAAAACATCGATTTCTTGAAAGGCATCGGTTCCAATAAACTCAGAAGCAACCTGCCCAGTAATGGCGACAACAGGAACGGAGTCTAACAATGCATCAGCTAATCCCGTGATAACATTTGTTGCGCCAGGACCCGATGTTGCGATACATACCCCTGTTTTCCCTGTTGAACGTGCATATCCAATCGCAGCAATTACAGCCCCTTGCTCATGTCGACACAACAAATGCTCAACTCCGCCATCATACAATGCGTCATAAACTGGCATAATTGCGCCACCAGGATACCCAAATACGGTATCAACTCCCTGTGTTCGCAATGCTTGAACTAACCATTGTGCTCCGTTCATGCTTTATCTCCTGTCCGTCTACTTTATCTATTTGTATTTGTTATGTTTTATTTAGTGTATTTGCATTCATCAACATTTATGTCAAAAAAAACCCCGCGCCTTTCGGTGCGGGGTTCTCGTGAGATCTGGCTGTTATTTTAGCCTTCGTCGTCCAAGTGCAGCCCCGCACGGTGGGATAATAATCACCACCACGCTAATAATAATTAGGCTAACTGCTTGGATAAATGCGTTCATGAGTTTTACTTTTTCAATATTCTTAATTATCTATTATTTAGAGTTATCATTTTAAAATCGTTTTGACAACTTTTATTTAATTTATTTATTTTCAAAACATTAAATTATTTAAAAATCATATCGTTATAAACAAAATAGCATTATAAACTGCTTAAACTACCATTTCTCAGTAAAATTCAATAGAATACATAGCATAATCAGCTACATCATCCGCACCAGCCATTCAATACCATTAAGATTCACGCCAAAAAACTAATTACTTTTTCTTATGAATATCCAAGTTCAGTATAGCTTCCACTCTTTATAAAACTAACGCAATCACTGTTATAACAAGTCCTCGAAGCTACTCGACGCAAATTGAAACAGCCTAGTAACTAAGCAATTAAATTATCGAGCAGCTTCGCAAATATGCTATCAACTCAAGATAAACAAACCTAATTTCAGCAGAATATTACTCTGTAAAAAATATTGGAGGGCTTATGACATTAGCAATTGTTTACACTAGAGCATCAATTGGGTTAGAAGCACCTCTTGTTACTGTTGAGGCACATATTAGTAATGGGCTTCCAGGTTTAACACTTGTTGGGCTACCAGAAACAGCAGTAAAAGAAGCAAGAGATCGAGTTCGAAGCGCTCTACTAAATAGCGGGTTTGAATATCCAGCTAAAAAAATGACGGTTAATTTAGCCCCAGCAGATTTACCAAAAGAAAGTGGTCGGTATGACCTTGCCATCGCTATTGCCATACTCGCATCATCAGGGCAAATCCCCCACGAGCCATTAAAACAGTATGAATTTTTAGGCGAACTTGCTTTGTCTGGCGATGTTCGCTATGTCAACAGTGCTATTCCAGCTGCCCAATCGGCATTAAAACAACAGCGCTCTTTAATACTATCAATGGAGAACCAACACCAACTAGGCCTACTTCCAGATAATAGCGTTTATTTCACGACATCCTTATTAGAGCTCTGCCATTTTTTACATAACAAACACACATTAGTTTGTAATCAACAAGTTCATCAAGCGTCTATCCCAACCAAGCAAGAAGGTGATATCAACGATATTATTGGCCAAGAACATGGAAAACGGGCATTAGAAATCTGTGCTGCAGGTGGACATAATTTACTCTTGTTGGGTCCTCCTGGGACAGGAAAAACTATGCTAGCAAGCCGTCTAATGACTTTACTCCCCCCATTAACCTCTCAAGAAGCCTTAGAAGTTGCTTCACTACATAGTTTAAGTGAAAACACAAAAGAAGACATGAATTGGCCAATAAGGCCTTTTAGAGCACCCCACCATAGTGCATCAATTGCCGCTTTAATTGGTGGTGGCTCTCTTCCCAAACCTGGTGAGATCTCACTTGCACACCATGGTGTTTTATTTTTAGATGAATTACCCGAATTTAGCCGCTCGGTATTAGATTCTTTACGAGAACCCCTAGAATCTAGAAAAATTAGCATTTCTCGAGCAAAAGCAAAAGTTTGCTATCCTGCCAGTTTCCAGCTAATTGCGGCCCTAAATCCTAGCCCAACAGGCCATTACCAAGGAGAAATGAGCCGCTCAGCTCCTACTCGCATACTACGTTATCTTTCACGCATATCAGGGCCTTTTATTGACCGATTTGATCTTTCAATAGAGATTCCATTGTTACCTCTCGGTTCATTAAGTAATCAAACTAACCAAGGTGAAACAAGTGAACAGGTTAGACAAAGAGTCATCGAAGCCAGAAATAGGCAACTTAGGCGAGCTGGAAAAATTAATAGTTTATTAACACCAAGAGAAACCACACAATTTTGCCTGCTAACAACAAAAGATGCGTTATTCTTAGAACATGCATTAAATAAGTTAGGTCTTTCCATTCGAGCTTGGCACAGAATTTTAAGGGTTGCTAGAACAATCGCCGACCTTAATGCCGCAGAAACTATTGAACGTTCAGATTTATTAGAAGCTTTGGGGTATCGAGCAATGGATAAGTTATTGCTTCATTTGCAAAAACAAGTAAGCTGAGAAGAGTGGGCAGATAAGTACTTATTATCCCGTAGAAATAAAGGGACCGAAGTCCCTCTTATCATACGATGATAATATTAATCATCTGTATCAGTGTAGTCTTCCGATGGGTCTATCTGCGGTTTACCGCCAGATAAAGTATGGAAGCGTTTTGGACGGTTAATACGGCTAGAATATTTTGTCCAAACTTTTTCTTCTGGGGTAGCCGGTTCACGTTCACCACGGCATACAGCGACGAAAAGTTTTTCTTCTTCTGTCTGAGGTGCACGTTTACCTGTATCAAGCTCATTAAAAGCTTGGCCGAGACGTTCTAGCAACTGAGCTTCTTTAATGGTGAAATCACCATGACGAGAAAAGCCACGTGGGTAATGTTTGTTATCAAAAAAACGATTAGTCGTGATGAAGCTATCTGCCATCTGACACACTCCTAACTTATTACAGTCAAACTCTATATGGCGCGGAGTATTAGACAGCATTGACAATCTGTAAAACAAAACATTTAAATCATCACGACAAAAATAATTGGAGATGCATGTGGACAGCGAGTTATTGAGAACTTTTTTAGAGGTCAGTAAAACTAGGCACTTTGGTCGAGCCGCAGAATCACTCTATTTAACGCAATCAGCGGTTAGCTTCCGTATTAGGCAATTAGAAACACAATTAGGTACAAGCCTATTTACGCGGCATAGAAATAATATCCGGTTAACAGCTGCAGGAGAAAGGCTTGTTCCATATGCTGAATCGTTAATGAATACCTGGCTGCAAGCTAAAAAAGAAATATCTCATGCCTCACAACACACAGAGCTTTCTATTGGTGCAACAGCTTCACTTTGGGAAGGTTATCTAACTGACTGGGTAGAAGAACTTTATAATCAACATGATGAACTGCGGCTCGAAGCTAGGGTTTCAACGCGCCAGTCTCTTGTTAAGCAACTACATTCTAGAGAATTAGACTTATTAATCGCAACTGAACCACCTAAAATGGATGAGTTTGAAAGTACAATCATCGGTACGATTGACTTACAACTCATGGCTTCCCAAAAAAATATTGCACTCACAAAATATAATTTTATAAGGCTTGAATGGGGTGCTGACTTCCATCCAAAAAATGAACCTTCATTAACTCAAGATGACACACCTGTTATGATCACTACCTCAGCCCATATTACCCGCCAATTACTTCCTGTATCGCTTTCAGCGGCATTTTTACCTGCTCATTGGGTATATCAATATCCGGGCTTAAAAACGCTCTCAGAAACCTCAATAAACAAACCTTTGTATGCAGTTTGGCTCCAGAAAAACGATCAGCAAGCTCTTATCAATCAACTGATTAAAACTCCAATAAAAAATGCACAGTTAAGTGAATAAAAAATAAGAAGGTGAGTAACAAATCCACTCACCTTCCTATGATCCCATAAACAAACTATAGATCTCTGCAAAATAATCTTAATTGATACTTCATTTTGTTTTTTAATAAGATATATTAATAACAGATAACTGACCAATATTCATACAGCAATACAATGATATTTTGCTTTTTCAGCAAGATAATTTTTGAGCTTAATAAAAATTAAACTACCAACTTTATATATACGCTCATTTTTCTAACTTAAATATTGAGCACAACAAAATATTATTCAACCTGTGAATACATTGAGAAGTATAAAGTCGTAAGTAACAACTCACTGATGATACGAAAAATAAATATAAGATGGTGAAAATAAAAAGTAGCTGGGAGAACGTAACATCACAGTGTATTTAAATAGTGAATACGATTAAGAGATACAAAACAGTGGGATAGCTAATGGGATAAAATAAATTGAAAATTAGCAGAAGGGGAAAATAACTTTATATTTATAGTCACACGAATAAAGAAAAACCCGATTAAGCTAATCGGGTTATCAATAGATACTTCTTTTATTATTACTTAATTGGTAACTGGCAGGGGCGGAGAGACTCGAACTCCCAACACCCGGTTTTGGAGACCGGTGCTCTACCAATTGAACTACGCCCCTAAA
>NZ_JAMPPJ010000015.1:0-236788 GCF_028481025.1 Providencia sp. PROV150 | reverse complement strand
GTCATGACAACGGATGCGCATTATAGGGAGTCGAAAAATTCTCGCAAGTGTTTTTTTGAGTTTTTATCTTGTTCGTGTTTTTTTTAGCCAAAAACATATTTATAAGTTAAATTAGGTCTATATGTTGACTATTTAAGCAGCAATCACACATCTACTCACGTAATATATGCATCTAAGAATTATGCTTTGAGATGAATTATGGAATTAAGTAAGCAACAAACAGCCTCACAAAAAAATCGCTCTTATATTATTGCAGAAAATCTTGGCCAGTTGATTTTAACCAGCGCCTATTTACCTGATTCCATTTTACCCAGCGAATTAGAATTATCAGAACAATTCCAAGCAAGTCGAACAGCAATAAGAGAAGCAATAAAAATATTAGCTGCAAAAGGTATGGTATTAGCTCGCCCCAAAATAGGTACCCGGGTTATGCCTCCCTCAAATTGGAATTTTTTAGACCAAGATCTTTTAACATGGTGGTCCAATATCGAAGAGCAATCTGTCGTGATGGAACACTTTAAAATGGTTAGACTAGCGATAGAACCTCAAGCTTGTTATCTTGCAGCTATACATGCAACAAAAGAACAAAAGCAATCATTACAACTGTTAGCAAGTGAAATGCAATTACTAGCCAAAGAATTTGACAGGGCGCATTGGGTGAAAGTTGATTATCATTTCCATTTAACTATTTACAAAGCTTGTGCCAATCCTTTCTTAATTTCTTTTGCTAATTTATTCCGTTCTATTTATCTGCGTTACTTTGATGTCATTACTAATAATGAGGTTATAGAGGTCGAAATTCATCAACAACTTGCCAATGCAATTATTCATGGTAAAAGTACAGTAGCACTCGACCTTTGCTATAACTTACTAACGATTACCCAAAAGCAAGACTAACAAAACAATATTCCATTAAAGCTTTCATTTATTTGTATAGGTAACTGATGTTCAAAACAGCGAAAAATATGTCTGGCCTTCCATGGATTGCGGCAATGGCCTTTTTCATGCAAGCGCTTGATGCCACAATTTTGAATACGGCTTTACCTGATATTGCAAGAAGCCTCGATCACTCGCCGCTTGCGATGCAATCAGCCGTAGTCAGTTATACGCTTACTGTTGCTCTATTGATTCCTGTTAGCGGCTGGTTTGCAGATAGATTTGGTACAAGACGTATATTTATTTTAGCGGTTTCTTTATTTTCTCTTGGTTCATTACTTTGTGCCCTTTCGCCTTCCTTAAATTTCTTAGTGACCTCTAGGGTTATTCAAGGAATTGGTGGGGCAATGATGATGCCAGTCGCCCGCTTAGCCTTAATAAGGGCTTACCCTCGAAGTGAGTTATTACCTATCTTAAATTTCGTCACCATCCCTGGTTTAGTTGGGCCAATATTGGGGCCTCTATTAGGTGGTATCTTAGTAACCTATGCAACTTGGCATTGGATATTTATTATTAATATTCCTATTGGTGTTTTAGGTATTTTTTATGCCTTAAAACATATGCCTGACTTTAAAATGCCAAAACGTAAATTTGATACTTTAGGGTTCTTATTGTTTGGTTCCGGCTTAGTCATGCTATCTGTCAGCTTAGACTTATTCAGTGATAAATCTCTTTCAACATCGATTCCAGTCACTATTGTCTTAGTCGGCTTTCTCTTCTTATTTGTTTATATTTTCCATGCAAGACGCACTAAGCACGCAATAATCCCATTGAATTTATTTAAAACGCGTACATTTTCTATTGGGATCAGCGGTAATATCGCGACACGCTTAGGAACAGGCAGTATTCCATTTTTAATGCCATTAATGTTGCAGGTGGGTTTTGGTTACGAAGCCGTTGTGGCAGGAATGATGATGGCACCACTAGCAATAGGGTCAATCACTGCTAAATCGGGAGTTACTCGGGTCCTAACTAAGTATGGCTACCGTAATACATTATTTGTTATCACCATTATTATTGGATTAATGATTGCACAGTTTTCCTTACAATCACCAAGTATGTCGATTTACCTGTTAATCGTACCTTTATTCATTTTAGGAATGGTGATGTCAGTGCAGTTCACCGCAATGAATACTATTTGTTTGGCTGATTTAACAGACAATAATGCGAGTGCGGGAAATAGTATGTTAGCGGTGACTCAGCAACTATCGATAAGCTTCGGTATTGCAGTCAGTGCTGCAATCTTAAACTTCTATGGTGGACAACCTAATAGCAATACGGTCGATAATTTTCACTACACTTTTATTACCGTTGGTGTCATTACGCTTATCTCAGCTTTTGTCTTCTTATTATTAAGTAAGACAGATGGTGATAATTTAATAAAAAACAAAACCAAAAAAGCGAAGAATTAATATTTTTTAACCGATTGGCGCTCAATTAGCTCAGGGGTAAGAACCAAAACGCTCGCCTTTGCCTCTGGGTTATCCATACGATAAATAAGTTGGTCAACAGCCTGTTGGCCTAACTTATCTTTTGGCTGATGAATTGTTGTTAGTGGTGGGATCATATAAGGTGAAAGATCGATATCATCATAACCAATAATTGAAATATCATCAGGTACTTTCAAGCCCTTTTGGTATATCGCTTGATAAGCTCCCACCGCCATCGCATCATTACCGGCAAAAATAGCCTCGGGAGGGACAGGTAAGCTAAGCAGTTTATTCATAGACTCAAACCCACCAGCAAATTCAAAATCACTGAAAATGATATAATCATCATAAATATTAATGCCGCCATCTGTCATGGCTTGAATAAAACCTTGATGGCGTGCCCTTGCTGGTGATTTGTCTTGTGGTCCTGCAATACATGCAATACGGGTAAAGCCAGATTCAATAAGGTAACGAGTGGCTATTTCCCCACCCAGAAAAGAGTTATCTTGAATGATATCGCCATCTGATTCGAATGGTGACCAGTCCATCATAACCGTTGGCACAGCGGGGTAACGAGCCAAAACATTTTTTGATGGCCCTTGAACTTCTGTGCACATAATCAATAGCCCATCAACACGCTTTTGTAGCAACGTTTCTAAACTATGATTCATCCGCTGAAGGTCACCTTCAGTGTTGCACAAAATCAAACTATAACCGCGTTCGTAGCAACTCCGCTCTACCCCCCGCACTACTTCTGCGTAGAATGGGTTATTACTTGTTGTCAGTAACATCCCAATCGTATTAGTACGATTCATTTTTAAACTACGCGCTAACGCAGAAGGGGCATAGTTTAACTCTTCAATCGCATTTTTAACGCGAGTGGTAATGCTCTCGCTGACATAGCGATTTTGATTAATAACGTGAGAGACGGTGGATGTCGACACCCCCGCAAGGCGTGCCACATCTTTCATTGTTGCCACAAGTTAATCCTGTTGAGTCAAAAACTGGTCAATTTCTTTACGCCATGGAACAGACGGTTGAGCTCCTGGGCGAGTCACAGCTATCGCCGCCGCCGCATGAGCAAAAATAATCGCTTCTTCGTCAGCCTTACCTTCAAGCAGTGCAGTAACGTAAGCCCCATTGAATGTATCACCTGCGGCAATAGTATCCACTGCTTTTACGCGAAATGCAGAAATTATTTTACCTTCTGCACCTTTTTCACTATACCAAACACCTCGAGAACCAAGTGTTATCATCACTTTACTAATACCTTTTTGATGTAAGGCTTCAGCTGCATCCTGAGCACCTTGATTATCATTAACCGCAATACCTGTTAAGTGTTCAGCTTCTGTTTCATTTGGTGTGATGATATCAACTAATGATAATAATGAATCAGGTAATGATTGAGCAGGTGCAGGGTTCAAAATGACTTTCGTATTGTTTTTCTTAGCTATTTCAGCGGCCATTTGTACTGTTTCAATGGGGGATTCCAGTTGCATCAATACCGCATCCGCTTCCACAATTTTTTGCTGATAATGAGCTAACCTTGCCTTGGTTAGTTGCGCATTTGCACCTGCATTGATGCCAATTGTATTTTCCCCTTGTTGATTCACATAAATGAGGGCGACACCTGTCGTTTCACCTTCAATTGCATCAATACATTCAGTTTTAATATTATCGAGAGATAACTGTTTTTTTATACTCACACCAATATCGTCATCACCAACACAAGCAATAAACGTTATGTCAGCACCACTGCGACCTGCTGCAACAGCTTGGTTGGCGCCTTTCCCGCCAAATGCAACTTGGTAATGATCGCCTCTAACGGTTTCACCCGGCTGAGGGAAATGCTTAACATTTAATATATGATCCGCATTGATACTACCGAGAACCACCAGTTTTGCTGTACCCATAACGTTTATTTCCTTTTTTGATGACCCAATGAATTGCAAACTAAAATAAACCGCCGCAGTATGCCGCGGCGGTTTTTATCTTATTGTTTTACCACTAATTCTAATTCAACCGGAACCGTTGAATCCACTTTTTCGCCTTTTAAGACTTTATCTGCAATCTGAACACCAACAATCCCAATTTGGTCTGGACGCTGTGCAATAGTTGCACCTAATTTTCCACCTTCAACAGCTTTGATACCATCATTTGTTCCATCAAAACCGACAACCAGAACATCAGTACGGCCTGCGGTTTGTAAAGCTCTTAATGCCCCTAATGCCATTTCATCATTTTGAGCAAATACCGCTTGAACAGCGGGATGTGCCGTTAACAAGTTTTGCATTACGTTCAAGCCTTTTGTTCTATCGAAATCAGCAGGTTGGCTCGCCAGTAAATTGAATTTGTGCTCTTTTGCTCCAGTACTAAAACCTTCACCGCGCTCACGCGCTGCTGATGTACCTGAAATACCTTCTAATTGAATCACTTTCGCTTCATTGCCTGTTTTTTGTGCAATATAGTCGGCAGCCATTTTCCCGCCCATGCGGTTATCTGATGCCACATGGCTGACAACTTCACCTTTGTTAGCTGCTCTATCCAAAGTGATGACAGGTATATTTGCTTTATTAGCCATTAATATTGAGTTACCCACCGCATCTGAATCCGTTGGGTTAATTAACATTAATTTTGTACCACGAACGGTTAAATCTTGAACGTTGGCTAATTCTTTAGCTGGATTATCTTGGGAATCTAAAACAATCAGCTCATAACCCAATTTATCCGCTTCTTTTTGTGCGCTATCTTTCATCGTCACAAAGAACGGGTTATTCAATGTAGAAATTATGAGTGCAATGCTATCTTTCGCCATCGCATTGACACTAACGGTTGCACTCAGTGCAACTGCAGATAATAACGTTGCTAGTTTGTTCAGTTTCATAATAATTTTCCTGTAGGGTTACTTTTTATTATCAACAAGTACAGCGAGTAAGATGACGACAGCTTTAACAATCATCTGGTAGTTTGACGAAATACCTAATAAGTTTAATCCATTGTTTAAGAAACCAAGGATAAGCGCACCAATCAATGTTCCGACGATACGCCCCTTACCACCAGCAAGGCTGGTACCACCCAGTACAACCGCAGCGATAGCATCAAGTTCATACCCATTACCTGCCATTGGCTGAGCTGATGATAAACGTGCAACTTCAATGACACTCGCCAATGCCGCTAGCAGTCCACATAAGGCATAAACCACTATTTTAATGCGGTCGACATTAATACCAGAAAGACGGGTAGCCGCTTCATTCCCACCAAGTGCGTAGATGTAACGACCAAGGCGAGTATGGTGCAACATATACCATGCCGCAGCAAAAACGATGATCATTAACCAGACTGGGGTAGGAATACCAAATGGGCGGCCAATACCAAACCAACCAAATAAGTCTGCGTTATCACTAAATCCTGTATTGATAGGGCTGCCGTCTGTGTAAACTCGTGTCACACCACGCAGTAGTAGCATCATGACTAAAGTCGCAATGAAAGCTTGGACTTTTCCTTTTGCAACAATCACTCCTGTACATGCACCGATAGCAGCACCAAGTGCTAGTGCTCCCGCAACAGCCACTAATGCGTTAACTTCCGCTCCAACCATTGAGGCCGCAACCGCTCCCGTTAAGGCCAATAAGGACCCAACAGAAAGGTCGATTCCTGACGTTAAGATAACTAATGTCATCCCAACCGCCATAATGGCGTTGACGGAGGTTTGTTGTAAGATATTGAATAGGTTATTAACCGTAAAAAAATTCGGGCTTAATGTTGATACGATTGCAATCAAAACTAATAGTGCGATTAATGATTTTTGCTCCATCAGCCATGCTTTGCTGAACCAGCGTTTTGATGATGCGGTAGTTGAACTCATACTGATAACTCCTGAACTGAGCCATAATTTTTACCCACTGCGGCAGCCATTAAGGCTTCCTGAGTCGCGTCTTTGGCTGAAAATTCGCCGCTGATATGACCTTCGTGCATCACCAAAATGCGGTCACTCATTCCTATTACTTCAGGCATTTCTGAAGAAACTAAAATGATACTCAGCCCTTCTTTTTTAAACTGGTTAATTAGTTGATAGATTTCTTTTTTAGCACCAACGTCTACACCACGAGTTGGCTCATCGAGGATCAGTACTTTTGGTCTTGTCATCAAACCGCGCGCAATGGCCACTTTTTGCTGGTTTCCACCAGAAAGATTACCAATTATTTGGTCCATAGACGGGGTTTTAATATTGAATAATCGTATGAAATCGCTAACGGTTTGCTGCTCTTCACCATGCTTGAGGCTTCCCCCCGCACGACTGAAATAACGTAATGCCGTCAATGACATATTTTCTTTCACTGACATGCCTAATACTAATCCATCACGTTTACGGTCTTCTGAAATATAAACAATGCCACTGTTTAAGCCATCTTGTGGTGTTTTCAGTGTTACGGGTTTGCCTTCCAGTTTTATCGTGCCTGATTTTTTTGTCGCCGCGCCGTAGATGATTTTCATCAACTCTGTACGCCCCGCGCCCATCAAACCAGATACACCTAAAATTTCCCCACTCTTCAGGGTGAAATTGGCATTTGTTACACCTGGTCCAGATACATCTTCAAGCTGCAGCCTAATTTTTCCAGTTTCTACCTCAACCCTTGGATATTGGTCTTCAAGTTTACGACCAACCATCATTTCAATGAGTTTTTCTTCTTCTAATTCACTCACGGGTTTCTCACCAATAAACTGGCCATCGCGAAACACCGTTACATCGTCGCAAATTTCAAAAATTTCTTTTAAACGATGAGAAATATAAACAATGCCACAGCCTTGAGCTTTTAAGTCTTCGATAACTCTAAATAAGGATTCTGTTTCCGTGTCCGTTAGCGCATCAGTGGGTTCATCCATGATAATCACTTGTGATTGGAAGCTAAGGACTTTGGCGATTTCCACCATTTGTTGTTCGCCAATAGAAAGCTCTGCAATAGTTTGATGGCTATCATAATCAAGGTTAAGCCGTTTAAGCAGTTTGTCAGACTCACTGAACATTTTTTTCCAGTTAATTTTGCCAAATGCATTAACATACTCTCGGCCTAGAAAAATATTTTCAGCGATGGTTAATTCAGGGATCAGGTTGAGTTCTTGGTGGATAATCCCAATACCCGCCTCTTGGGAACTTTTGGGCCCATTGAACGCCACCTCTTTGCCTAAATAGCGGATTTGCCCGGCATCTTTTTTATAAATACCTGTCAGCACTTTCATCATGGTTGATTTGCCAGCCCCATTTTCCCCCACCAGCGCCATGACTTTCCCTGGATAGACATTCAATGTCGCACCACTGAGGGCTTTTACCCCTGGAAATGATTTATCAATCCCGATAAGTTCTAATAAAGGTTGCATAGTCACCTCAGAAAGTCACACCAGAACAAAGAATAACGTTAGCGAACGGTGAACATTCCCCTGTTCGGATCACCGCTTTACTGTCATGAGTCAGTTGTTTAAAACGTTCATGACTGCAATAAATAATTTCAATCGTATTGTTTTGAGTGACTTCTAACTGTTGTAAGTGAGCCAAAATAGCAGCTTCCATTTGTGGGTTAATGGTGCTGATTTCCTCTGCTAGAATGACTTTTTCAACTTGCATCTCTTGGGTGATGACACTTAAAACTGACATGAAATCTGGTAAGCCTTGCGTAATGGCTAAATCAATACGTTCCGTTCCTTGATAAATGGGTAAACCTGCATCAGCAAGCGTTATTTGGTCTGTATGACCTAATCTTGCGATTACAGAGGTAACGTTGGCATTAAGTAAAACACCCTTTTTCATTTTTCACCGCCATTCCAGTAAGCGAAACGTTTCGCTCATGTAATAATAGTAAAGATAAGTCACAACTCAATATTGATGATTAATATTTGTGATCAATATCGAAACGTTTCGTTCGTGTTGAGAAAGTTTAAAAACAATAACTTATTGAATCACTTATAGCTGAATCGTTTTTTCTGATTTCTTGGGGCATATCAAAGAAAAATGGAAAAATAGGTCGCAGTATGTAATAAAAGAAATTGATAGTTTTAATATCAACGCTTCTACAATAAAAGGAATGAATATGCAGCTTGCTGAACGAATAGCCCAATTAAGCAATTACCTTGAAAGCGGTTTATATGAACGCCAGCAAGCTATTCGTTTGTGCTTATTAGCCACATTAAGCGGTGAAAGCGTATTTCTATTAGGCCCTCCAGGTATTGCCAAAAGCTTAATTGCACGAAGAATGAAATATGCTTTTCGTCACGCAAACGCTTTTGAATACTTAATGACGCGATTTTCAACACCGGAAGAAATCTTTGGTCCTCTTTCAATACAGGCGCTAAAAGATGAAGGACGATATGAACGTTTAACCAAAGGTTATTTACCAGACGCTGAAGTCGTATTTCTTGATGAAATATGGAAAGCGGGCCCAGCCATTTTAAATACCTTATTAACGGCGGTAAATGAGCGCAAGTTCCGTAATGGTGATGAAGAAAAATCCATCCCTATGCGGTTATTAGTAACTGCATCAAATGAATTACCCGATGCAGATAATAGCCTCGAGGCGCTATTTGACAGAATGCTAGTACGTATTTGGTTGGATAAAGTACAAGAGAAACAAAATTTTCGCGCACTGTTAACAGGAAAATCATCGCTGAATGAATCTCAAATGCCAGAGCATTTAAAAATCAGTGATGAAGAGTACCAACAGTGGCAACAAGAAATTCCTAAAATTACGCTACCCGATCACTGTTTTGAATTGATTTACCAATTACGCCAACAATTAGATGCTACAGAGAAGCAGCTTTATGTTTCTGATAGGCGCTGGAAGAAAGCGGTTTACCTATTACAAGCAAGTGCTTTCTTTAATGGTCGCAACAGCGTATCTCCTCTAGATCTTGTGTTATTAAAAGATTGTCTCTGGCATGACATGCAATCGATGAATACTTTACCGCAACTATTGCAATCATTATTACAAGAAGATGGCTGGCAACAGCGAAAATTAACCCGTGAAATAGAGCAAATTTATCAGCAATGGATGTCATCGACCCAAGATCAAAACAACCAAGATGCATTTAAAGTCAATAAAAACAATGCAATGTTTGCTCGTAAGGCATCTTATGTATTGCCTGAAAATATCAGTGACGGCCGAATTACGCTGTTTTTACATCGCCCACTGCAACTGCATAATATGAAAGTTACCTTTGTAACAACTGATAAAAAGTCACTAATAACCTTCTTAAATAAAGGAACGACACTGTCCGCTCATCTAAATGGGATTGGTTTTGCGCAAGACATTGCTGCTGAGGTAAATAATTTAAACCAGATACAGTTATTAGATGTAAGTCATCAATCATCTACTTTATATATTCAAGATAAAACCTCGTCACTTGCGCCAAATACAAATAACCAAGAGTGGCTAGACAAGCTAGATAAAATTCAAGGTGAGATTCAAGCCGCACGCTATCAGTTTGAAAAACAGCAGCCCAACTTATTTATTGAACCACACTGGCTTGCGGATATTGAACAAAGTTTTATAAAGCTCACTGAAAAGCTAAACCAATTACGTAACCAAATCACGGGTAAAGTGGCCGAATAGCGATGATGAGTTTAGCCACATTAGAAATGCTGCTTTCGGTTAATGAAGGCCAATTAATTGAAGAGATAATTATATCTTTGCTAGCAACTCCTCAATTAGCGGTATTTTTTGAAAAACATCCTCGATTAAAAAAAGCTTTACTCAAAGATTTATCGGGTTGGAAAAAGGATCTCAAACAGCGTATGCAAGATGCGCTTGTTCCCGCACAACTTTCAGAAGAATTTGAACTTTATCGTCAGTCCCTTGGGATTTCGACAGATGCCTTTTTTATCCGATTACCTAATGTCATCGCAAAACTTCACCAACTGGATTCCCCTTTTTACCGTGAGGCATATCAGCTACAGAGTGGGAAAATAGAGAACCGCAGTGCAAGACAATCATTATTTGTTCAAAGATGGCGTATTAGCTTAATTTTACAAGTTACAACACTACATAAAGAGCTACTAGAACAGGAAAAAGAACAATTATTGGCAGAATTACAACGCCGACTGGCTCTAAGTGGTAATTTAGAAGATATTCTTGGCGAAAATGATCGTGCTGCTGGCCGGCTGTGGGATTTAACCAAAGGTGTGAACATGACTTCCGCTTATAATGACCAATTATTAAGCCGATACAGTGAATTTTTACGTCAGCAGCCTGAATTAGAAAAAATAGCCCAATTATTAGGCCGTAGCCAATCCGCTCAATCCATTCCTGATGATAGTGTTTTTCTTGAACCAATGACTATCATGGAAAAAGTGCCTGAAACGGTTCCTGAGCAAGTTAATGGCTTAAATCAAAGTGATGATATTTTACGGTTATTGCCTGCAGAACTCGCTATGTTAGGCCTTGAAGATATTGAATTTGAGTTCTATCGAAAATTACTCGAAAAACAGCTTCTAACTTATCGGTTACAAGGAGATAGCTGGCAAGAAAGAAAAGTTCTGCGCCCTATTACCCACCACCATAATGAAGAACAGCCAAGAGGACCATTTGTTGTATGTATTGATACATCGGGTTCGATGGGCGGTTTAAATGAACGCTGCGCCAAAGCATTTTGCCTCGCGCTAATGAAAATTGCGCTGGCGGATAATCGCTCATGCCATGTGATGTTATTTTCCACAGAAATTGTGCATTACGATTTACTTTCTATTGATGGCTTAGAGCAATGTATTCGTTTTTTACATCAAACATTTAAAGGTGGGACTGACCTTGCGGCTTGTTTGCAAGAAACCGCAATAAAATTGGAATCAAAACAGTGGATTGATGCAGATGCCGTGGTGATTTCTGATTTTGTTGCTCAGCGTTTACCGGATGAGTTAATTCAGAAAATAAAGATTATGCAGAAGAAAGGTAAATACCGCTTCCATGCGGTATCTGTATCAAATTATGGGAAACCCAGTATCATGAAGATCTTTGACCATATTTGGCGTTTTGATACTGGGTTAAAAAGCAGGCTGTTACGCCGCTTTAGCCGCTAATTACAGCATACCTTCAACGGATTCTTGCATTTCAGCACCCCATACACCACATTGCACTTGGCCAATGTGTTGACGCTGAAGAAGTAGCATAACTAAGCGAGACTGGCCAATACCACCACCGATAGTTTGTGGCATTTCACCTTTCACTAACGCTTGGTGCCACTCTAATTCCATACGTTTTTCATCGCCAGTTAAACTTAATTGACGAGTTAAACACTCAGGACTTACGCGAATTCCCATTGAAGAAAGCTCAAATGCGTCCTGTAAAACAGGGTTCCACACAATGATGTCGCCGTTCAAACCACAAAAACCGTCTTCATTTTTTGTTGTCCAGTCATCGTAGTCTGGCGCACGAACATCATGTGATTCACCGCTAGATAGCTTACCACCGATACCAATTAAGAATACTGCGCCTAATTCTTTTGCGATTGCGCGTTCACGCCCTTTCGCATCTAAATCAGGGTAGCGCTGTAACAACTCTTCACTGTGAATAAAGTGGATTTGGTCAGGCAGGAACGGTGCCAACCCAAATTCTTTACTTACGGCAGCTTCTGTTTCTTTTATTGCCTTATAGATTTTACCCACTGTCTGCTTCAGATAAGGAAGTGTACGTTCCTCATCTGCCATCACTTTTTCCCAATCCCACTGATCAACATAGACGGAGTGGATTGGGGTTAAGCGATCCTCGTCCGGACGCAACGCTTTCATATGCGTGTATAAACCTTGGCCTTTACTAAAACCGAAACGCCCTAAGGTTTTACGTTTCCATTTAGCCAAAGAATGAACCACTTCAAAGGTTGCACCTGGAATTGATTTCACTTTCACTTGAACGGCTTTTTCGCTGCCAGATAAGTTGTCTTGAGTACCATCCCCTAAGCGGCTTAGGATTGGCCCTTGAACTTCAATTAACCCTAATTCTTTTTCAAGTAAACGTGAGAAATATGATTTCACAAAACTAATTTGTTGCTGATGTTCGATAAATGACTTGTCCATAATTTATTCCCATAATTTGTTAGCTGTATTAGCTGATGTATAGATTAAGCAACAAAATGAGGTATAAATTCAATATCCATCATTAAAAAAAGCCTTTACTGTTTATTTTGAATAAAAAAACAGGTATAAAAATGAATAATCGTTAAAATAGAGGTGAAATAATGCCGGAAAATTATCAAATCGATAATCTCGATCGTGACATACTTCACGAATTAATGGCAAATGCACGCATACCGTATGCTGAATTAGCCAAAAAATTCGTTGTTAGTCCCGGGACAATTCATGTCCGTGTCGAAAAAATGAAACAAGCAGGAATTATTAAAGGCACACGTATTGATATAAACCCAAAACAATTAGGGTTCGATGTTTGCTGCTTTATTGGCATTATTTTAAAAAGTGCAAAAGATTACCCAACCGCACTAAAAAAATTAGATGCCTTAGAAGAAGTTGTCGAGGTGTACTACACAACAGGGCAATACAGCATTTTTATTAAAGTAATGTGCCGTTCTATCGACTCTTTACAAGACGTACTTATCAACAAAATTCAGACCATTGATGAGATACAATCCACAGAAACACTGATCTCCTTACAAAACCCGATCTTACGAACAATCAATCCGTAGAAAAAAAATGATATAACCACATTATCCACAGGTAGATCCCAGCTCATTCACAGCGTACAATAGCGCCCTATTATTGTGAAAGAGAATCACCATGACAAAAGTAACCTTAATAAGTGGCAGTACAATGGGCAGTGCGGAGTATGTTGCCGAGCACATGGCTGAGATTTTAGAAGAACTCGGTCATGAAACCGAAATTCAACATGGCCCGGAGCTTGATGACTTAACACTTGAAGGCATATGGCTGGTGGTGAGCTCAACACATGGTGCAGGTGATCTCCCTGAAAATATTCAACCTCTTTTTGATTCAATAGAAGAAAGTGCTCCTGATCTAAGCCAAGTTCAATTTGGCTCGGTAGGGATCGGTAGCTCTGAATATGACACTTTTTGTGGTGCGATCCATAAAATAGATGACTTGTTAACCAAGCAAGGGGCTAAAAGGATCGGTGAATGTTTGGAAATTGATGTCCAACAACACGAAATACCCGAAGATCCCGCAGGGGAATGGGTTAAAATTTGGGCAAACGGACTCTAATTTGATTAAAATAACAGCAATCAACTGTGGATAACTCAGGGAAGATCCCGGTATTAACCCGTAGTTATCCAGAGTATAAGTTTTAGGTTCCCCATGCCCTGTGTATAAGTACCCTTTTTGATCCCAGCTTATACGCAAATGGATCACGGATCATTCACAGTATATGATCCTTTACACTTTTATGATCTTTAAAGTGAAAATCCACTTATCCACAGAAACGAGTGATCCTAATAAAAGATCTAATAAAGAGATCTTTAAATAAAAAGATCTTTATATTATATAGGGGAGAAACCTAAAGCTTGGTCTCTTCCTCAAACTTGAGTAGAATTCTCTCCTCAAATGCACAATCCGCATTTTCTAACGTTTAAGGTCCACACATGTTTTATCCAGAGCAATTTGACGTCATCGTAATTGGTGGTGGTCATGCCGGTACTGAAGCAGCAATGGCAGCTGCACGTATGGGGCGTCAAACCCTATTACTGACTCACAATATTGATACATTGGGCCAGATGTCTTGCAACCCAGCCATCGGTGGGATCGGTAAGGGGCATCTGGTTAGAGAAATTGATGCCCTTGGTGGTCTAATGGCCACAGCAACAGACAAAGCAGGTATTCAATTTAGAACATTAAATGCCAGCAAAGGGCCTGCAGTTCGTGCAACCCGAGCACAAGCTGACCGTGTTCTTTATCGCCAAGCTGTCAGAATGGCTTTAGAAAATCAGCCTAATTTGATGATTTTCCAACAACCTGTAGAAGACTTAATTGTTGAAAACAATCGAGTTACAGGGGCTATTACTCGCATGGGCTTAAAATTTAAAGCCAAAGCTGTAGTATTAACCGTTGGTACTTTCCTTGATGGCAAAATTCATATAGGTTTAGAAAATTACAGTGGTGGTCGTGCAGGTGATCCCCCTTCAATTTCACTTTCTCAACGTTTGAGAGAATTGCCTTTACGTGTTAATCGTTTAAAAACAGGAACGCCACCACGTATTGATGCAAGAACTATTGATTTCAGTCAGTTAGCTCAACAGCTAGGTGATGATCCAATGCCGGTATTTTCATTTTTAGGTTCACAAGATCAACATCCACAGCAGATGCCTTGTCATATCACCTATACCAATGAAAAAACCCATGAAGTGATCAGAAATAACTTGGATCGTAGCCCTATGTATGCAGGGGTTATTGAAGGGATCGGCCCACGTTATTGCCCTTCGATCGAAGATAAAGTTATGCGTTTTGCCGATAAAGACTCACATCAGATCTTCTTAGAGCCAGAAGGCTTAACAAGCAATGAAATTTACCCTAACGGGATATCCACCAGCTTACCATTTGATGTTCAAATGCAAATTGTTCATTCCATGAAAGGAATGGAAAATGCAAGGATCATTCGTCCTGGTTATGCTATTGAATATGATTTCTTTGACCCTAGAGATCTAAAACAAACGCTTGAAAGTAAATTTATTGATGGCTTATTTTTTGCTGGCCAAATTAACGGTACAACAGGTTATGAAGAAGCAGGAGCCCAAGGGCTACTAGCTGGGCTTAATGCTGCACAACATGCCTTTGGTTTAGAAGGTTGGTTCCCTCGTCGTGACCAAGCTTATATCGGTGTTCTCGTTGACGACCTTTGTACTTTAGGGACAAAAGAACCTTACCGTATGTTTACCTCACGTGCTGAATACCGTTTGATGCTTCGTGAAGACAATGCAGATTTACGTCTGACAGAAAAAGGCCGAGAGTTAGGTTTAGTTGATGATGTTCGCTGGGCGCATTTTAATAACAAAGTCGAATTGATTGAAAAAGAGCGTCAGCGCTTAAAAGATATCTGGGTTCATCCTAAATCGGATAACCACACAGAAATAGATGGAATTTTAACCGTTCCATTATCTAAAGAAGCAAATGGGGAAGATTTACTCCGTCGCCCAGAAATGACGTATAAGATGTTAACTTCACTCAACCTTTTTGCACCGGGTATTGATGATCCTCAAGCTGCGGATCAAGTGGAAATCCAAGTTAAATACGAAGGGTATATTGCTCGTCAAAAAGAAGAAATTGAAAGACAACTGCGTAATGAAAATACCTTGTTGCCTGTTGACCTTGATTACAAACAAGTCAAAGGGTTGTCTAACGAAGTGATGGCGAAACTAAACGATCATAAACCAACATCTATTGGTCAAGCATCGCGAATTTCAGGGATCACGCCTGCTGCAATCTCTATTTTACTTGTTTGGCTGAAAAAACAAGGCATGCTACGCCGGAGCGCTTAACGTGGATTTATTATCAAAACTTAATCAATTGCTAGTAAAAACCGATATCGACTTAACGGAAAAGCAAAAACAGCAGTTAGTTGATTATGTTGGGTTATTAGCGAAATGGAATAAAGCCTATAACCTGACATCGGTACGTGACCCACAGCAGATGTTAATCCGTCATATCATGGATAGCATAGTGGTGAACGGTCAACTCAACGGAACAAAATTTATTGATGTAGGAACCGGTCCTGGTTTACCTGGTGTTCCTTTAGCAATTGTTCGACCTGATTCCCATTTTGTTTTATTGGACAGCTTAGGGAAGCGCATACGCTTTCTAAAACAGGTTCAACATGAGTTAGGGCTAACTAATATTGAGCCTGTTCAATCACGTGTTGAAGAATATCGGATTGAAAATGGTTTTGATGGTGTGATTAGCCGCGCATTTGCTTCACTGAATGATATGTTGGGTTGGTGCCATCATTTACCTTCATCTGAAGGGCGCTTTTATGCACTTAAAGGTGTCATTCGTGATGATGAAATGGTGCTACCAGAAGGTTTTGTGATTGAATCTATTACAGAGCTTGAAGTACCTGAACTTGATGAGCAGCGCCATTTAGTTAAAGTTTCTATAAAATAAAGTTGCTTTCTGTCAAAATATTTTGTCTTTTAGAGCGATAGTCGGTGTGTTAAAAAGCACCGGCTATTTCTATTTTTAGCTAAAGAATAAATACTTATTTTTCACGTGTTATTTACATGGAAATAACGAATAAGTTTCAAAAATAAAGTGTTGATAGAAAAAATGCTGGCTAATTGGCAATTTTTACTTAATCGATTTAGCTAGGTAAATAGTTAACAGTGAAATATTTGATTTATCACGTTTAAATTTAACTTAAAAAACTAATTCTTTAATTGTTTGATTTACAGATTAAATCTATTTTTTGTTGTCAGTAAAGTTGAAAGAATAAATAAAGAGGATAAAGTCAAATGTGATATTTATCACATTAATGTGAATATATGCAGCAATTCATTAACTATTTATTAATTATTACAGCGACAATTCTGCGCCAACTCGAAAAAATTAAATATTTATTCACCTTTTCGCTACTTACTGATTGAATTCATTTCGCCTGCCCGTATAATTTGCACGTTTTTGTCTCTTGACACATTTACGCAAAGGCAGTTTTATACAACACTTAGCGTTTCTGAGGCTGAGAAGAGCTGGGAGTAAACAAAAAGTTATGTCTGTATCCCTTTATGACAACAAACACGCTGCAAAGCAGTTGTCTGTTCAGTTTATAACTTTAGTGATCCTCAGTGGGGCTTTCTGTGCAAATAGTATAGAATGGGGGGCCTCTGCTCTTGCTGGTGGGTTAGCATGCTGGTTACCAAATATCGTATTTATGCTGCTAGCACAATTTCAGAAAGCAAAAGGAGAGGATGAACCTGTCCGCATTGCCTGGTTCTTAGCATTAGGAGCAGGGCTAAAGGTTGTTACAACTATCGCTGTCTTAGTTGTTGCTTTCGGTGTGTTCAAAGCGTCATTAACACCACTGGGTTTGACCTATTTAGCGGTGCTAATTGTTCAGATTGTTGCACCAGCCGTTTTTAAACGGTAAGTATTTTTAAACTACAAAAGGGTAAGAGGCATCATGTCTGCATCAGGAGAAGTGATGACTACAGAGGATTACATAGGCCACCATCTGAAAAACCTTCAGTTGGACCTGAGTACCTTTAAGTTGGTCGATCCCCACGCTAGTCCAACATTTTGGACGTTGAACATTGACTCGCTTTTTTTCTCGGTAGTTCTCGGGGCTCTGTTCCTGTGGCTATTTAGAAGAGTTGCAGCCAATGCGACTAGTGGCGTACCCGGTAAGTTACAGACTGCAATAGAACTGATCATTGGTTTCGTTGATAACTCAGTCCGTGATATGTATCACGGCAAGAGCAAAGTTATTGCTCCTTTAGCATTAACTGTGTTCGTCTGGGTATTCTTAATGAACCTAATGGATTTACTCCCAATTGATTTCCTTCCGTATATTGCTGAGCATTATCTCGGGTTACCTGCATTACGTGCAGTACCAACCGCAGATGTTAGTGTCACATTATCGATGGCTATTGGTGTGTTTATCCTAATCCTCTTCTACAGCATCAAAATGAAAGGAATTGGCGGATTTACAAAAGAGCTCACAATGCAGCCTTTTAACCATCCTGTCTTCATTCCAGTCAACTTGATTCTTGAAGGGGTAAGCCTGCTGTCAAAACCTGTATCACTCGGTCTGCGACTGTTTGGTAACATGTATGCAGGTGAATTGATCTTTATTCTTATCGCGGCTCTGCTTCCGTGGTGGTCACAGTGGTTGTTAAGCCTACCTTGGGCTATCTTCCACATACTGATTATTACGCTACAAGCCTTTATTTTTATGGTTCTGACGGTTGTTTATCTGTCGATGGCATCTGAAGAACACTAATTTAATTTTATCAATAATTGTATTAACTGAAACAAACTGGAGACTGTCATGGAAAACCTGAGTATGGATCTGCTGTACATGGCTGCCGCTGTGATGATGGGCTTAGCGGCGATCGGTGCTGCGATCGGTATCGGCATCCTAGGTGGTAAATTTTTAGAAGGTGCTGCTCGTCAGCCAGATTTAATTCCTCTGCTGCGTACACAGTTCTTTATCGTAATGGGTCTGGTCGATGCTATTCCGATGATTGCTGTTGGTCTGGGCTTGTATGTAATGTTCGCTGTTGCCTAATTAACGTTACGGAACACTGTAAGAACATTAATTCACTAATGAATATGAGGTATTGTCTGTGAATCTAAATGCAACAATCCTCGGCCAGGCTATCGCGTTTGTCCTGTTTGTTTGGTTCTGTATGAAGTATGTATGGCCACCGATTATGGCGGCCATTGAAAAACGTCAAAAAGAAATTGCTGACGGTTTATCTTCCGCAGAACGTGCTAAAAAGAACCTGGAACTGGCGCAAACCGACGCAACCGACCGACTGAAAAAAGCGAAAGCTGAAGCACAAGTCATCATTGAACAAGCGAATAAACAGCGCGTTCAAATGATTGATGAAGCAAAAGCAGAAGCGGAAGCAGAACGTGCAAAAATCGTCGCGCAAGCGCAAGCTGAAATTGATGCTGAGCGCAAACGTGCACGTGAAGAGTTACGTAAACAGGTTGCGATGCTTGCTATCGCAGGTGCCGAGAAGATCATCGAACGTTCCGTGGATGAAGCTGCTAACAGCGACATCGTTGATAAACTAGTCGCTGAACTGTAAGGAGGGAGGGGCATGTCTGAAATTGCTACTGTAGCTCGCCCCTACGCCAAAGCAGCTTTTGACTTTGCTGTGGAAAACCAAGCTGTTGCTAAATGGCAGGAAATGCTAGCCTTCACCGCTGAGGTGACGCGCAATGAACAGGTTGGAGAGCTGCTTTCTGGTTCTATTGCACCAGAAACATTAGCTAAAACGTTTATCTCTGTTTGTGGAGATGAAATTGACGAGCATGTTCAGAATCTGATTCGTGTTATGGCAGATAACGGGCGTTTAACGACGCTACCAGAAGTGTTAACGCAATTTATCCAATTGCGCGATTCTCTGGAATCAACCATTGAAGTTGATGTGATTTCTGCTAACGAACTGAGTGAACAGCAGTCAGCTAAAATTTCTGCAGCGATGGAAAAACGTCTGTCACGCAAAGTTAAGCTGAATTGCAAAATTGATAAGTCTGTTATTGCTGGAGTGATCATTCGTGCTGGAGACCTCGTTATTGACGGGAGTATCCGCGGTCGCTTAGAGCGTTTAACTGACGTCTTGCAGTCTTAAGGGGACTGGAGCATATGCAACTGAATTCCACCGAAATCAGCGAACTGATCAAACAGCGTATTGCTCAGTTCGATGTTGTGAGTGAAGCTCACAATGAAGGTACGATTGTATCCGTTAATGACGGTATTATTCGTATTCACGGTTTAGCCGAAGTCATGCAGGGTGAAATGATCGCGCTGCCTGGCAACCGTTACGCTATCGCACTGAACTTAGAGCGTGACTCTGTTGGTGCGGTCGTCATGGGTCCTTATGCCGACTTGGCAGAAGGCATGAAAGTTAAATGTACTGGTCGTATTCTTGAAGTTCCAGTAGGCCGTGGCCTGCTAGGACGTGTTGTGAATACACTTGGTCAACCAATTGATGGTAAAGGTCCTGTTGATAACGATGGCTTCTCTCCTGTAGAAGTTATTGCTCCAGGTGTTATCGACCGTCAATCTGTTGATCAACCAGTTCAAACTGGTTATAAATCAGTCGATGCCATGATTCCAATCGGTCGTGGTCAGCGTGAGCTTGTTATCGGTGACCGTCAAACAGGTAAAACTGCTTTGGCTATCGATGCAATCATCAACCAACGCGACTCAGGCATCAAATGTGTGTACGTAGCTATCGGCCAGAAAGCGTCTACCGTTTCTAACGTAGTTCGTAAACTGGAAGAGCACGGCGCACTGCAAAATACTATCGTTGTTGTTGCTACAGCATCTGAATCAGCTGCTCTGCAATACTTAGCACCATATGCTGGTTGCGCGATGGGTGAATATTTCCGTGACCGCGGTGAAGATGCACTGATCGTATACGATGACCTGTCTAAACAGGCTGTTGCATATCGTCAAATCTCACTGTTGCTGCGTCGTCCACCAGGACGTGAAGCTTACCCAGGTGACGTTTTCTATCTGCACTCACGTTTACTTGAGCGTGCTGCTCGCGTTAACGCTGAATACGTAGAAAACTTTACTAAAGGTGAAGTTAAAGGCAAAACAGGTTCATTGACAGCTCTGCCTATCATTGAAACCCAAGCTGGTGACGTTTCTGCATTCGTACCAACAAACGTAATTTCGATTACAGATGGTCAGATCTTCCTGGAATCTAACCTGTTTAACTCTGGTATTCGTCCAGCGGTTAACCCAGGTATTTCAGTATCTCGTGTTGGTGGTGCTGCTCAGACTAAAATTATCAAGAAACTGTCTGGTGGTATCCGTACCGCACTTGCTCAGTATCGTGAACTGGCAGCGTTTGCTCAGTTTGCTTCCGACCTCGATGACGCGACTCGTAAACAGTTAAGTCATGGTCAGAAAGTAACTGAACTGCTGAAACAGAAACAGTACGCACCGATGTCAGTAGCAGAGCAGGCACTGTCTCTGTTCGCGGCAGAACGTGGGTTCTTGGATGATGTTGAGTTAGCGAAAATTGGTGCGTTTGAAGCTGCTTTAGTTTCTTTTGCACAGCGCGAGCATGCTGACCTTATGAACGAAATTGGCCCGGCTGGTAGCTATAACGATGATATCGAAGGCAAGTTGAAAAAACTGCTCGAATCATTTAAAGCAACTCAGTCCTGGTAATACTATTCGGCCCAGTTCTTAGGGCCGTCTGGTTAATAAGGAGAAGCAGAAATGGCCGGCGCAAAAGAGATACGTTCCAAGATCGGAAGTGTACAAAATACACAAAAGATCACTAAAGCGATGGAAATGGTCGCTGCGTCCAAAATGCGTAAAACGCAGGAACGCATGGCGGCCAGCCGTCCTTATGCAGAAACCATGCGCAGTGTGATTGGTCACCTAGCGTTAGGTAATCTGGAATATAAACACCCATATCTCGAAGAGCGCGAAGTTAAGCGTGTCGGGTATCTGGTTGTTTCAACAGACCGTGGTCTGTGTGGTGGCTTGAACATTAACTTGTTCAAAAAACTGTTAGCAGATATGAAGTTATGGTCTGAGAAAAACGTTCAGGTTGATTTGGCTTTAATCGGTTCTAAAGCGGTTTCATTTTTCGGTTCTGTGGGCGGCAATGTCGTGACTCAAGTTACCGGAATGGGGGATAACCCAACGCTTTCGGACTTGATTGGTCCAGTTAACACTATGCTACAAGCCTATGATGAAGGGCGTTTGGATAAACTGTATGTGGTGACGAATAAGTTCATCAATACAATGTCTCAGGAGCCAACTATTCTTCAATTGTTACCATTGCCTGCAAGTGATGATGAAACACTGAAGAAGAAGTCTTGGGATTACATTTACGAACCCGATCCTAAGGCGTTGCTGGATACCCTGCTACGTCGTTATATCGAGTCGCAGGTTTATCAGGGCGTCGTTGAAAACCTGGCTAGTGAGCAGGCCGCACGAATGGTAGCGATGAAAGCCGCTACTGATAATGGTGGAAACCTGATCAAAGAGTTACAGTTGGTTTACAACAAAGCTCGTCAGGCCAGCATTACTCAGGAGCTTACCGAAATCGTTTCGGGTGCTTCCGCGGTTTAACAGCTAGGTTTACGAATTACGTAGAGGATTCAAGATGGCTACTGGAAAGATTATCCAGGTAATCGGCGCCGTTGTGGACGTCGAGTTCCCTCAAGATGACGTACCAAAAGTGTACGACGCTCTTGAGGTTGTTAACGGTAAAGAAAAACTGGTGTTGGAAGTTCAGCAACAGTTAGGCGGTGGTGTTGTCCGTTGTATCGCAATGGGTACATCAGATGGTCTGAGCCGTGGTTTAGAAGTTGTAAACTTAGAGCACCCAATTGAAGTACCAGTAGGTAAAGCAACTTTAGGACGTATCATGAACGTTCTGGGTCAACCTATTGATATGAAAGGTGATATCGGCGAAGAAGAGCGCTGGTCAATTCACCGTGCTGCACCTAGCTATGAAGAATTAGCTAACTCAACAGAACTGCTGGAAACCGGTATCAAAGTAATGGACTTAATCTGTCCATTCGCGAAAGGTGGTAAAGTTGGTCTGTTCGGTGGTGCGGGTGTTGGTAAAACAGTAAACATGATGGAACTGATCCGTAACATCGCGATTGAGCACTCAGGTTACTCAGTATTCGCTGGTGTTGGTGAGCGTACTCGTGAAGGGAACGACTTCTATCATGAAATGACCGACTCAAACGTTTTGGATAAAGTATCACTGGTTTATGGCCAGATGAACGAGCCACCAGGAAACCGTCTGCGCGTTGCGTTGACTGGTCTGACTATGGCTGAAAAATTCCGTGACGAAGGTCGTGACGTACTGCTGTTCGTTGACAATATCTATCGTTATACACTGGCAGGTACTGAAGTATCAGCACTGTTAGGCCGTATGCCTTCAGCGGTAGGTTATCAGCCAACGCTGGCGGAAGAGATGGGTGTTCTGCAAGAACGTATTACCTCAACTCAAACAGGTTCTATCACTTCCGTTCAAGCGGTTTACGTTCCTGCGGATGACTTGACTGACCCATCACCAGCAACCACCTTTGCTCACTTAGACGCAACGGTAGTTCTGAGCCGTCAAATCGCATCACTGGGTATTTACCCTGCGGTTGACCCTCTGGATTCTACTAGCCGTCAACTTGACCCACTGGTTGTTGGTCAAGAGCACTATGATGTTGCTCGTGGCGTTCAGTCTATTCTGCAACGTTACCAAGAACTGAAAGATATCATTGCAATCCTGGGTATGGATGAACTGTCTGAAGAAGACAAACTGGTTGTTGCTCGTGCTCGTAAGATCCAGCGCTTCCTGTCTCAACCATTCTTCGTTGCTGAAGTATTTACCGGTTCACCAGGTAAGTTCGTTTCTCTGAAAGACACTATCCGTGGCTTCAGTGGGATCCTGAACGGTGATTACGACCACCTGCCAGAACAAGCGTTCTATATGGTTGGTACCATTGAAGAAGCTGTGGAAAAAGCTAAAAAGCTTTAATCCAGCTGACAGGAGGTTGATATGGTAGCTGCAATGACATACCACCTGACTGTAGTGAGTGCTGAAAAACAAATGTTTGAAGGCATGGTACAGAAAATTCAGGTGACAGGTAGTGAAGGTGAGCTGGGGATTTATCCGCAGCATACCCCGCTGCTGACTGCCATAAAACCGGGCATGGTACGTATTACCAAACAGTTTGGTGAAGAAGAGCTAATTTACCTCTCCGGTGGTATTTTAGAAGTGCAACCAAATGGTGTTATCGTACTCGCTGATACAGCGATCCGTGGTAAAGATTTAGACGAAGCTCGTGCAGTGGAATCTAAACGCAAAGCGGAAGAACACGTCCGTAAAGCTCACGGCGATGTTGATTATGCTCAGGCATCAGCAGAACTTGCAAAAGCAATAGCGAAACTTCGAGTCATCGAGTTAACTAAAAAGCTAATGTAATGATAGCGGTATAGTAAAAAAAGCCAGTTGGTTAAGTCTAACTGGCTTTTTTATTTGAGCGAAATATGTAGTAATTTATAAAGGAAATAGGTTTACTTTCATCCCTAAGTTGGAGTTTCAGGAAAAATGACTGTGCAAAGAAAAAGTGTCGTGATTTTAGCTGCCGGTAAAGGCACACGGATGTATTCAGAGCTACCTAAAGTTTTGCATTTGCTTGCAGGCAAACCAATGGTTCAGCATGTTATAGATACAGCAAAATCCATTGGTGCATCAGATATTCATCTGGTATACGGACATGGCGGTGATTTACTGAAAGAAAAACTGGGTGAGCAAAACCTCAATTGGGTATTGCAGGCGGAGCAACTCGGTACGGGCCATGCGATGCAACAAGCTGCCCCTAGCTTCCAAGATGATGAAGATATTGTCATGCTCTATGGTGACGTGCCATTAATCGCTAAAGATACCTTGGACAGGCTGATTGAAGTCAAACCACAAGGCGGTATTGGTTTACTGACGGTTATCTTAGATAACCCAACAGGGTATGGCCGTATAATTCGTGAAAATAATGAAGTTGTCGGTATCATTGAGCAAAAAGATGCCAGTGAAGAGCAACGTAAAATCCAAGAAATCAATACAGGAATTATGGTTGCTAGTGGCAAAGATTTTAAACGTTGGTTGGCACAGCTGAACAACGATAACGCACAAGGCGAATATTATATTACTGATATTATTGCATTAGCACATAAAGAAGGTAATAAAATTGCAACCGTTCATCCTAAACATTTAAGTGAGATGGAAGGCGTGAATAACCGCCTACAACTAGCTGCGTTAGAAAGAGTTTATCAGAAAGAACAAGCGGAAAAACTGTTATTAGCCGGCGTGATGTTGATTGACCCTGCACGTTTTGATCTGCGCGGAACGCTGACTCATGGTCGCGATATTATTATTGATATTAACGTGATTATTGAAGGTAATGTCACATTAGGGAATAACGTACATATTCAATCTGGCTGTATTTTGAAAGACTGTGTAATCGGTGATAACTCAGTGATTAGCCCATATTCAGTCATAGAAAACTCTGAATTATCAGCTGAATGTACGGTTGGCCCTTTTGCGCGTTTACGTCCAGGTGCTAAATTAGCAGCCAAAGCACACGTCGGTAATTTCGTCGAAATGAAAAATGCCTCTTTAGGTTTAGGTTCTAAGGCGGGTCATTTAAGTTACCTCGGGGATGCCCAAATTGGTGATAATGTGAATATTGGCGCAGGTACCATCACTTGTAATTATGATGGTGCCAATAAACATAAAACCATTATTGGTGATGATGTGTTTGTAGGGTCTGATACTCAGTTAGTTGCGCCAGTTTCTGTTGCCAAAGGTGCAACAATAGGCGCTGGCACGACGGTTACACGTGATGTGAATGAAGACGAACTTGTCGTTAGCCGTGTAAAACAAATGCATATTAAAAACTGGCAACGTCCAGTTAAGAAAAAATAAGTAAATATTGAGGAGAGGTAGCAATATCTTTCCTATTATAAATGCGAATTAATCGCGAAAATTAAAATAGCTACTCAAGGTAGCAATATAAAAATAATATCCCCATTTTCTACAAGGCTGGGGAGCAGTGAAAACTGTACAACAATTAGGTTGCGACAAATGAAGGTTTCTCAAGAAAGGAACCTTTTGTCTAGGAATCAAAAAAATATGTGTGGAATTGTAGGTGCTGTTGCACAACGTGATATTGCAGAAATTCTGTTAGAAGGTCTTCGTCGTCTTGAGTATCGTGGTTATGATTCAGCTGGTATGGCTGTCGTTGATCACGAAGGTCATTTGCAACGCTTACGTGAAGTCGGCAAAGTGCAAATGCTAGCTGAAGAAGCGGAGAAAAACCCAGTATCGGGTGGAACGGGGATTGCACATACCCGTTGGGCGACTCATGGTATTCCAAGTGAACGCAATGCTCATCCGCATACCTCTGGTTATATTGCAGTTGTTCATAACGGCATTATTGAAAACTATTTAGAACTGAAAGATGAACTGAAAAAACTCGGTTATGTCTTTAGTTCAGAAACTGACACTGAAGTGATTGCGCACCTTGTTCACCATGAGCAACAAAAGGGCGGTTCGCTGGTGGAAGTAGTTCAACGTGTTATCCCACAATTGCGCGGTGCTTACGGTACTGTGATTATGGATAGCCGTATTCCTGAATTATTAGTCGCCGCACGTTCTGGTAGCCCATTGGTTATTGGTTTAGGTGTGGGTGAAAACTTTTTAGCATCAGACCAATTAGCGCTGTTGCCTGTGACTCGTCGCTTTATTTACCTTGAAGAAGGGGATGTTGCCGAGGTTACTCGTCGTACTGTTCGTATTTTTGATAAAAGTGGTGAAGCTGTCGATCGCGAGCAAATTGAATCAAACGTTCAATATGATGCGGGCGATAAAGGCGTTTACCGTCATTACATGCAAAAAGAGATTTATGAACAGCCGATGGCGATTAAAAACACCCTTGAAGGGCGTTTTAGCAAAGATAATGGCATTGATTTAAGCGAGTTAGGTCCTCGTGCGAGTGAAATTTTATCTCAAGTTGAACATATCCAAATTGTAGCTTGCGGGACATCTTACAATGCTGGCATGGTTGCACGTTATTGGTTTGAGTCTTTGGCCGGTATTCCATGTGATGTGGAAATCGCTTCAGAGTATCGCTACCGTAACCCTGCGCACCGTAAAAATAGCTTAATGATTACGCTATCCCAATCAGGTGAAACCGCTGATACACTGGCAGCATTGCGTTTATCGAAAGAGTTAGGTTATTTGACCTCTTTAGCGGTATGTAACGTCGCAGGTTCTTCACTGGTACGTGAATCTGAATTTGCTTTGATGACCAAGGCAGGGGCAGAAATTGGTGTGGCATCCACTAAAGCATTTACCACACAGTTAACCGTCTTACTGATGTTAGTTGCGTATATGGGCCGCTTGAAAGGTGCTAATCCTGAGCTTGAAGAAAACATTTCTCACGCTCTACATGCGCTACCGGCTCGTATTGAAAGCATGTTATCGCAAGATAAAGTTATCGAGGCATTGGCAGAAGATTTCTCAGATAAACATCACGCATTGTTCTTAGGTCGCGGTGATCAGTTCCCTATTGCAGTTGAAGGGGCTCTGAAATTAAAAGAGATTTCTTACATTCACGCAGAAGCGTATGCAGCGGGTGAGTTAAAGCACGGCCCATTAGCGTTAATTGATGCTGATATGCCTGTTATCATCGTTGCACCTAACAATGAGCTGTTAGAAAAACTGAAATCAAACATTGAGGAAGTCCGTGCGCGTGGTGGTTTGCTGTATGTATTCGCTGACCAAGATGCAGGCTTTGAAGCCAGTGAAAATATGAAAATTGTTTCGCTACCTCATGTTGAAGAACTGATCGCACCAATTTTCTACACTGTTCCTCTGCAACTGTTGTCTTATCACGTTGCATTGATTAAAGGCACAGATGTTGACCAACCACGTAACTTGGCGAAGTCGGTGACGGTTGAGTAATCAATAAATTTGACTAGTCCTGATATAGATTGACTACTTTTCAGGTATAAAACGCCCGATGAACATCATCGGGCGTTTTATAATTTAATAATAAGTTCATTATATAGCTGTATTTATTTTTGCTTTAAAATAAAACTTAAACTTTCACTAGGCTCTGTGTGTTACCTAATTCATAATTAGATGTAATTTATATTTTCTTAAGTTTTAAATAGTGGCGGGTATATTCGGGAAACTCATTATAAAGCTGTTCACTACCAAGAGAGTTACGTCTTGCTTCAATTGGTAATGAGGCAAAATCTGCATCAATTAAGTATAATTTTCCTTGTTTATCTTTTTTCACGTTGCCATCAACTTGATAGTCATGCAATATTCTTCCTCTAGATTTAACAAATTGATAAGCCTCTTTTCCTGTAACTGATTGCCCATCAATAAATTTTGAAATTAAAACTTGAATACCATTTTTCGAGGTTATGACTCTTGAGTAATCATTGTCATTATTAATTTGGTTTAGTATTCTTCTACTACGACCTAGACAAGCAAAGTAAGTTTCTAGATGATATTTATTTTTAGGGATTTTAATGGCAAAGTTGCCTACTCGATAAGCAACACCATAAGTACCACTACCAATACAATTTTTTTTATCTAATATTAGTGATTCATTATTAATATTATCAATTAATAATTTGTTATTTTCATCAATTTGAAGTATTTTTTATTTGTAATTTCATTAGTGAATATCTTGATGTGCTTGGTATTTTCTAATTTATTCAGATTGGAGCTATTGTTTGGATTAATTGTTTTTTTGTTAATAGTTTCTCTGTTAGATAACTTTTTAATTCTGTTGATAATTGATATTATTGGGTTTTTGTTTATACAAAAATTAATTTTTTTTATCCCATTTAAAAATGGGAAACAATCTGTTTTTACTTCAGTGGGGGTACTTACATTATTCCTTATATAAATACTTGTATCTTTTCTCATCATAATCCTCCATTTTTATTAATTATATAAAATGGTTATATAATGTAATATCAAAAAAAGATAATAGTATTAATTTTTTAGTAAATTTTCCAAATCACTAAATATAGATTGCCATTCATTATCATCAATTTCCATGAATCCCATATAGCGCAGCATAAAAGCGCCTTCTGTTGCTAGAAAAACAATTCTGGCCTGTTTACCTTTTTCTGTTGAGGTGTCTAACTTAGCAAGCCGTTCACGGTACCAAATACGCGTACTTTCCAGATATTCAGGGGTTTGTAATAAGGATGCCATTAAAGAAGCGCCTTTTGCCATCGAGACTTTGTCGTGCTGGTGGGTCGCTTGCATATGCGCAAAAATTTTCCCTTGAGGGGAGTTATCTTGTTCAATTGTTTGATTGAAAATTTCATCATAGGACTGGCCCCAACGCTCAAACATTGCATCGATTAAGGCATCTTTATTGCCAAAACAGTACTGAACACCGCCTTTGGAAATCCCCATTGCTTTGGCGACTGCGTCGATAGTGAGCGCTGTAGCGCCTTGCTGTAGAACAATGTCTTCAGCAGTATCAAGTAATTTTTCTCTATCGATTGTTCGTTGACGTCCCATTTAGAAAAACCTCTTTTCAATACGTACGTATGGATTTATATTGTAGCACGATCAGCACAGAAATCATGATCAAATAAACTCATTGAGAGAATTTTATGTTAACCGATTATAAGCGCTGGATAGTGCTTCTATTAGTTTCAAGTGTACTGTTTCTTATCGTTATTGATGTCACTGTACTGTATACCGCATTACCTAAATTAACCCATGATTTAGGCGCTACGTCATCTGAAAAACTGTGGATAATGAATGCGTACCCACTGGTTGTCGCTGGGTTATTACCTGCAGCGGGGATGCTAAGTGATAAAGTCGGTCACAAACAAATGTTTTTGTTGGGGCTGCCGTTATTCGGTTTAGCCTCGTTGTGTGCTGCGTTTTCACCAACAGCAACAAGTTTGATTTTGTCTCGTGGCTTTTTGGCTGTAGGTGCCGCAGTAAGTATGCCTGCCACCCTTGCGATTGTAAGGCATGTTTTTTTAGACCCGAAAGAAAGGGCGTTAGCAATTGGAATATGGTCGGCAGTTGCTTCAGGTGGGGCGGCAATAGGCCCTTTGATCGGCGGTATCTTACTTAACCACTTTTGGTGGGGCTCTGTTTTTTTAATTAATGTACCCGTCGTTTTATTGGTTATTCCGTTCGCTTGTTATTTAATCCCCAAATGTGGTGGTAACAGCGATAAAAAAATCGATATTTTAGGTTCCATTTTAGTGTTAATTGGTTTAATTGGGGTTATTTATGCGTTGAAAGAGCTCGGTAAACCTTATACCGACTGGCCGGCGGTATTGGTTTCAGGTGTTATTGGGGTTTTCTTTTTGGTGGTATTTAGAAATCGACAAGTGAAATCAACATCACCAATGATTGATTTTACGCTATTAAAGCACCCTAAATTCAATGCAGGGTTGATGATGGCGATTTTATCCATTGTGGTTATTGTTGGTGTCGAATTATTACTAAGCCAACGTTTACAACTGGTATTGGGCTATACCCCATTTCAAGCTGCGTTGTACATCATCCCGATACCCTTAGCGTCAGTATTTGCAGCACCTTTAGCTGGTATGTTCTTACATAAGTTGGGTGAGATTAAACTTACCATTTTAGGGTTTAGTTGTACGCTAATTGGTGTTGTGGGATTGGCTGTCGTTTATCAAACATCAACGGGTATCTTACTGCTTTCATTTCTTTTTCTTATTGGTTTTGGTCTTGGTGCGATATTCACGACAGCATCAACGACAGTGATGTTAAACGCCCCTGATGAAAAAGCGGGTATGGCAGCATCAATTGAAGAAATTGCTTATGAAATTGGCAGTGTCTTAGGTGTCACCTTTATGGGGGGGTTAATGAGTGCTATCTATACGTTAAAACTCTCATTACCTGAAGACATGACTGTCAGCGATAAAGTTTATGACAGTATTGATGAGGCTTTATTAGTTTCTGAATCACTGCCAGTAAATACTGCATCAGCATTGATAAATCAGGCAAATATTGCCTTTGACCATGCTTTCTTAGGGGTGATGGTAGCAACTATTTTTGTTCTGCTGATCAGTATTATTGTTCTGCCTTATTTGTTACGTTCCAAAAAAGCATTAGTAAATTAATTAGGTTGATTTTCCCGCAAAAAGGGAGCTTTTACTCCCTTTTGCTCTTTATTTTATTTTGCGGATTAATACCGTTGCTAGTAATGGGCTAATTGCAAATAGGGCGAATAACCAGATTGAAGCTTGCTGTGCCCCCGCGATCCCCCCAGGGTTAATTAGCCCGCTATTATTGACGACGACTCCTACTAAGGCCGCAGATAGCGCAGTTGCATACAATTGAATGGTAATAATAGAAGATGACGCAAGGTTTTCCTCTCCCTCTGGCGCATTCTTAAAAACACGTAATACCAGATGTGGCCAACACACACCAATTCCTAGACCAACCCCTGCCATGGCGATGAGATAAATAACGAATAATGGCCATGATTCGATAAGTTGTTGATTATGAGTTAGAACAGCAAGCGCAATTAAAGAAATAAATATGATGACCGGGCCTGTTCGAATAATTCGGATAACAATAGCACCTGTTTTATTGGCACTAAAGAGTGCCCCAAGAGTCCAACCCGCAGCCATTATTGCGGTTAAATAACCTGCTGTGAGCGGAGAAAACAGATGGATGGTTTGTAAGAAATAAGGGACATAAATTTCTGTTGTCATGCCTCCAACTAACAAACACATGGTTAAAAATATGACGCCAAGTGGACTTTTGAGTGAATAGGCTCCCGTCGGTAATAAACGTTTTTCATTTTTGCCATCGAGTAAGGCAATCGTCAGCAGTATGGCTAGGCCAATTAATAAACCAATAAGGTTCATGAATAAGCTGTCAGACAAACTTCCAATTGAAATAGCAAGAACGGATATCACTAACAAAGAAATCGCTAAGAATGGGATTTTGTTAGTTTTTGGTGCCTGGGATTGTTTTTTGGGGAGTTGATTGATGACAATGAGCGCTAGAAAAATAGCGACAGGTAGTAAAGCCCAAAATGCCCAACGCCAATGGCCACTTTCAGCAAAAATACCTCCAATTGCAGGGCCACAGAGTGTTGCTATTCCCCACATACCCGAAACGACACCCATGGCTCGGGACCATAAGTTTTCAGTAAAAACAATGCGAATTAATGCGTAGCTCAGAGCAAATAAAATACCGCCACCCAGTCCTTGTAATGCTCTGCCTCCCAGCAACACTAGCATTGATGGGGAAGCTGCACACCAAATAGACCCTAAAGAAAAGAGAATGAGTGCGAATAAATAAGAAAATTTAGGCCCAAAGCTGTCTAATACTTTACTGGAAAGGGCTGAACCGACAATTGATGTTGCCACAAATAAAGTGGTATTCCATGCATAATATTCAAGACCGCCAATATCATTAACAACACTAGGCAATATGGTTGTTACGATATAAATATTGATAGCGTGTAGCGCAACACCACCAGTTAAGGCGATAGTGAGTAATGCATTGGTGCCACTAAGTAAATCAGCCCACTTGGCTTGAGGTACGGTTGATGTTTCATTGCTCATAGAGAGACCCGCTAGACGGAATAGTAGGAAAAGATGTATTATACAAGTAATCGCTTGGATAATAGAGTCGCATAATGATTAATGCAAGTAATTACTTTGATAATTTAAATCTAACGCAGGCTGTGGATAAGGTTCTATTTTGTATCAAAACTAAAGGACCAATTTCTACCGCAGTGATCGCAAATGACTTAAATATGACTGGGGAAGCTGCAAGGCAACACATTCAAAAACTCACTTCGTTGGGGCTAGTTGAAGGTGCGCAGTGCTTATCACAAACAGGGGCAGGGCGCCCTCGGCAAAATTGGGTGTTAACGGAATTAGGGCATCAACGTTTTCCTGATACTCATGCGCAACTTGCTCTTCAATTAATTAATTCTGTTCAAACTATTTTTGGTGATGAAGGGCTAGAAAAGCTGATTAGCCAAAGGGAAATGGAAAGCCGAGAAAAATATTTTGCCCGTTGTAAAAATTTACCATTAGCTGAGCGGCTTGAAGAGCTGGCTGAAGTGCGTAGCGAAGAAGGGTATATGGCGAAGGTTGAACAAGATGATGACAGTTGGTTGTTTATCGAAAACCATTGTCCAATTTGTGCAGCAGCCACCGCTTGCCAAAACTTTTGTCGTTCGGAATTGGCGTTGTTCAGTGAGATTGTGGGTGATGATGGTAGCATTGAGCGCGAACAGTACTTATTAAATGGTGCTGGACGTTGTGTGTATCGTGTGAAGGTTAAAAGCTAAATACCGAGACACCTTGGTATTTAGCTTAATAATAGTATTATCTCTCAATTATTAGTGTTTCAGTTGACTCAACATGTGGTGCCAGCTCTTCGCTATCAAGCCATAGCGGCTTTTTACCAAACTGTTGGTATAATGAGAGTTGGTCTTGGTAGTGAGGTGACGGTTTTCCTTGCGGGGAAATAAAGCCACTTTGCCCTGGAGCAACAACATCCCATGCATTCACTCCTTTTTCGGTAAATACGATTAGGTCGTTTTCCGTTCCCCGGTTGTGATATTCATTTTGATGAAAATTTTCTTGAGGTAAGGCTTGTGGTACACCAAAAAAATTATTTTCACGGAAGGTTAATGCCGTGGCTGGTGTTTGCCAATTAGCTGGGTTATCACCGTATTTTACTCTCATTTTTTGGTAGGTCGCATTCAGTGCTTTTTTAATTACATCATTCCGCGATTGTCCTAAAAATAAATCGATAGGCTGAGGTATTGGTGATTTATCTTCTAAGAGAGATTCATACAGTAATTTTGCGCCTGTACTGATATTTAACGACCCAGTAGGGCCTTCTTGTGTCGTTTCATAACCACTTGCTAGATACCATTTATCAAATGGTGCGGGGACGGTTTGGCCTAGGGTGGCTTTAAGCATTTCTTTTAGCCAGATATCGAGAATAGCAGACCCAGGGTGAATATAGTGTTTCCCATCACTTGATAACTGGTTTATACCATCCCATTGCTGGAGAATAGACACTAATTTGACCGCATTGTCAGTTGACGGCAAACCTTGTGTCGCTTGAGCTAAAAAAGGGGTAAACAAGCGATGATTGAGGTCGACACGGCTAGTTTGCTGCAAAATCGTCCACATATCATCAGCTGTTAACTTATCATAGGCCTCAATGCGGCTATCGATTTCTGTCACCCTGTCTGCACTTCCCCATAAGAAGGCAAACAAGTCGCTAGCGGGATAATTTTTAGCTGGGGAGTTATTCCAGTTGGCGATGTAGCCGGATTTGGGATTATAGACTTTAGGATTATTTGCAAAGGGCTGTATCCCTTTCCAGTCCCATTCTCCCGTGCCTGATACGGGTAAACGAGGGTCATGGTTTATTTGGCGCTCGGGGTAGTGCCCGGTATGGACATAGCCAATGTTTCCGTCTTTATCCGCATAATACCAATTGATTGTCAGTGCTTGGTTTTGTGCTTGGTCTAGCCATTGCTGCCAGTTTTGTGCTTGCCCTTGCTTCACCCAAGCCATTAAGGATGTAAGCTCTTTGCCATCCCATGCGCGAGCTTTGCTGTATGCGGTGTGAGTTGTATTATCTCGCTTGACCACATTACCATGAACAGTACGGTACACATCAAAAGTAATGGGTTTTTCACCTTTTACATTCAATGTCTCTTGGCGCGATAGCATTTGTTTCCACTGCCCTTGGTGGAGGTAGCTATTTGGGTCTTCAGGTGAAATCTGTTCTGCAAAAATATCAACGCCGTCACCAAAACCAGCCGTAGAGCCCCAAGAAATTTGCCCGTTATGACCGAATAAAATAGCGGGATAAGCAAACGGTGTATTTCCAACAAGATTAAACCCTGCTCCATGTAAACCTATACCGTATGTATATGCTGGGTTAAACCAACCAAATTGTGGACCATTAAGTAAAATGGCTTTTGCGTCAGAAGCTTTTGTTTTTCCAACAAGCCAAACATTGCTGGTGGTTGGGTACCCAGCTAGCCCATTAGCACCACCTTGCTCATATTGCTGAGCGATTAGCGCATTATTTTCCTGAGAAGAAAGCGCAATTAATTTTCCCGTTGCATCTTTTGCCGTGCGTTCAAACATTGGAGCAGTAAGTCGGTAATCACTAATTTGATTCAACTGCGTTATATTTTTTGTTTTTTGTGAGTCTGAATAGGTAAATTCTTCTGATGATATTGTTGTGGGTGCATTGGGATTATTAAGCCAATTAATTTGGTTAAAGAACGCTACTCCCATTTGTTCACCATACTTATCTTTAAGCGCAGTGAGTAATGCCAGATTATCAATTTCACTATTCATATCAGAAAAGCGGTTTGCCATTGTACCGACCATAATCATCGCAACATCAAAACTTGTCCATTGGGATGGTAAAAAATCATAATCAATAAACTGTTTAGGCATTAAGTCATCAGGTTTAGCATTGATTTGTTTAATCCATGCATTCATGCCATCTGCATAACCTCTTAAAATATCTTGTTCTTTAGAGGGTAGCTGCGTGATTTGTTTGTGGATGGAATCAGGCCAATAGTTATTTCTGATTTCTTTATCAAAAGAAATGTAATCTTTACCTAATACTTCGGAAACCGTACCTTGAGTACTGCGTTTAGCCATTTCCATTTGGAATAATCGGTCTTGTGCCACTGCATAGCCGTATCCATAGAAAAGGCTATAAGTATCACTGGCATAGATGTGAGGAACGCCGTAGTTATCTCGTTCAATTTTAATTTGAGTTGACTGAGAAAATGATGAGAGCGATAGCGAGCTTAAACTAAAAGCAATAGCGATTGAAATGAGATGTTTTTTCATTTATTGAGTCCCATGTTGTTATTATTTTTTGAGACTAGCATTATTATATTGTTAATAAACGGTTAATTTATGGTTAATTGTTAATATATGAATCATGATCACAAAAAAGGATACATAAATTTAGATAAATTACAAAAAATGAGTCACAACTGTGTTGGGATACTATTTAAGGTGAGAGATTATGGGTTTTTTGATGGAAACGATGACTTAGCCATGCATAGATGACCCCAGCAATAGCCCCTGCTATATGGGATTCAGTTGAGATGTACAAGTGAGTCGGTAATAAGCCGCTAGCCATTGTGCCAAAATAGAATAGCACTAATAACGCGATAGCTATATCAACCCAGCTTCGGCGGAAAAAACCTTGGGCGATGAGTAAGCCCCATAAACCAAAAACCCAACCACTGGCACCGATATGAATAGCATTACGACCTAATAACCAAACAGCAAAACCCCCAACAACAATAATAAATAGTGATGCAAGCAAATATGCCTTAATAGTACGGTGCAGTAATAGGGCACTTAGTATGATAAATGGCGGTAAATTACTGAATAAATGCTCCCAATTACTATGGATAAATGGGGCAAAGAATATACCGATAAGCCCAGTCGCTGTGCGTGGTATAATTCCGAATGAAGTTAACCCCCCAGCCATTAAGCTATTAATAAGCTGTACCGCAATAAAAATTGCGACAATGCAGACTAATAGCTTAATGCGAGGATGCCCTTGTAAATATTTCATTAGTGGTTACCCAGCGCTTGTACACTTTCAACAAGCGACGCTAACTGACCAACAACCCGATCACCAATATCTGTATTATCACCACCTAAAGATTTATTACGCATAAAGTCTTTCTTAATTTGTTGCCAACGTGCTGCATCTTTTTCGGTAAGTGTTCCTCGTAACTCAGCGAGTTTGAGTAAGTTTTCTTCTGCGCCGGTTGTGAGCAGCTGTGCCTCACCCAAGTAGTGGTCATCTAGTAATCTTTCAAGTTCATCATTATTCATAACGGAAGAGACTTTTTCGCTGAGCTTATTCATATTACGGTAACTACCTTGCAAGCGAAATGCGGGTTCTGTCCGGTATTTATCGGATTGTGCTGCACTGGCGATATAGTGTTGATTCACTTTCAATACAACATCTCGTAACTTGATTAATTTACTGATTACCGATGTGATTTCATTAATTTCTGCATCAGAGTACGGGTAACTTAAAGTGTTGGTAGAGACAGATTTACCCATCGCTTTATCAACAAATAAGTACAGGTCGTTCAGGTCTCGTAATGCAAGAGGGGCTAATACTGGGTTTGATGTCAGGCTGTTTTCTATATAACTCAGGGAAAATGCTTCATCCATACCACCTAATACCTCACCAAGGTTATAAATATCAGCGCGGTTTGCAAGCATATCAGGGATTCGGAAAACTTCCCCTGACTCGGTATAGGGGTTACCTGCCATAACGACACAGAATTTTTTACCCCGCATATCATAAGTTTTGGTTTTGCCTTTCCAAACGCCTTCAATACGCCTTGTTCCATCACATAAGGAAATAAATTTTTGTAAAAACTCAGGGTGAGTGTGCTGAATATCATCAACGTATAACATCACATTATTACCCATTTCTAAAGCTAAATTGAGTTTTTCTAGCTCTTGTCTTGCCGTTGCATTAGGCGCTTGTTCAGGGTCTAGAGAAAGCACATCATGGCCAAGAGCAGGGCCGTTGACCTTCATAAAAATTAGCCCTAAACGGTCTGCGGCATATTCCATTAAGGTAGTTTTACCATACCCAGGTGGTGAAATCATCAAGAGCAGCCCCATGAGGTCAGTGCGTTTACCTTCCCCTAAAGCTCCAATTTGTTTTGCCATGTTATCGCCGATGATAGGCAAATAGACGTCGTTTATCAGTTTATTACGCACAAAAGAGCTTAATGGTTTTGCTTTATATTCATGCAGTTTTAAACGGCTACGTTCTTCAGTAACAATCTGTTGGCGAAGGGCTTGATACTGACGAAATTCGGGGATAAAACGTTTCCGTTGCCCACGCATACGACTGAAGTAGTTATCTAAACTCAGTGATAGAGTTTGGTTTTCAATGGTCGGATGTTCGCCAAGTAACCCGTTAACTTTAAAGTAAAGATCGGCTTCACTAAAGCGAGCAGAAGCCACTTTGTCTAAGATAATAATGGCAATAGCACCGGGTATGTATGGAGCAAGGTGAGCAAATTCAGGGGTTGAACACAGCCCTTGTAACCAGTTTTGAACTAATGACCAGCGCTGGGCATAGCGAGTCCCTAAATTTTGTTGTGAGCGATTAAAATCTCCCCACATATGGGCTTCTTCTAAGCGGCTCTGGAGTGCTAAAACTAATTCTCTTGCATATTTGCTATAGACGAGTTCTATAGGGGTTCTTGCTAGTGCAAAGCTAAGATATTCGGCGGCTTGAGTCTGCTCATAGGCTTGGCATTGAATGGGGTTATCTTGTAAAAACAAGCTAATTTCCGCTTCGATTTCGGCTTGTAGGTCAAGTAATGCATTGTCATTATGGAATAATTGGTGAATATTCATGGCGGTTCTTGCACGTTCAGGCCATAAAGCGGGATAATCGTCTTTTTGAGCGAGTTCCCAATAAATAGCTGCGATAGCACGAGCTGTTGGGCTATACCGTAATAAATCGGCGCTTTCACCGATTGGTAGTAGTTTTTTCAGTAAAGCAACAGCATCGTGGTCATGAATACCTTTTTCATAACCTTCTTTATAACGTGGGCTCGCAAAATCACGGACAATTTTTTCAAGTTTTTCCGTTGACGTTAATGCGTTTTTTAGGATGTCAAAATTTAGCCCTTCTTGGCGTTTTGTTGCTGCATAGATAATTGAATAAGCAAGGTATTCGGCCCGGTAAACTGCATCAGATTCAGACTCTAATGAGGCGCTCCAATAAGGTTTTAGTTGTGATAGTTGTTCATTTTCTATTGGTTCTTGGAAATCTGTCCCAGTGAGATAAACCCATAGTTGCTCATTTTTCGGTAAAATGGTGAGATCAAGCTCTTGGGTGTTTACACTGAATCGGTGACGCCCGAGCTTAATGACATTTCCACCATCTTCAAAAATATCTGTTTTATCACGCAAAATTCGAATGGCTTGGTCCCGAGAGGATTTCAGGCGAGCGTCAATATCATCAGCTTTAACGTTGTCGTTAATCTCTCTTAATTTTTCAATAATTTCACGGGTTTTAAGTGCCAGAGGGTCTGAGGCAAAGAAAGCATTGAGTTCATCTTGAGACTGTAAACGAGTTGTTCGGCGTTGCAGACTGTCTAGTAGACGGTCTGCCGCAGTGACTAAATTTTGTGCGCGGCGTTGGCGGTCATCAATAAGAACTTGTTTATGAGATTCAAAGGTTTCGAGTAATTCTTCCCGCTTAGTCAAAATATCATCAAGAAATTCATCATGATTGCTAAATTGACTTTCGAGTTCTTCTAACTGAACAAGCAATCTTGATAACTGATCATCGCAACGTTCAGGATCAGTGGCAAGAGACAGAGCATTGGTAATGCCTTGGCTGAATAGGCGAAATTGTGCGCCAAATTGAGCGACTGTTTCCACACTGCTTTGTGATTTTCGTTTTTGTTGTAAACGAGCTCGAGATTGGTTTAGCTGAGCATAGATTTGCGAAATAGCATCAATAATGTGGGTTTGTTGTGTAACATCGTTGAAGCTTAGTGATGCCATTAGGTTTGAAAGCATATCTAAGTCAGCAGACATTTTTTCCATATCCTTCATGGGAATGTCTAACTGGGCACTGTTTTGGGCTTTTTCTATTTGTTCTTCGAAAACAGTTAATTGTGTTTTAAAGGGCTGTAATGCTTTATCACTAGCAAGAAAAACAGCGGTTTCTTGTGATACATATTGTTGATTTTTCTCTATTTCGCTTTCCATTTCGCTAAGTTTTTCTAAATCCATATAGCGAAATTCACGCAGTGAAATCAAATGACCGCGTTGAGCACTCAGGGCATTTAAGCCATCAACAAATTGTTGAATATCAGCCCAACTTTCAGGCAACGTTAATGAAATCAATGATTTTTGGCGGCTGATGGCTTCATTCATTGACTTGGCAGATTGCTGCCGTATGCTTTCGACCTTTTCGTATTCATCAAGGACGAGCTCACTTGTTTGAGTGATTTCTTTAAGCAATTTACCAATACCAAGGCATTGCTCATCACCAAACCAGTAATAAATATCCAGTAAATTTTTTGCTTGTTGGCTAAGTTGTTCGTAGCGAGCGATAGAAATTTGGCTGCCTTCTATTTCTTTGGATACATGCAATATTTCAGAAATACCACGAACTAAGTCTGCATTGCCTATACGGCCTAAAAAACCGCTACGAGTGGGTTGTTTGTCGGCAAACTCTTCTGAGTAAAATGGGGTCTGCCAAACTTGCATTGGGTGAACGCGAGTCGCTTCTTCCCCTTCGCCTTCAAATAACACCATTTTTCCATCTTCAAGCATGGCATAACCATGCCCAATGAGTGGAATTGAAAGTGTTCGTTCAATTAAATTGTAATTGAATAGGGCAATACGACCTTGATTTGGAGAATAGAAAACATATAGAACATCCTCTCCATTTGGGGAACGACGTAAACGGCGAAAACGCATTCCATCCATAGACTGCTCAAACGTTTTATAATCACCATTTTGTAAGTAGTAACCGCCAGGGAAAATAATACCGTGGTCTTCTGGTAACTGGACGCACGCTTGCCCAATAGCATCAATACGTTGTACGGATTGGGATAACGTGTTGTAAACTAAATAACGCCAAGTTTCTTCCCGATAAGGTAAAACTTTTAAGATAATTAAACTGCCAGTTTGTGCGTATTCAATTTGGGCGTCGTCTAGTGATTGGTTTTTATCAAGAACCGCTTCTCGGTAAATCCCCAAACCATCTTCAGTGTTATTTTCACACTTGATGGTTAAATCACCGCCGATAGTTTCAATGAATACTGTGTCAAGAATATTGATGTGAGGGTATCGGCCGTTAACGGTGTCTTCTCGCGTGGTTTTTTGCCATTCAAAGTCATAGGCTGGTGGGAGAGCGATATCGCGTTCACCCCGGTTATCAATATACTCAATTTTGCGTTTGTCGCTGGAGATTGACCAGCGAAAAACTCGCACGTCCGTGATGCGATCGCCAATTTGAAAACTAGCAAGAAGTTTGCCGTCCCGTTCAACAAGTTGCAGTAACTGTGTGTTCTTATAATAGGTATAGAGTTCAGTAAAATCTTGAACAAAGCGATTATCACTCAAGAAGGTATCTTCATAAGGGACTGCTTCAATATCAAACTCATTGTCGTTTTCAATTAACCGATATAGTGAAAATACATCTTCGAGGTGCGTTTCTTTTTTTAGGCCGAGGAATACGTTATAGCCAAATAAAAGCCACTCGCCAACGCGGACAATGTCCCTTGCTTGGCAATTATTTTCAGTACGAATGCGAATGCGGCCAATGATATCCATTTGGCTCTGGCCGAATTCATCCAACCGCATTTCATTGAGTTGAGCGGCTTTTTGATGAAGTTGTTGCCCTTGGTCGGTCAGGCGTTTGCGTAATATTTCATAAGCACCACCTTCTGCAACAGCACTATCGAGTATTTCTTGTTCGCGATCCGTATCCTGAATATCTGACATTGCGCAGCGAATTCCCTTAACTAAGACAATAAAAATGAAAAACAATAGGGGTAGGTTCACTACCCCAATGCGCTAAAGGTTTACAGTTGGTCATCCGTTGGTGGAATCGGTTTTGATATGACCGTTTTTGCTGGCTGATTAACCCCTTTAGCTGCCATAAAACCGTTTATAAGATCTTGAACTTCGGGGTTTTTCAATAATGCGGCAATATCAACTTTTTTGTCTTCTTTGCTACGATTAATGAGTTTTTCAACATTTTCTTTTGCGAAACTGCTTTTATCCATAAAACCATCAACGGCTTTTCCGAGGCTTAGTGCTTTAGAGAAGGTGTTGAAGAAGCTGCCATCACCGCCCACAATTTCAATATTGGTTTTGCTAAGCGCTGCAGCCAATACATCAGCTTGCTCCCGGGCAATTTCTTTATTGGCGTCGATAGATGCCATGGCTTGTTCAAATTCTTTCTCAAGGCGCATACGAAACTCTTCATGAGAGCGAGCGGTATCGCTGAGATGATCCATAGATTTAAATTTGTCAGTTAAACCATCGGCTTCAGCTTTCAAGCGTTGGCGGATAACTTCTGCTTGTGCTGAACCTAATTGGCCTTCTCCTCGAGCTTGTGCTGCCAGTTTTTCTTCCAGTACTTTCGCATCAGCCAAGCCTAGTTTTTCTTTGGCATTGGCTTGTTGTTCTTCACCACGAGCTTGAGCGGCTAATTTCTCTTCAAGGATTTTCGCTTCAGCAAATCCTTGTTGTTGTTCTGCTTTGGCTTTGGCTTCCATTACCTGAGCTTCCGTTAAGCCTTTTTCTTTCAGCCCACGTGCTTCCGCTAACAATTTCTCAGCTGTAATGTTGGCAAGAACAAGACCTTCTTTTTCTTCCGCCTCTGCGGTTGCTTGGCGAACTCGAGCTTCTGCTAAACCTAATGCCGCATGTTCAGCTTCAACCCCTTCAGCTAAGCGTTTTTTGGCTTCAGCTTGTTTTGCTGATGCTTCTAATTCTGCTTGTGCCATGGTGCTTATTTCTTCTGCACGGTGCTTAGCACTGGCTTCATCGGCTTCGGCTTTTTTCACTTGGCGAACTAACGATTCTTCCGCTTCTGCTTGTGCATTAATCACTGTGACTTGGCGCATACGTTCAGCTTCAGAGACTTCACGAACTTCTTTGATTCGTTCCTCTTCCTGTGCCACGGTTTTTTCAACTGCTACACGTTCACGTATAACATTGGAGATATTTTTGCGTTCTTCTTCGAGTGCTTTTTCTTTTTCTATGCGCTGTAATTCAACTTCTCTTTCACGGGCAACAATTTCAAGCTCACGTGCTCGGCTCACTCGCTCTTCTTCGATAGCTACAGCACGAGTACGGTTTTGTTGAGCGACTTCAACTTCACGCATGCGGTTTTCTTCACGGATTTCAATTTCTTGCTGGGTTTGAATACGCGCTTGCTCTGCTTTAAGGCGTTCTTCTTCTTGAACACGTAAAGTTTCAGCTTGTTCACGGGCACGAATATTATCAATTTCACGTTTTTGGCGAGCTTCGGCATCGGCTTGTTGGCGCTCTAAAGCTAAACTTGCTTCGCGGGTTTCAACGTTTTTCTTTTGAATTGCGAGCTCTTGGTCACGCTCTTTTTGGTTGGTCTCAATATTGTGAATTGCGGTGATTTCAGTAATTTTACGAATACCTTCGGAGTCAAAGATATTATTTGGGTCTAAGGCTGATTTAGGTGTTTGTTCTAGGTAATCAATAGCTACATCTTCAAGGGCGTAGCCGTTAAGGTCCTTTCCTATCACATCAACAATGCGGTCACGGAAGTCTTGTCGGTTTTCAAATAAAGTGGCTAAATCCAGTTGCTTACCTACTGTTTTTAAGGCTTCAGAGAATTTTGCACTGAATAACGTGCTGACCGCTTGATGGTCTGATGCACGGTCAACACCGATAGCTTTTGCAACTTTCAGCACGTCTTCCGTCGTTTCATTCACTCGCAAATAGAAAGCAACGGTGATATCAGCACGTAAGTTATCATGACAAATTAAGCCATCTTTACCGCGGCGATCAACTTCAAGTGTTAGCAAAGAAATACGCATGAATTCTTTTTTGTAGATGACAGGGTAAACTAATGCCCCTGTAAAATGCACTTTAGGCTGTGATGACATGTCATTGACAATCAAAGCAGTACCTTGTGGGACTTTGATATAGAAGGCTTTGAATAACCCAAAGAACCCTAAAATAACTAGGATGATCCCCCCGATAATTGTTAAAAAGGGCATTAGTGCAGCCAAGTCCATATTGATTCTCCATTGGTTCTGACGATGACGTCATTTCGATTATGCAAGCAAGATATTTATTTTTAAAAAGAGAAGTTATCCGTGGCGAAATTCATTTTCACTGACAACTTGATAACTGTGCGATGCTGCGTCATAGCTAATGATGACTACACGATCACCGCGTTTTAACTGTTCTGAGGATGGGGCGCGTATTTGTAGAATTAACCCCGCTCCACCATCTTCTAATAGTGCCTCGCCATTTTGTTCAGTTACCGCTCCTGACCGCACGGTGGCGTATTTACCAATAAGCTGTTGTACTGTTTTTGGTTTATTGAGGCTTATTAGTTTTTTGCGCACAGGTTTTAAGCACAAAGCAGTTAAATGAAGAGAGATAAATAGGGTGATCGCAAAAACGGCGAAGCTGACGAGATAGCGTAATAAGTCAGTATCAATGAAGCGAATAAAGATATGTACGCTGAAATAACTGATTACCCAGCCAAAAAGAGTAAATAACGTGACAATAATAGTGACAGGGATCCCTGCTAAGCCAAGCTTAGTTAACCAGCCAGCAAAACCGGTTGCATCAATACCGGCATCAAATTCGGTATCAATATTAAATACGTCGATATCCAATAAACCAAAAGCGGCACATAACCAATAAAATAAAACAATGATTAGCAAACCACTAAAGATAATTGTTGGGAACATCAAACTGTTATGGAAAAACAAACTCATAGGGTTTTCTCTTTATTATTAATACATTATTGAGTTTACGTGAAAAGTAACGTTTGTTTAATTTATCACCATAAAATAATTTAACTTAATAATATATTTTTTAATTAATAGCAGTATCAGACTAGTCTATAAGCACTTTTATTTTTTGGAAGTTTCTTATAACACTGGTTGTTTATCCAGTTTTATTTGGTGAAGTTATTCCTAAAGTCTTATCGATAATAACAGGGCATTGATAGGAGAGAATTTTACCATTAATCGTTAAGTTGATGATAATCATTCTCAAACAAAGAATGGGGGTTTAAAGTACAAAATGGGGAGAATAGAGTTGATTAAGGTGATAAATTTGCGCTTCACTGTTTAAAGCATCTATGAAGCGCAAAAAAGTAAGATTAGTCTATCAAGTTCAGGAATGCCGCACCTCGTGCACCTCCAGAGTCACCATAACGTGCTTTTTCAATTGCAGGTAGTGTTGCGATGTCATAAAGGTATTGTGGAAGCACTTCTGGTAGTTGTTTATAGATCTCTTCAAACTGTGACAAACCTCCGCCAATAACCACTAAATCGGGGTCAAAAACAGTGACAATTTGCCCCATAAACATCGCAAGTAATGACATATAGCGGTTAACATGTTCTTTTGCTTGAATATCACCTTGTTTATATTGTTCGATAATTTCGATAGCGGAACGTTTTTCATTGGTGAATGAGGAATAAATACGCTCAAAGCCTGGGCCTGATAGGTAGGTTTCAAAACAAGCAATTTGGCCACAGCCGCAAGTTATTTCAGGAACTTTTTCCCCTAATAGCTTGGCTCCACGAACGCTGAGGTTCATGTGGCCTATTTCCCCTGCGATCCCATTTTTACCGGATAAAACTTTGCCATTTATAATAAACCCACCGCCCACACCAGTCCCTAAAATTAAACCAAGGACGGTAGGGTAGCGTTTGAAATCAGGGTCCCAAGCTTCTGATAATGCAAAGCAATTTGCATCATTTTCCACTTTTACTGGGCGTTGTAATATATTAGCAAGATCATGAATTAAAGGTTTGTATTGTGCAGTAGGGACATTGGTTGTAAATACGGTTCCTTCAGCATGGTTTACGATACCGGGGACGCCAACACCAACTTTTCCTTGGCAATTAAATTTTTCATCTGCTTCGAGTGTGAGTTCGAGAAACGTATTTAAGAGCGTTTGGTAGTCATCTTTGGGTGTAGGAACACGCTTTTGCCAGACCTGATTTAATTCGTTGTCAAAGACAGCAAGTTCAATTTTTGTCCCGCCCATGTCAAAGCCGTAATACATTTTCATCTTCCCCTAATGGTTTATTTATTAAAAAGATAACGTATCTATTTGATAAATAATAAATGATGGAATCTACTGGTCTAATTATACAAAAGTTCATCAGAGGATAAATTACTGTTTTGGTTTTTATTTTGTATATGGCATCTTTTCTTAACTTTTAGCCTTTTTGAACCTTATTGAATAAAAAATAATTGCACCACTATTTTAAATGCGTTATTGTTATATTATAACATTACATTTAGGTGGTTATTATGAAACAGGGGATCCATCCACAATACCGCACCGTGGTTTTCCATGACACAAGCGCAGACGCCTATTTTAAAGTAGGTTCAACAATAAAAACTGAAAAAACAATCGAGTATGAGGGTGAAATATTTCCATATGTCACGCTTGATGTCTCTTCTCAGTCACATCCGTTTTATACCGGTAAACAGAAAATGATTTCTCAGGAAGGTAAAACGGCACAGTTCCAGAAACGCTTTGGTCGTTTTTTACAGTCAGAGGGTAAATAAAGATGAAAGTACTGAGTTCATTAAAAACGGCAAAAACCCGTCATCCAGATTGCCAAATTGTTCGCCGTCGTGGGCGGGTGTATGTCATTTGTAAAACAAACCCGCGCTTTAAAGCGGTTCAAGGCTGTAAGAAAAAACGTTAACTATTGAATTTAAATATAATTATAAAATTTCCTGTATCGCTTTATATTCTATTTGCTTAGCCATTGCAGATTATTGCTCTCTGCCGTGGCTTTTTTTATTTGTTTTTTTGTCCACTGATTCCCTCGATTATTAGCATGATTACTAATCTTCTTATTATTAGTGATGAAATTCACTTGCACATAGATGCATATTTTGTCAGGTTTAATACATTCGAAAAATTTCTAGCTTCAATTTTTGTGAATACTGAATGAATGATAACAATGACGGTATTTACTTTGTGGAGTCGAAACTAGAAATTTCTTGGTAAAAATTTAAACGAACAGGGTGAGTAAAAATGAAAAATGTAGGGTTTGTTGGCTGGCGAGGAATGGTCGGCTCAGTATTGATGCAGAGAATGGTAGAAGAACGTGATTTTGATGCGATTCATCCTGTTTTCTTTACCACATCACAACATGGTGCCGAAGCACCTGTTTACGGTGGTCATCGTGGTGTTTTACAGGATGCCTTTGATATTGATGCATTAAAAGCGCTGGATATTATTATTAGCTGCCAAGGTGGTGATTACACTAATGAAGTTTATCCTAAACTTCGTGAGTCTGGTTGGAATGGTTACTGGATTGATGCGGCGTCTTCATTACGTATGAAAGATGACGCGATCATTATTCTTGACCCAGTGAATAACCAACATATCCAAGATGGGTTAAATAAAGGCATTAAGACCTTTGTTGGTGGTAACTGTACGGTAAGCCTGATGTTGATGTCTTTAGGTGGGCTGTTCACTAATAATTTAGTGGAATGGGCATCTGTTGCAACTTATCAAGCAGCATCAGGGGCAGGGGCTCGTAATATGCGTGAGCTTCTGGCACAAATGGGGTCTTTACATACTCAGGTCGCTAAAGAACTCCAAGACCCAGCTTCTGCTATTTTAGATATTGAGAAAAAAGTCACAGATTTCACTCGTAGTGGCACAATGCCAACGGATGCGTTCGGTGTACCATTAGCGGGCAGCCTGATCCCATGGATTGATAAAGCATTAGAAAACGGTCAAAGTCGTGAAGAATGGAAAGGTCAAGCGGAAACGAACAAAATTCTTGCAACAGGCAATAACATTATTCCAGTTGATGGTTTATGTGTACGTATTGGTGCGCTGCGCTGTCATAGCCAAGCTTTCACATTGAAGCTGAAAAAAGATGTTCCGTTGAATGAAGTTGAGCAATTGCTTGCCTCACATAATGATTGGGTGAAAGTGGTTCCTAATGACCGCGAAATCACTATGCGTGAGTTAACTCCAGCGGCAGTTACTGGTACGCTTAGCACTCCTGTTGGTCGCTTGCGTAAACTGAATATGGGCCCTGAATACTTATCTGCCTTTACGGTTGGTGACCAATTATTGTGGGGAGCCGCCGAGCCTCTTCGCCGCATGCTAAGAATTTTATTATAAGCGCGGCACAGCGATAAGTCGTATTCGATAAACCTGCATAATTCAATATGCAGGTTTTTTTGTACCTAAATCAGTGACGAGTCGGTTCATTCTGCGGTGGCTGGTGTTCTAACTCTTTTGCCAAGAAGTAGTTCAAGAATGTTCGGATCACGGCAATAATACCTAATTTGATAAGGCTATCTAAATCAGGGTCGACGGTCGTTGCTAAAATATCCGCAGCGAGTTGGAACTCCAATGCAGTCGCTAACCAATCACCAAAACAATAGCGAGCGGTACGTGCTTTTTGGGTTTTCATCCACACGATTAGGGTCTTGATTAACCCAATCACCACGCAGATGACTGAAATTGCTTCTAAAAGTAACTGGAGTACGTGAACACTAGACACCAGTAATTCACGTAAAAAAACTAAATCGAACATTAAAACCTCGATAGGTAAGCAGGATTCATATTTGTTAACTATGGGCAAATATTCGCAAAATATCGAGTTTTATTGTGGATCTATCGTCTCAGAAGGTAATTGGCTAATGGATAAAATATTTCGATTGCCATCGATTACCTGAATATTTTTATTGGGTTGATAACATTCACGTAAAGGTGATAAGCAAGCTTGCTGTGAACCTTGTTGTATATTAAGCCAATCACTGATTAGCCAATAATTATTCGCAGTAGAATAGGGAGACTGTAAATTTTCTGGGCTGATACTTGGTTTACTGGCGCTTTGACTGTACCAAATCAGCAAGGGGATTTCATAGGCTTCTTTTCTTGGGTTGTTAACGCCATGGTGGTAGTGAATATTGTTATCGCTGTCTAGGCGTTGCAATGCGTGGTCTGAATAGTACATTAAAGTCGCAGGTTTCCCTTCGAGTTGTTGCATTAGGCTTTCGATAAATTTATCGGTATAAGCAATTGAACTGTCGTAGCAATCGTCATCGTCTTGGCCGCTAAATTTTTTTAGCTCATCTTCAGGAAAACGGTTACAGGCAGGTTCATGGCTGCCATAAGTATGTAACACAATGAGTTTTTTCTTATCAGTAGGGTCATTGATCGCGTTATTGAAGTCATCTTGCAGCTCTTCATCGTAGCCGACAAATTCGTTCCACGTTTTCTTTTGTGACATAGAAGCAATAGCAGAAATGATACTGGTACGTTTATTGGTTTTTCCCTGGTTGCTGACCCAATAGGTTTTAAAGCCCGCATGATTGGCTAATGAAATGATATTGTCCGAATAGTGTGATTTATCCTGCATTTGCTCAAAGCGAATATTAGACAGTGAAATAGGGACTGACAAGATAGTCACAGGTGCAGGGGAATAAGCTTGTTGAAACGCCAATATTTGTGATTTGCGCTTATTTAAGTTAGGCGTTGTATTATACTGATAGCCGTAAAAACCCATATGATCACGGCGCAATGACTCACCAATGACAAGCACATAGATTTCAGTTTCAGATGCTTTTTTCTGGTAGTTAAATGCGACCTTTTGTGATGATATTTTTTTTATGCCTCTGTTTTCATATAAATTTTTGACTAAAGCCGCCGCATTGTAGAAAGGGGTATTTAAGAAGTATTTTTCTGTGATCAATAATGCGCTATCAGGCTTGCTTAGTAATGAGGCGTAATAGGTTGGAATAGCTAATAGATAGCCACAAAGTAGAGCCATACTTGTCGTTGTTATACGACGATTCATGTATTTTGCACATTGATGAATACATGCTAAATAAGCAGAAAAAACAAATAAATAAAAAATAACATAACCAATGTTATAGGAAAGCATTCCTACGGTTTCACTGCTATTGGTATTGATAAAAGTTTCTGCAATCGAAGAAGAAAAGCGGATATCGTGTTTTTGATAAAAGAAGAATGAAACAGATAAATTGAGAGCCCACAGGAGTGAAACAAACACAGTGAAAATTTTGCCAAGCAAAAAGCGATAAATACCAGCACATAACAGTATTATCAGCGCCCCTGAAATGACGATGGCAATGTCAGCCATAATGCTGGCATCTCCACTGAAAAATACAGGGGTGATAGATATCAATAATGCATAAATTGAAATAATAAGTTGGCGTATCATAGTGTTATTTTACGTATTTTTGACCTTACCTGAGGTTATAGAGACAATTAAAAAATAGTTAATTAACATCTAATTAACTTAGGGCGTTGTTTGTTTATAACATAAAAAAAGATAAGATAATCAAAATAGTGGCGTAAAAAACTGTAAAATCTCGTGATGTTTAGTCATGACCTGCCCCCCACAAGTTGCGAGGGGAGGTAAAGTATTGAGTTAGAAAGTTACCGCAATTTTGGCATCAATATTGTTATCGTGATAATTTTTTGATAAAAATTTATTATAATTAATTGATAGCTTAGTATTTTCTTTTATATTGATATCGGTACCGACTTTTAATGCGACACCATGGCGTGATGCAGGAACACTATGCGTTGTAAATGAGCTCGTGGTATCGGTAAAATTCAATTTTAGTCCTCTATTTAAATTTCCGTATTGATATTGCCAGTTAAGCTCACCGTGTAAACCGATATTTGATGTTTTACTCAATTTCCATTGGTTATCAAGGCGTAGCCCAAGGGTTGATAACACCGTATTGATGCGCTGTTTACGTGCCTGTAGTGATGTGCTGTTGATGTTCTCATTAATAGCATGATTCATTGCGCTGATATAAGTGAGATTGGTAAATGGCTCAATATTTATCCCTTTTGAGTTAATTGGATAGGCCAGCTCCATAAATGCTTGATGTGTATTGGTATAATAGCTCGATGAGTGACTTGTACCATCACTGATTGAGCGTTCGGTATGAATGAGATGTGAAGTGTGACCGAGCCCTGCACGAACCGCGATAGGTTGCCATAAAGCGCTACCATAAATGGCGGCATGGTAGTTATTACTGTTAGCGTGGTCAAAGTGGTTAGATAAGTCACTTTGGCTAAAACCTGCGGCGATACCTAATGTCATTTTTTCGTTAATAAAACGTCGATTTGCCCCAAGCAATAAACCATAATTTGATGATTTATACCCAGTGGCATTGTTATCGTCGGTCGTTTTATCCCAATCATAGAGCATTTTGACCCACACATTGCCTTTGTTTTCGCTACCCCATGATTCAGATAAGCGAGCTTGCTCAAGTAGTGTTTCTTTAATCTGACGGCTATTATTTATTTGATTGGATAATACGTCAGCGTATATTTGGCCTGTGACATTGCTAAATATCGTTTGAGCTTGTTGTTTTGTTTGGCTTTTCAACGTTTGTTCATAAAGCGCATGGTGCGTAGGAAGTGTTTCAATGGCTTCAGCCACTGCGATTTGGTTTTGTGTTGCTGCCGTGCTGGAAAATGCCGTGTTATTACGCCCTATTTTAAGTGTGACTTCTTTGGGGGAGTAATTTAGCGTCGTTCCAATAAACTGGTAATTAGGTACAACGGCATCAAATTGGCCATCAATCCCTTTTTGAGCAGTTAATATCGTATATTGTGTATCAAATAGTTGGTTGATATCTTGCTTAGAAAGCGGGCTATTTTGATTTTCAAGAGTGACACTGACGGTCCCGCCCTTTAATGAAGCTGAGCCTTGGCTGATGATCTTATCGTTTTTACCTGCTGGATTGATTTCAACCAAATAATGGCTATCTGGTGCAAAACTCACGGAATCAACAATATTAATTGTGCCAACTGAATGGCCAGGTGCAACAACAGCGCCTTGGTTGGCGGTTAATTGATGAATGCTTCCATTGCCCGTTAGTAAACCGTGGTGGTTAATATTAACGGAAGCTCCGATTTTGCCGTTATCTAGGACCAGCGCGCCTTTATTGATATCTAATGAAGAGTTTAAGGTTTTTTTCAGGGTGACGGTTCCGCCATTAATATGGGATTTTTGCGAGTATTTATTTTCACCCGTTAAGACTAAATGGCCTTGGTTTACTGTAAAGCCTGCGAAGGTATTGTTGCCAGATAATACTAATGTTCCTTGGCCCTGTTTCGTTAACTTTCCTGTGCCTTGTATATTGTTTGTCCATTCATCTAACTTTCCAAAATTAGCAATATCAAAGTCATTAGTGTTTTGGTTGACGATAAAGTTTTCATATAAATAAGCGGGGCCATGATAAGCCGCAGGTAGGTTAATTAATCCCCAATAAGAGTTCGGATCATTTTCTTTGATATTCCAACCTGCAATTGACTGGCTTGGATATGCTGTGCTGGCTAAAATATTATTCCATTGTGCATTATTCAAGTAAGGGAAACGTAATCGAAGTAAATAACCCGCCGTTTTAGGGATATTTTTAGGGTCGATCATTGGTGTATCTTGTATTTCTTTTTTTCCATAATAACCAATGTGGTCATTGGTAATAGGGGAAGAAACGGTTAGGCAATTTTGTATGTTATTTGAACATGATGATGAAATGTCATTACGAATATTTTTTGCCGATTCAACAATGAATTTGGTGTTTTTTTCATCGGATAGTAGCTGTGATAATAAATAATAATTACCTACACGGGAAGCGATGGTATCGGTGGCGAAGTGTGCGCCAACAATCACGCGGCTTTCACCGTATTCAATCGCTCGGTTGAACGTTTCACTGCCTTTTTCAGGGAAAATCATCGCTAATACGGCAGCTTGTTTAAAACCATTCCACGTATGGCCACTAGGGTAAGATGAGCCCTGTATTTGTGAGTAGCCCGCAATATAATGGCCTTCATCATTCAGCACTTGATAAGGGCGACCGCGTTTAAAATGGTCTTTAAGAATAAAATCGACTGACCGAGTACGCTGCTTTTTTTTATCATAAGCACGAGTACTTGTGTCATGTAATAAATTGATTTCTTTGTATTGGCTATGGTTTCTTAGGTTAATATCATGTTCGCCAAACAGGATGGTTTGATAACTATTAAACAAATAACCTGAGTTTTGGGATTTATCCGCGAGTGCTAAATTTTTCCTTTCACCTGTAATACTGATGTATTCGTTGCTAATCAGCCTATCTCGCTCAGCAACTTCGCTACCTTCTTTAGGTGTATCATTAATAATATTGTGCTTTATATCTTCAAGCCATGCATTTCTTGTATCGATAATATTTTTCTCTAATTCTAAAAGATTCGTTTTTGCTGTTAGAGTATTGGTGAATATGAATGGCAATAAGGTCATTGATGCTGAAATAAAAATTTTTCTCATTATAACTCCGCCGATGCTATTGGTAAAAATTTCATTTGGCGGAGTTTATTTATAATATATTTATCTTTTATGACAGTTTTAAAAATAAAAAAACGTTATTAATTAAAGTGATAAGTTTTATTTTTAATTGTTTTGTTTTTTACGAAGAGGCTTTTTATTGATTGGTTTTGTTTTTCTATTATTTTATTATTGGTTTGATTAAATGGTAAAAATAAAATAATAGCTATAAAAAAAATCATAAAAAAATAACCCCAAACTTTCGTTTGGGGTTATTGAATAACGTTTAATTAGCAGAATAGTTAAATATCAATATTTGCTGCTTTTAATGCATTCTCTTCGATAAATGCACGGCGCGGCTCAACAGCATCACCCATTAATGTGGTGAATAGTAAGTCGGTTGCAATTGCATCTTTCACCGTTACACGCATCATACGGCGCGTCTCAGGGTTCATGGTAGTTTCCCAAAGTTGCTCAGGGTTCATTTCACCAAGACCTTTATAACGCTGTACGTATAGGCCGCGACGTGACTCACGTGTTAACCAAGCCAAAGCTTCTTCGAAGTTACTGATATCTTGACGGCGTTCACCACGCTTGATGTAAGCACCTTCTTCAATTAAGCCACTGATTAAGTCACCTAAATGAGTGATACGGCGGTATTCACTGCCATGAACAAAATCAAAATCGAGATTATAGTCGGTATCAACACCATGGGTGCGAATACGAATAGTTGGTTCGAATAATTGACGTTCACGGTTTTCGTTAATGGTATAACTATATGTGCTACCGAATTGCTCGTTATCTTCTAAGCGCTTAACCAGAGTTTTAGCCCATTCTTCCACTTTTTCGCTGACTTTTAAATCATCTTCAGTCAAGGTTGACTGATAAACCAAGCTGTTAAGTAGGGCTTGAGGGTAAAGGCGCTCAAGACGACGAATAATACGGTGTGCGGCATTATATTCGACAACCAGTTTTTCCAGTTCTTCGCCTTTCATTGCTGGAGCTTCGGCACTTAAATGCAGTTCAGCACCATCAAGGGCGATAGAAATCAGGTAATCGTCCATCGCATCGTCATCTTTAATGTATTGCTCTTGTTTACCACGTTTCACTTTATACAGAGGTGGTTGAGCGATAAAGATATGACCACGTTCAACAATTTCAGGCATTTGGCGGTAGAAGAAGGTCAACAGTAACGTACGAATGTGCGAACCATCGACGTCCGCATCCGTCATGATAATGATGCTGTGATAACGCAGTTTGTCTGGGTTATATTCATCACGACCAATACCACAGCCTAATGCCGTAATCAGGGTCGCAACTTCTTGTGAAGAAAGCATTTTATCGAAACGCGCTTTCTCTACGTTTAGAATTTTACCTTTCAGTGGCAAAATGGCTTGGTTCTTACGGTTACGGCCTTGTTTTGCAGATCCGCCCGCGGAGTCCCCTTCCACAAGGTACAGTTCAGATAGCGCAGGGTCACGTTCTTGGCAGTCAGCCAGTTTACCTGGCAAGCCAGCTAAGTCTAACGCGCCTTTACGGCGAGTCATTTCGCGGGCTTTACGTGCTGCTTCACGTGCGCGTGCTGCATCGATGATTTTACCCACAACGATTTTCGCGTCGTTTGGGTTTTCCAGTAAATACTCAACTAATTTCTCATTCATCATCGTTTCAACCGCCGTTTTCACTTCGGAAGAGACCAATTTTTCTTTGGTCTGTGATGAGAATTTAGGGTCTGGAACTTTTACTGAAATAACTGCAATCAGGCCTTCACGTGCATCGTCACCGGTTGCGTTGACTTTGCTTTTCTTCTGATAGCCTTCTTTTTCCATGTAGTTATTCAATGTACGCGTCATTGCTGCACGGAAACCAGCGAGGTGAGTTCCCCCATCACGCTGAGGAATGTTATTGGTGAAGCAGTATACGTTTTCTTGGAAACCATCATTCCACTGCATTGAAACTTCGACGCCAATACCGTCTTTTTCAGTTGAAAAATAAAAGACAGAAGGGTGGATAGGGGTTTTGTTACGGCTTAAATACTCAACAAAGGCTTTAATACCGCCTTCATAATGGAAATGGTCTTCTTTGCCATCGCGTTTATCGACGAGCTTAATAGAAACACCTGAGTTTAGGAACGATAACTCACGTAAGCGTTTTGCTAAGACGTCGTATTCAAATTCAGTCACACCTTTGAAGGTGTCCATGCTTGGCCAAAAACGAACGCGTGTTCCTGTTTGGTCGGTTTCGCCGACTACAGTCAGAGGCCCTTGAGGCTCACCGTGTTTGTAGATTTGCTCATGAACTTTGCCATCACGGCGGATAACTAATTCTAATTTTTCAGATAAGGCGTTAACAACGGAAACCCCAACACCGTGTAAACCACCGGAGACTTTATAGGAGTTGTCATCAAATTTTCCGCCAGCGTGCAGAACGGTCATGATAACCTCTGCGGCGGAGACGCCTTCTTCTTCGTGGATACCTGTAGGGATACCACGTCCATCATCCTGTACGGAGATAGAGTTATCGGCATGGATAGTGATCACGATATCATCACAAAAGCCTGCGAGGGCTTCGTCGATAGCGTTGTCGACAACCTCGAAAACCATGTGATGAAGACCTGTTCCATCGTCTGTATCACCGATATACATGCCCGGGCGCTTACGCACCGCATCCAGTCCTTTTAATACCTTGATACTTGAGGAGTCATATGTATTCGACATCAACGTTTCCTGCTCTTTCTATTCCTGAGGTTGAACTTCTATTTTGCCATGTTCTACACTAAACATCTTGCTATTTGCATCTATCATATCATTAACTTGCTCAGGTGTAATGGCACTGACAAACACTTGCGCTTGTGTAGCTTTGAGGCGGGCTGCCAGCAATTGGCGACGGCCTGCATCAAGTTCAGAAGCAAAATCATCCAGTAGATACAGGCATCGTTGCCCGCTCTGATGGGTGAAAAATTCACCCTGCGCTAACCTTAATGCACACATAAGTAGCTTCAATTGCCCCCGCGAAAGCATATCTTCAACAGGGGTTCCATTTGCTCGTATACGCAAATCCGCTTTATGTGGCCCTGAAGCGGTATAGGTTAGCGCTCTATCACGCTCAAATTGGCGCTCTAATTGTTCTGAATAATCAATTTCTTTATCCCAACCACGTTGGAAGGATACCGAGAGTGAAAATTCGGGTAAAAACTGTTGGCAAGTTTGCTCAATATTTTCGGCAATACCTGCAATATAGTTATGACGCCATTGGCTTATTTGCTCAGAAAGCGGTGCCAGTTGTTTATCCCAATGACGAATTTGCTCATAACGGGTAACTTGTCGTAAAGCGGCATTACGTTGCTTTAATAACCGTTTTAAATCTGACCATACTGAAAAAAACAGTGGGTCATTGTGAAAACAACCCCAATCAATAAAAGCCCGCCGATATTTAGGACCACCATTTAGCAAGGTAAACCCTTCTGGGGTAATCAATTGCATTGGCAATAATTTTGCTAGTTCTGCAATTTTATGGCCATCAGTACCGTCTATTCGAACTTTACTGTCACCATCACGGTTTTTGCTTAAACCTAATGAAAGGTCGTTTCGCTGTTCATCTAAATGGCTAAGTTTACCATGAAGAATGAATTGTTCTTGCTCATGACGAATAACTCTGTTCGCTTGAATGCTGCGAAATGCACGACCATGACCGAGTGTATATATGGCTTCCAATATGCTAGTTTTTCCGCTCCCATTGGGGCCAATTAAAAAATTGAACCCATTAGCAAGGGAGAGATCCGCATTTTCAATATTTCGAAAATCACGGATCAATAAACGCGAAAGGATCATAAATACCGATTACAAGCGCATTGGCATGACAACATACACGGCTGCTTTACTATCAGCGTCTTCAATCTGCACACTGGAAACGGCGTCGGTTAACAGAAGTTGCACATTTTCACTTTTTAGCGCATTTAAGACATCTAAGATGTAGCTGACGTTAAAGCCAATTTCCATTTCAGTACCTTGGTAGCTTACATCAACAATTTCTTCAGCTTCTTCTTGCTCTGGGTTATTGGCAGTGATGCGTAATTGGTTTTCACTGAAATACAGACGGACACCACGGAATTTTTCATTCGATAAAATAGCCGCACGCGAAAATGCTTGTTTAAGTAAATCACAGCGTGCTTCTAAGGTTTTATCTGGGTTTTTCGGTAGTACTCGGCGGTAATCAGGAAAACGGCCATCAACCAATTTAGAGGTAAAGATAAAGTCCCCCACGTGAGCGCGAATATTATTACTGCCGATTTGCAGCTGTAGAGGAGTATCACCGCCATCTAACAAACGCATTAACTCAATTACCCCTTTACGAGGCACTATCACTGAATGAGAAGGTAGCGATTGACCAATATCCATCGCGCACACGGCGAGCCTGTGCCCATCGGTTGAAACGGTTCTGAGCATTTGATCTTCGGTTTCAAATAGCATGCCGTTGAGGTAATAGCGGACATCTTGGTGCGCCATTGAAAACTGAGTTGCTTCAATTAAACGTTTCAGTATTGATTGCGGAAGAGAAAATTCCACTTCGCTTTGCCAGTCATCCAAGTTTGGAAAGTCAGCGGCCGGCAATGTGGATAATGAAAAGCGGCTACGCCCAGAACGGACGAGCAGTCTGTCATCATTCAGCTCTACATGAATTTCAGAACCTTCAGGTAACCCACGCCAGATATCAAAAAACTTGCGTGCGGGCACGGTCGTTGCGCCAATTTCATGTTCCCCAGTTAGGGCAACATTGGCCATCATCTCCATTTCAAGGTCGGTTCCAGTGAGTTGGAGGGTGCCTTCTTTTACCTGTAATAAAAGGTTACCTAAAATAGGCAGAGTTGGACGCCCACCTAAAGGACCACTAACCTGTTGTAACGGTTTTAATAACTGCTCGCGTTCTATTGTAAATTTCATAGCAATTAAGATGATAATGTTCTGATTAAATTAGAAAAATCTTCTTTGATGTCATGGCTTTCTTCCCGTAATTGTTCAATTTTACGACAAGCATGTAACACCGTGGTATGGTCACGGCCGCCAAAGGCATCCCCGATTTCAGGTAAACTATGGTTAGTCAGCTCTTTCGCCAGTGCCATTGCCATTTGACGCGGACGTGCGACAGAACGGGAACGGCGTTTAGACAGTAAATCTGCTACCTTAATTTTATAATATTCAGCAACTGTTTTTTGAATATTATCAATAGTTACCAGTTTTTCTTGTAGTGCTAATAGGTCACGCAGTGCTTCTCTGACAAAATCGATAGTAATCGCGCGGCCAGTAAAGTTTGCGTTGGCAATGACACGATTTAACGCCCCTTCTAACTCACGAACGTTCGAACGAAGGCGCTTGGCGATGAAAAAGGCCACTTCACCCGGAAGTTGAATCTCATTTTCATCTGCTTTTTTCATTAAAATCGCCACGCGAGTCTCTAACTCAGGAGGCTCGATTGCCACGGTTAAACCCCAGCCAAAACGCGATTTTAAGCGATCTTCCACACCGTTAATTTCTTTTGGGTAACGGTCGGAGGTCAAAATAATTTGTTGATTACCTTCAAGTAGCGCATTAAAAGTATGGAAAAACTCTTCTTGCGAGCGCTCTTTGTTAGCAAAAAACTGGATATCGTCAATAAGCAATGCATCTACAGAACGGTAATAACGTTTAAATTCTTCAATTGCGTTGTTCTGTAGAGCTTTGACCATATCTTGAACAAAACGTTCTGAATGCATATAAACCACGCGAGCGTTGGCTTTATGCTGCATAATACTATTGCCGACAGCATGTAATAAGTGGGTTTTACCTAAACCAGTCCCACCATAAAGAAATAATGGGTTGTAGGCCCCACCTGGATTTTCTGCCACTTGCCTCGCTGCGGCGCGAGCCAATTGGTTCGATTTACCTTCAACAAAGTTATCAAAAGTGTGCTTAGGGTTTACATTTGAACGATAAGCAACTTCTGGTTGTACTTTGGCTGAGTTGTCCCAACTCGGTTTAATTGGGGCTGACGGAACGGCAAACGCAGGTACTTGTTGAGCGGTACGAGCTTGTGTTGCTGCCGGTGCGACTGTAATCGGTTTGTTGCCTACCTCAAAGTGTAGTGCAGGCGCGTCAGTTCCACAAAAGTCATTCAATAATTCATTGATATTATTGATGTACTTGTCTCTAACCCAGTCGAGAACGAAACGATTTGGGGCATAAAGTGCCAGTGTATTGTCGTTTAATTCAGCTTGAAGGGGGCGTATCCACATACTGAATTCTGTGGCAGGTAGTTCATCCTGCAATCGGGCAAGACATTGCTGCCAAAGCGAAAGTGACACGTTGGACTCCCCTAAACAAGGTCAATGGAACAAGAAGTACGGATGTAAACAAAGAAATTTCTCGGGCTTACTTTTAATCGCATGTAGTTTAATAGCATGTAGTAGCATGACCCAAAAATGTTTTAGATTAACTCTTACTTACTGCATATTGCCGATCGTTAGATCAGAAATAGACCTGCGATCATACCGCAAAATTAGTCAGAGATCTCCATTCTTTTACACAGTTTTTATGCTTTTTATCCACAGGTAAATGTGATAAGGCACCCGTTATAAAGAAGAAATAGACCGGGTTATCTTAATTTGCTGTCATTTTTCCACATGCTGGGGATAACTTTAGACGATTTACGGTAAATATTCTGTATGATCAAAAAATATTTTTAGATCTCTTGAAGATCCTTGCGCTTTGGGGCGGAGTCCGTATAATCTTCCTCCCTGTGTACAGTACTGATGTGATTTTTACACGAAACTGAGGTAAACTTGTTGGGCTATATCGCTCTATTTTAACGTTAATGTTAGGCAGGGCGGGGGCAAAAGCAGGTTTTCAGCCAGTATGCGGATGTAATCATTCGTCGGCTGTCACAACATATGTCGGCAAACCGGTCAGCCAGGCTATAAATAAAAGTGGTTTGATTGCGTCATTTCATTGACGTGACCCCCTATGTTTTATTACAATCCTGCCTCTTTCTATATTGTTGCGATAGAGGCACAGGTGTAAATCAGTTTCCACTGGTTGCCAACGCGTTTACTGAATCAGTAATAAATTTAAAAGTTAGGTAGAAATCGTTATGAAACGCACTTTTCAACCGTCCGTACTGAAGCGCAACCGTTCACACGGTTTCCGTGCTCGTATGGCCACTAAAAATGGTCGTCAGGTTCTGGCTCGCCGTCGTGCTAAAGGCCGCGCTCGTCTGACCGTTTCATCTAAGTAATAAAGCTAGCCCTCTATTCAAGTGGTTACGCTCGCTTTTACCCGGGAGTTACGTTTGTTAACTCCCAGGCATTTCGATAATGTCTTTAAGCAGCCGCAGAGGGCGAGTTCCCCAGAGATAACAATCCTTGGTCGCCTAAACGAGCTGGGGCATCCCCGCATCGGTCTTACCATCGCCAAAAAAAATGTTAAACGAGCTCATGAGCGAAATCGTATTAAACGGTTAGCGCGTGAATATTTTCGTCTGCATCAACATGAGTTGCCTTCAATGGATTTTGTGGTATTGGTAAGGAAAGGGGTCGCTAATCTGGACAATCAACAGATCACGGAAGCATTGGATAAGTTATGGCGTCGTCACCGTCGCTTGGCTCAAAAATCCTGATCATGCTGATCAGAGGCTACCAACTGGCAATTAGCCCGTTGTTAGGGCCTCGTTGTCGCTTCAATCCTACTTGTTCAAATTACGGAATTGAGGCATTGCGCAGGTTTGGTATGCTAAAAGGGAGTTGGTTAACGGCGAAACGCGTATTAAAATGCCACCCTTTACACGCTGGTGGAGATGATCCTGTCCCACCTAGAAAAACTGATGATAATAGAGAATTATAACGATGGATTCGCAACGCAATCTTCTACTCATCGCTTTGTTGTTCGTGTCGTTCTTAGTTTGGCAGGCCTGGGAGAGCGATAAAGTTGCTCAGGACGTTAAAACTGTTCAAACTTCGCAACAAGCGGATATGCCAAGCAGTGATGCTCAAGCCGTAACTGGCAGTGGGCAAGGTAAGCTCATCACAGTCAAGACTGATGTACTGGATATTCGCATCAATACTCGTGGTGGTGATATCGATGAGGCTGACCTGTTAGCCTATCCTGCGACCCTTCATTCGGAAAGCCCTTTCCGTTTACTGGAAACTAACCCAGGTTTTGTCTACCAGGCACAAAGTGGTTTGATTGGTCTTCATGGCCCAGACAACCCAGCAAATAATAATGGCGAACGTCCGCTGTATAGCGCAGATTCTACAACTTTCACATTAGAGAAAGGCCAAGACGTCTTGCGCGTACCAATGACATTTACTGATAACAACGGTGTTGTGTATCAGAAAACGTACATTGTAAAACGTGGCCAATATACTGTTGAAGTTGAATACAGTATTCAAAACCCAACAGCTCAACCACTGAGCCTCGCTTTCTTCGGTCAGTTAAAACAAACTATCGAGTTACCAAAAGAGCGTGATACCGGTAGCAGTAACTTTGCTCTGCATACTTATCGTGGTGCGGCGTATTCTTCTGATGAAAACAACTATAAAAAATATAGCTTTGGTGACATCGAAGATAAAAACCTCGACTTGACCACTAAAGGTGGCTGGGTGGCAATGTTGCAACAATATTTTGCAACGGCGTGGATCCCTGCAAGTGCAGAAAAGAGCACTTTCTATACCATCGACCTAGATAAAAAGTCTGCCATCATTGGTTATAAGAGTGAACCAATGACTATCGCAGCTAATGGTGCAGGTACTTATTCATCAACGTTATGGGTTGGTCCTGAAATTCAGTCTGAAATGGCCGCAGTTGCACCACATTTAGACTTAACCGTTGATTATGGTTGGTTATGGTTTATCTCTCAGCCACTGTTTAAACTGCTGAAATTCATTCACGGTTTTGTGGGTAACTGGGGTATTGCCATCATCGTTATTACCTTTATCGTTCGTGGTATTATGTACCCGCTGACTAAAGCACAGTACACCTCGATGGCGAAAATGCGTTTACTGCAACCAAAACTGGCTGCAATGCGTGAGCGTATTGGTGATGACAAACAACGTATGAGCCAAGAAATGATGGCGATGTATAAAGCAGAAAAAGTAAACCCACTGGGTGGCTGTTTACCTCTGCTGATTCAAATGCCTATCTTCCTTGCACTTTACTATATGTTGATGGGTTCTGTTGAACTGCGCCACGCACCGTTCTTTGGTTGGATTCAAGACTTGTCTGCACAAGACCCGTACTACATCCTGCCTGTATTGATGGGTGTGACAATGTTTGTGATTCAGAAAATGTCACCGACCGCTGTGACTGATCCAATGCAGCAGAAGATTATGACGTACATGCCAGTCGTGTTCACTATCTTCTTCCTGTGGTTCCCATCAGGTCTGGTTCTGTATTATATCGTGAGTAACTTAGTCACCATCATCCAGCAACAAGTGATTTACCGTGGTCTGGAAAAACGTGGTCTGCATAGTCGCGATAAGAAAGAAAAGAAATAAATTGAATTTTAGGTGAGCCTTCTGCTCAGCTATCGATATAATATTAAGGCGGCCATTTAATGACCGCCTTAATTTTTTTATAGGAATGACAGAGAAACATCATGCAAATCAACGATACTATCGTCGCACAGGCAACACCTCCCGGTCGTGGTGGTGTCGGTATTTTACGTGTATCTGGCCCGAAAGCGGCACAAGTTGCTGAAATCGTGCTAGGAAAACTCCCTAAACCACGTTATGCGGACTACCTGCCATTTCGTGATGAGGAAGGCTCTGTTCTTGACCAAGGTATTGCGCTTTACTTCCCTGGACCAAATTCATTTACGGGAGAAGATGTCCTTGAGTTACAAGGACACGGTGGCCCTGTTATTCTTGATTTATTGTTAAGAAGAATATTAACGATTGATGGCATTCGTATTGCGAATCCAGGTGAGTTTTCTGAACGTGCATTTTTAAATGATAAGCTCGATTTAGCGCAAGCTGAGGCGATTGCTGACTTGATTGATGCGAGTTCAGAGCAAGCGGCACGTTCAGCGATGAATTCGTTACAAGGGGCTTTTTCTTCCCATATTCACCAATTGGTGGAAGCACTCACTCACTTGCGCATCTATGTGGAAGCCGCTATCGATTTCCCAGATGAAGAAATTGATTTCCTGTCTGACGGTAAAATTGAAGCTAAACTCAACGAAGTCGTGGCAGATTTAGAACAAGTTCGCTCCCAAGCACGCCAAGGCAGTTTATTGCGTGAAGGCATGAAGGTGGTTATTGCTGGGCGCCCAAATGCAGGAAAATCGAGCTTGCTAAATGCATTGGCGGGCCGTGAAGCTGCGATTGTGACGGATATTGCGGGAACGACGCGTGATGTGTTACGTGAACATATTCATATTGATGGCATGCCATTGCATATCATTGATACCGCAGGCTTACGTGAAGCCAGTGATGAAGTGGAACGAATTGGTATTGAGCGTGCTTGGAAAGAAATCGAACAAGCGGACCATGTGCTGTTTATGGTAGATAGCACCACAACCAATGCTACAGAGCCGCAAGAGATTTGGCCTGAATTTATGGCGCGTTTACCTGATGAACTTCCGGTCACCGTCATTCGTAACAAAGCAGATATGACAGGCGAACCGGTTGAGTTTATTGATAATACCCGTTATCCGTTAATTCGTTTGTCTGCGCGCGAAGAAAAAGGCGTTGATTTGTTGCGCGATCACCTAAAAGAAGCCATTGGCTTTAACAGTAATACAGAAGGTGGTTTCCTTGCTCGTAGTCGTCATTTACAAGCACTGAATGCAGCAGCCGTTCACCTTGAACAGGGCTATGACCAGTTAGTGAATGCTCGCTCCGGTGAGTTACTGGCGGAGGAATTACGTTTAGCTCAGCAGGAACTTAGCGAAATCACCGGTGAATTTACTTCTGATGATTTATTAGGCCGTATTTTCTCAAGTTTTTGTATCGGGAAGTGATACGGTATCACCTATCATCTATCGTCTATAACCTACACGGTATTACGTGTAGGTTTGCTTTATCGGTACTCCCCTCCATTTTTCCTGTCTTAATTCTCTATTAAGTTCTAGCAACCAAGTAATATATAAGCTTTACCTTGCTAAGGTATGGCACTGGCTGTTTTGTGGGCCATACTTATTAATATATTTTTCACACGCTGTAGCGTGTAATTTATGGTTTACCTCCTATAGCGTGTAATCTTGATATTACCGGCTATAGCGTGTAATATAATGTTTACCGGTTATAGCGTGTAAATATTGTTAGGGTGAAAAATAAGGTAGGTTTTAAAATGAAAGTGACGAATACCCGACAACTTAGTGCTTATATGAAGGATGTCAGAGAGACGAAAAAGTTATCTCAAAGCAAAGTCGCTAGCAAAGTAGGTATTCGGCAAGATACTGTTTCTAGCTTTGAACTCTCTCCTGACTCTACCAAATTAGAAACCTTTTTTAAGATTTTATCTGCCCTCAATTTAGAACTTGATATTAAACCGCGAAATGAAAGCGGCTCATCAAATTCAGACTCCGGATGGAAGGAGGAGTGGTGATGGCGACTTTGCATGTATACATGAATGGTTACTTGGTTGGGGATTTGATTCGTTCAAGTACTGGTGCTCACCAATTTACTTATAATAGTCACTGGTTGGAAACATCAGGTGCTCGACCTATTTCTTTATCAATGCCACTTAGGCACCAAGAATATCGAGGAGACGAAGTTTATAATTTTTTTGATAATCTCCTACCGGACAATATTGAGATACGGAATCGAATTGTTAGTCGTTATCAAGCGGATTCAAATCAACCTTTCGATTTATTATCTAAGATTGGCCAGGATAGTGTGGGGGCTTTACAACTCATTCTAGATGGGCAAAGAGTCAGTAATATCAGAAAAATTGAATATAAACCCTTATCTAATAAGCAACTAGAAAAAATATTAACAGGGTATAAAGCGAATGCACCTTTAGGCATGATTGAAGATGAAGATGACTTTAGGATCTCACTTGCGGGCGCTCAAGAGAAAACCGCATTACTCTATTTAGATGGGCATTGGTGCTTACCTCAGAATGCGACTCCAACTACCCATATTATTAAACTTCCCATTGGTAAAATAGAAAGCCATTCTTATTCGATAGATATGTCGGATAGTGTAGAAAATGAGTATTTATGTTTATTGATAGCAAAAGAGTTTGGCCTAGATGTGCCTCGTAGCTTTATTTTAAATGTAGGTGAAATAAAGGCGTTAGCGGTTGAACGTTTTGACCGTAAATATTCTTCTGATTCCTCGTGGATTATGCGTTTACCACAAGAAGATTTTTGTCAAACATTGAATATTTCACCAGCAAGAAAATATCAAAATCATGGTGGACCGGGTATTTCTGAAATTATGAATTACTTATTGGGTTCAATAAATGCAGAGAAAGATAGATATCAGTTTATGAAGAGCCAAGTTTTGTTCTGGCTACTTGCAGCGACGGATGGTCATGCTAAAAATTTTTCATTATTTATTGAACCTGAAGGCCGTTATCAGTTAACACCTTTTTACGATATTTTGTCCATGTATCCTAGTTATGGGGGGAGGGGAATTAACCCTAGAGATGCCAAATTGGCTATGGGACTGAAGGGAACAAAGGGGATGAAATACAATATAGAGCAAATTTTCCCAAGACATTTTTTTTCAACGGCCAAAGCCGTTGGATTTGATCGTGCTGAGATGGAAAAAATCTTAATTGAATTTGGTGAGCAAATGGAAAGTGTTCTTAAGAAAGTGAGAGAACAATTACCCACAGATTTCCCTGAGCATATCGCAGACTCAATTCTATCCGGATTACATCACAAAGCAGCGAGATTAAATAAAGGCTGGGACTAATTATGCCACTTTAATCTTTAATTCGGCTCCCGTGCGTAAACACCGTGGCTTTTCCCTGACGACAAAAACCGACTAACGTCAAGTTGGCTTTTTCGGCGACTTCGATAGCAAGCGCGGTGGCAGCAGAAACGGCAAATAAAATTTCAGCGCCACAACTGGCTGCCTTTTGCACCATTTCATAGCTGGCACGGCTAGAAACCAGTACTGCACCTTGTTGCCATTGGTTGCGATGTTTCATACCCAAAAGTTTATCGAGTGCAACATGGCGGCCGACATCTTCGCATCCACCGACTAATTGCCCTTCTGGTGAAATCCATGCGGCCGCATGGGTACAACCTGTCAGCGCACCAATCTCTTGCACTTTTTTCAATTCATGTAATGCATTATCAAGGTGCGAGAGAGAAAAGGTTTGGGTGAAAGGTAGCGGGGCGATCGGTTTGAAAATTTCTTCAAGTTGTTCTGTTCCACAAATACCACAGCCTGTACGCCCCGCTAGATTACGACGACGTTCTTTTAACTCCATAAACCGGCGGCTAGATAATTCAACTTGTACTTCAATTCCGCGGTTGCAGCCTTCAACGATATCAATTCCACGAATTTCATCACCTGACTGTATTATTCCTTCCGAAAGGGCGAACCCGATAGCAAAATCCGCCAAATCTTTTGGCGTCGCCATCATCACTACGTGAGATATGCCATTGAAGACTAAAGCAACAGGATATTCCTCCGCAACATAATCATTAACGGGTAAATTAAGGTTGCCTTTTTGTTGCACGGTTGTTTGGTTTAAGCCAATCATTTTGATTAATTTGGAGTCATTTGTAGTATTTGTTTCATACATTAGATGAATTCCTAGCATTAATGATACATAATATTAATTATGGGTAAAAAGAATTTACACCATTTGCCAGGCAATGAACCTGGATACGTAAGGAAGACGTTGAATAAGAACAGTTTACCTGATTATCGCGATTGACGTTAGGTAAACATGAGCAATGTAAATGAGGAGATCCCCATGCAAGTCAGCAGAAGGCAGTTCTTTAAGATCTGCGCTGGCGGTATGGCAGGTACGACTGCAGCGGCTTTGGGTTTTGCACCCGCTACCGCGTTAGCGTCAACGCGCCAGTATAAATTACTGCGTGCGAAGGAAACCAGAAATACCTGTACCTACTGTTCTGTCGGCTGTGGGCTGTTAATGTACAGCCTCGGTGATGGCGCGAAAAATGCAAAAGAGAGCATTTTCCATATTGAAGGGGACCCGGATCATCCGGTAAACCGTGGTGCACTTTGTCCGAAAGGTGCTGGACTTATCGATTTCATCCACAGTGAAAGCCGCTTGAAATACCCAGAAGTGCGTGAGCCGGGTACCAATGAGTGGAAACGTATCACGTGGAACGACGCGTTTGACCGTATCGCTAAGTTAATGAAAGAAGACCGTGATGCGAACTTTATTGAGAAAAATAAAGAGGGTGTCACCGTTAACCGTTGGCTGACCACTGGTATGCTGTGCGCATCGGCGGGCAGTAACGAAAGTGGATTTGTAACACAAAAATTTACCCGCGCTCTCGGCATGCTTGCCGTCGATAACCAAGCGCGTGTCTGACACGGACCAACGGTAGCAAGTCTTGCTCCAACATTTGGTCGCGGTGCGATGACCAACCACTGGGTTGACATTAAAAATGCAAACCTAGTTGTCGTTATGGGTGGTAATGCGGCAGAAGCGCATCCAGTCGGTTTCCGCTGGGCGATGGAAGCTAAAATCCATAATAAAGCCAAATTAATTGTGATTGACCCACGCTTTACCCGTACTGCGGCAGTGGCGGATTTTTACACGCCTATCCGTTCTGGTACAGATATCGCGTTCTTATCAGGTGTTATCAAATACTTACTGGATAATGAAAAAATTCAGCGTGAATACGTGGAAGCGTATACCAACGCCAGTTTAGTTATTCGTGAAGATTATGGTTTTGATGACGGCTTGTTCACAGGTTATGACGAAGAAAAACGTCAATACGACAAAACCACGTGGAACTATGAGATGGATGAAAACGGCCTTGCGCTGCGCGATCCGACTCTGAAACACCCACGCTGTGTGTTAAACCTATTAAAAGAGCACGTCAGCCGTTATACACCTGAAGTGGTGAATAATATCTGTGGTACGCCGATCAAAGACTTCCTACAAGTTTGTGAGTATTTGGCTGAAACCAGTGCTAAAGATAAAACAGCCTCGTTCTTATACGCATTAGGTTGGACTCAACATACCGTGGGTGCGCAAAATATCCGTACCATGGCGATGATCCAATTACTGCTGGGTAATATGGGGATGTTAGGCGGTGGTGTAAATGCCCTGCGTGGACACTCCAATATCCAAGGCTTGACTGACTTAGGCTTATTGTCACAAAGCTTGCCGGGTTATTTGACCTTACCATCAGAAAAACAAACGACATTAGAAAGTTACTTAGCTGCAAACACGCCAAAAGCGACGGTTGAAGGCCAGGTAAACTATTGGGGTAACTACCCGAAATTCTTTGTTAGTTTGATGAAGACGTTCTATGGCGATAAAGCGCAGAAAGAAAATAATTGGGGCTTTGATTTATTACCGAAATGGGATCAAGGCTACGATGTACTGCGTTATTTCGAAATGATGGATAAAGGGGAAGTGAATGGCTATATCTGCCAAGGCTTTAACCCAGTAGCTTCATTCCCGAATAAAAACAAAGTTATTAAATCGCTTTCTAAGCTGAAGTATTTAATCACCGTTGACCCGCTGAACACCGAAACGTCGAATTTCTGGCAAAACCACGGCGAAATGAATGATGTGAACCCGGCAGAAATTCAAACTACCGTATTCCGTCTGCCATCTTGCTGTTTTGCTGAAGAAAATGGTTCGATTGTGAACTCGGCACGTTGGTTACAGTGGCACTGGAAAGGTGCGGATGCCCCAGGTGAAGCTATCAGTGATGGTGAAATCCTGTCTGGTATTTTCCACCGTTTACGCCAACTGTATGCCTCTGAAGGCGGTGCGGTACCTGAACAAGTTCTAAGTATGACTTGGAATTACTTTGACCGTGATAACCCAACGCCAGAAGAAGTTGCTCAAGAAAACAATGGCTATGCTTTAGTTGATTTGAAAGATGCTGATGGCAACGTTATTGCGAAAAAAGGTGAGCTGCTTAGCTCGTTTGCTCAGTTACGTGATGACGGTACCACGGCGAGTGGCTGCTGGATATTTACGGGAAGCTGGACGCCAAAAGGCAATCAAATGGCTAACCGTGATAACTCTGACCCAACAGGTCTGGGGAATACATTAGGTTGGGCATGGGCATGGCCTCTGAACCGCCGTGTGATTTATAACCGTGCATCAGCAGACCCAATGGGTAAACCATGGGATCCAAAACGCCAAATCCTCGAGTGGAATGGTAGCAAATGGATAGGAATGGATATTCCTGACTATAGCAATGCCGCGCCGGGAAGTGGTGTTGGTCCGTTTATCATGCAACCGGAAGGGATGGGACGTCTATTCGCACTGGATAAAATGGCCGAAGGCCCATTCCCAGAGCACTATGAACCAATTGAAACGCCATTGGATACCAATCCACTGCACCCGAAAGTTGTGTCAAACCCTGCGGCTCGTGTGTTTAAAGACGACTGGGCCCAAATGGGTAAAGCGACAGAATTCCCTTATGTGGGAACCACTTATCGCTTGACTGAACATTTCCACTATTGGACAAAACATGCCTTGCTAAATGCTATCATTCAGCCACAGCAGTTCATTGAAATTGGTGAGCGTCTGGCGAATGAAAAAGGTATTAAACAAGGCGATACGGTGAAAGTCAGCTCTAAACGCGGTTATATCAAAGCGAAAGCCGTGGTCACCAAACGTATTCATACGCTGAAAGTGGCAGGTAAAGATATCGATACAATCGGTATTCCTATTCACTGGGGCTTTGAAGGTTTGGCTGTGAAAGGCTTTATCGCGAACACGTTAACGCCGTTTGTCGGTGATGCGAATACTCAGACACCGGAATTTAAATCGTTCCTTGTCAATGTGGAAAAGGTGTAAGGAGATAAATTATGTCAATGCAATCTCAGGACATTATTCGTCGCTCTGCCACCAATTCCCTGACTCCCGCACCTCAGGTGCGGGATTATAAGGAAGAAGTTGCAAAGCTTATCGATGTGACGACCTGTATCGGCTGTAAAGCTTGTCAGGTTGCCTGTTCCGAGTGGAACGATATCCGTGACAAAATCGGGACTAACGTTGGGGTATATGATAACCCAACAGATTTAACCGCTAAGTCATGGACGGTAATGCGCTTCTCTGAAGTGGAAGAGAACGATAAATTTGAATGGCTGATCCGTAAAGATGGTTGTATGCACTGTGCTGACCCGGGCTGTCTGAAGGCGTGCCCTTCGGAAGGCGCGATAGTACAGTACAAAAACGGTATCGTTGACTTCCAATCGGAACACTGTATTGGTTGTGGTTATTGTATTGCGGGTTGCCCGTTTGATGTACCACGTATTAACCCAGAAGATAACCGTGCATACAAATGTACGCTGTGCGTTGACCGTGTTGAAGTCGGTCAAGAACCTGCATGTGTGAAAACATGTCCAACGGGTGCTATCCACTTCGGTAGCAAAGAAGACATGATTAACATGGCTGGTGAGCGTGTTGAAGAGCTGAAAACCCGTGGTTATGCGAATGCAGGTTTATATGACCCAGAGGGCGTTGGTGGTACGCATGTGATGTACGTTCTGCACCATGCAGATAAACCTCAGTTGTATCACGGATTACCAGAAAACCCGACAATCAGCCCAACAGTGACTTTCTGGAAAGGTATCTGGAAACCGTTAGCAGCGGTTGGTTTTGCTGCAACATTTGCGGCGGCCATCTTCCACTATGTGGGTATTGGTCCAAACCGCGTCTCCAAAAAAGATGAAGAAGAGGCTTTAGAAGATTTGCATAATGCAATGTCATCTGACACTTCGAAATCAAAAGAAGGGGAGGATCAGAAATGATGCCAGATGATAACGACAAAATTATTCGCCATAAACCGATTGAAAGGATCAATCACTGGGCGGTTGTGATTTGCTTTTTGTTCACGGCAATCAGTGGATTAGGGTTCTTTTTCCCTTCACTAAACTGGTTTATGAACATTTTAGGTACGCCACAACTGTCGCGAATTTTGCATCCATTTGTGGGTACGGCGATGTTCTTGCTGTTCGTATTTATGTTCTTCCGCTATTTCCATCATAACTTCATTAATAAAGAAGATATCAAGTGGGCAAAAAATATCGGCAAAGTACTGAAAAACGAAGAGGCGGGCGATGTCGGCCAATATAACCTCGGTCAGAAAGGGGTTTATTGGGTTGTCACTATCTGCTTATTAGCGCTGGTGGTCACGGGAGTGATTATGTGGCGCCCTTATTTTGCAGATTACTTCCCAATCTCTGTTTATCGTGCAGCGATTCTTATTCACTCGCTCTCTGCGATTGCGTTGATCATCATGATTGTGGTTCACGCTTATGCAGCGATTTGGGTGAAAGGTTCAGTACGTGCGATGGTTGAAGGTTGGGTGACTCGTGGTTGGGCTAGAAAACACCATCCATTGTGGTACCGCCAGCTTTTGGAAAAAGAAAAACAGCAAAAACAGCAACAAGAGAAAAACTAAGTTTTATTATTGTTGTTATCAAACCCACAAATGACTAATGTTATTTGTGGGTTTTTTATATCTAAAAAATATAAACATTCAATTTATTTGAAAGAAATAAAATTAGATATATTTATTTGATGACCTGTTTGCGATTTATTATCATTATAGTTAATCAAAATAAGATTAATAAAAAAATACACATCAAATAAAGATGCTCTTATTTCGCGTATGATTTACAATTTTTTTAAACCAATAATAAACAAATAAACATTTATTCGTTTTTATATTATGTAAAAAAAGACATCAACCCTTTAATTTATTGATAATAAACTATTTTTGTGATTGTTGTTTTTTTGTGAATAGCTATTGAATATTGATATTAGATCAATAAAGGTCTATCTTAAATGGTCACTGCTGATTAATTCGAGACTTTGTTTTTTATTTTAATTTAAAAGTAAACTAATGTTCTGATATTTGTTTTTTTTAAGAATGTTATAATGCATATATATTAAAAGAATTAATTGCTGGACATTGGTGATATTATTTAATAAAAAGAGTAATGTAATTATTAATAAATATAAAAATAGTCATATATTCAAATATCTTTTTAACACAGCTAAATAATAGAACCCTAATTCATTCCATTTACGATAGCTAAATAAAGAGGTACCACATGGATCTTCCTTTACAAGGTATTAAAGTACTGGATTTCACCGGTGTACAATCAGGACCATCTTGTACTCAAATGTTAGCGTGGTTCGGCGCAGATGTTATTAAGATTGAGCGCCCTGGAGTTGGAGATGTCACGCGTAACCAATTAAGGGATATACCTGATGTGGATGCGCTGTATTTCACGATGCTTAATAGTAATAAGCGATCAGTGGAATTAAATACAAAAACTCCAGAAGGTAAAGAGGTTATGGAGCGGCTGATTAAGCAAGCCGACGTCCTCGTTGAGAACTTCCATCCAGGTGCAATTGACCATATGGGCTTCACTTGGGAACACATTCAAGAATTAAATCCTCGTTTGATTTTCGGTTCCATCAAAGGTTTTGATGAAGACTCTCCTTATGCAGATGTTAAAGCTTATGAAAACGTTGCCCAAGCCGCAGGTGGTGCCGCATCAACCACAGGGTTTTGGGACGGCCCGCCATTAGTGAGCGCCGCAGCATTAGGTGATAGTAATACAGGTATGCACTTGCTCATTGGCTTACTCGCAGCGTTATTACATCGCGAGAAAACAGGAAAAGGCCAGCGAGTGACTATGTCGATGCAAGATGCCGTACTCAACTTGTGCCGTGTCAAACTTCGTGACCAGCAACGTTTAGAGAAAATTGGCTACCTTGAAGAATATCCACAATACCCAAATGGCACATTTGGTGATGCAGTTCCTCGTGGCGGTAATGCTGGCGGTGGTGGCCAGCCTGGCTGGATCTTAAAATGTAAAGGCTGGGAAACTGACCCAAATGCTTATATTTATTTTACTATCCAAGAGCAGGACTGGGAGCAAACCTGTATTGCTATTGGTAAGCCTGAATGGGCAACTGACCCCGCTTACAATACACCAAAGGCTCGTCAACCTCATATCTTTGATATTTTTGCTGAAATTGAAAAATTCTTAGCGGATAAAGATAAACATGAAGCGGTCGAGTACTTAAGTAAATACGGTGTACCTTGTGCTCCTGTACTCAGTATGCGTGAAATAGCACGAGACCAATCTCTGCGTAAGAGCGGAAGTATTGTTGAAGTTGAGCAGCCAAAACGCGGAACTTACTTGACGGTGGGTTGCCCGATGAAATTCTCTTCCTTTACACCAGATATCAAAAGCGCACCATTGTTGGGTGAGCATACAGAGCAAGTCCTAACTGAGTTAGGTTATAGCGCAGATGAAATTGCGACTATGCGAGCGAACAAAGCGATCTAATTTTAAATATTGGGGTGAGAAATCACTCCATTTAATCTTTTAATCAGTTACTTATGAGGTAGACATGTCTGCTGATCAAACCCAAAACCTGACTGATGGTATGCATATTATTGTCGATGCACTTAAAAAAAATGGCATTGATACAATCTACGGTGTTGTTGGAATTCCAGTGACTGACATGGCAAGGCATGCGCAAGCTGAAGGTATTCGCTATATTGGTTTCCGCCATGAGCAATCTGCGGGTAACGCAGCTGCAATCAGTGGTTTTATTACCCAAAAACCGGGTATCTGTTTAACGGTTTCGGCGCCGGGTTTCTTGAATGGTATGGTTGCTCTTGCTAATGCAACGACCAATGGTTTTCCAATGATTCAAATCAGTGGCTCAAGCGACAGAGCGATAATTGATTTGCAGCAGGGTGATTACGAAGAGTTAGACCAAATGAACACGGCAAAACCCTTTGTAAAAGCGTCTTATCGTGTGAATAAACCTGAGGATCTTGGTATCGCACTAGCCCGGGCAATCCGAGCTTCGGTATCAGGTCGTCCTGGTGGGGTTTATCTTGATTTAACAACGGAAGTGTTGTCTGCCGTGATGGACAAGGACGCAGCGGATAAAACCATTTTTACAGTTGAAGACCCTGCACCAAGACAAATTCCATCACCAGATTCAGTGAATAAAGCCCTTAAGTTGCTCGCCTCGGCTAAGCGACCATTAATTATTTTGGGTAAAGGTGCAGCTTATGCCCAAGCGGATGACAATATTCGTCAATTTATTGAAACAACCGGTATCCCTTATTTACCGATGTCAATGGCTAAGGGGCTGCTGCCAGATACACATCCCCTATCAGCCGCATCAGCTCGCTCATTTGCCTTATCCAGTGCAGATGTTGTGGTATTAATGGGAGCACGTCTTAACTGGTTACTTGACCATGGTAAAGGTAAGCATTGGTCACCAGAAACGCAATTTATTCAGTTAGATATTGAACCTTCCGAAATTGATAGTAACCGCCCAATAGCGGCCCCAGTTGTTGGTGATATTTACTCCAGTATTGAGTCATTATTGGCAGGACTTAAATCAACCCCTGTTAAATCACCAACAGAATGGATTGTCAGTATTGATGAGCACAAGAAAATCAATGTCGAGAAAATGGCAGTTAAGTTAAACACTGACACTTCCCCGATGAATTACTTCAACGCATTACGTGCAATCCGTGATGTGTTGGTCGATCACCAAGATGTTTATGTCGTCAATGAAGGCGCTAACACGCTTGATAATGGGCGAAATATTATTGATATGTACCAACCACGTAAACGCTTAGATTGTGGAACATGGGGCGTTATGGGGGTCGGAATGGGTTATGCAGTGGGAGCCGCTGTAACAAGTGGTAAGCCTGTTGTGGCGATTGAAGGCGATAGTGCTTTTGGCTTTAGTGGTATGGAAATCGAAACGATTTGTCGCTACAAATTGCCTGTCACTATTTTGATTTTCAATAATGGTGGGATTTACCGTGGTGATGGCGTAAACCTCCATGGTGATCAAGACCCTTCTCCTACCGTTTTAATGGGCAGAGCGCGTTATGACAAAATGATTGAGGCTTTTGGTGGCATCGGCTACCAAGCAACAACACCTGCTGAGGTACAAGAAGCCTTGAGGGCCGGTTTAGCATCGGGTCATCCAACTTTGATAAATGTTGTTATTGACCCTGCAGTTGGAACGGAAAGTGGCCATATTGGTAATTTAAATCCGAAGTCTGTCGTAAAAAATTAACGCAGCATAACGTTAACTAACAAAGATAACCCTACGCGGCTCATTTTTAATGAGTGGCGTACGGGGTCTTATTGCCAAAAATAGGTGGGTCTTATGGCTGATTTTATGTATAAGATTTTTATGAGCGACCTATTACCTATCATTATTATTATGGTATTAGGTTATGTGAGTGGTAAACGAAATGTGTTTACCAGTGACCAAGCGAAAGCATTTAATAAGTTGGTATTAAATTACGCATTACCTGCTGCATTATTTGTTTCTATCGCACGCGCTAATCGAGAAATGATATTTGCAGACGCTAAATTGACTATTATTTCATTTGTGGTCTTGCTCGTTTGTTTCTTTTTCTCTTTCTTTAGCTGTAAATATATTTTTAAACATAGTCGTGGCGAAGCTGCGGTATGTGCATTAATTGCAGGTTCTCCGACAATTGGTTTCTTAGGGTTTGCGGTTCTAGACCCTATTTATGGTGAAACTGTTTCAACTGGGTTAGTTGTCGCTATTATTTCCATCATCGTTAATGCCATTACAATCCCTATTGGCCTATTCCTACTGAACCCATCTGATGCGGAAGGGAAAAAGGGTGGTGGCGGTATGGATGCATTAATATCCGCCTTTAAAGAACCCGTCGTATGGGCTCCGGTACTTGCGACAGCACTGGTATTGGTTGGTGTGAAAATTCCTACCGTTTGGGACCCAACATTTGATTTAATTGCGAAAGCAAACTCCGGTGTTGCGGTATTTGCTGCCGGTCTGACATTAGCCGCTAATAAGTTCGAGTTCGATGGTGAGATTGTTTATAACACGTTATTAAAGCTAGTTTTAATGCCAGGGTTAATGTTACTGGCGGGTATGATGTTTAATATGGGAACAGAGCAACTGCAAATGATGGTATTAGCTGGGGCATTGCCACCTGCTTTCTCTGGAATAATTATTGCAAGTCGCTTTAATCTGTATACCCGGACAGGAACTGCGTCGCTGGCGGTGAGTGTACTTGGTTTTATCATCGCAGCTCCAGCGTGGATCTACATCTCTCGACTCGTTTCATAGAAAGAGTCAATGGGGCAAAATGAGTTGCCATGGCGTGAGAAATGACGTCATGGCAGTTTTGTAAAAAGGTGAATTATGACTTCTTCAAAACCGCTTGATGGGATACGCGTTCTTGATTTTACTGGGGTTCAGTCAGGGCCATCATGTACACAAATGCTTGCTTGGTTCGGTGCTGATGTGATCAAAATTGAACGCCCAGGCGTTGGGGATGTGACACGTAATCAATTGCGAGATATCCCTGATGTGGATGCGCTGTATTTTACGATGTTAAACAGTAACAAACGCTCTTTAGAGCTCAACACCAAAACGCCAGAGGGAAAAGCCGTGATGGAGAAACTAATACGTCAATCTGATGTATTAGTTGAAAATTTTCATCCGGGGGCTATCGACCATATGGGGTTTACGTGGGAGCGCATCCAAGAACTCAATCCTCGATTAATTTTTGGGTCGATTAAAGGGTTTAATGAGAATTCACCCTATGCGAATGTGAAAGCCTATGAAAATGTTGCTCAATCTGCTGGTGGTTCAGCATCAACGACGGGTTTTCCTGATGGCCCTCCGACCGTAAGTGCTGCGGCATTGGGGGATAGTAATACGGGTATGCATTTATTGATAGGCATACTGACGGCGTTATTACACCGTGAAAAAACAGGTAAAGGGCAACGCGTTACTATGTCAATGCAAGATGCGGTGCTTAATTTATGTCGTGTGAAATTACGTGACCAACAACGTTTAGAAAAACTCGGTTTCTTAGAGGAATACCCTCAATACCCAAATGGCACGTTTGGTGATGCGGTTCCTCGTGGGGGGAATGCGAGTGGTGGCGGTCAGCCGGGAACAATGCTCAAATGTAAAGGTAGCGATGTTGACCCAAATGCCTATATTTATTTTATTAATCAAGACCATAATTGGGAAAATACCTGTGATGCTATTGGGCGCCCAGAATGGAAAACCGATCCTGCTTTTGCCACTACACAGGCACGTGCAAGTCATATCCAAGATGTATGGGATGCAATTGAAGAAATCGCTAAAGACAAAGATAAACATGCACTAACTGATTATTTTGATCAGTTTGATGTGCCATGTTCTGCAGTATTAAGTATGAAAGAAATTATGGATGACCCTTCTTTGCGTCGTAGTGGTTCGATTGTCGAAGTTCAACAACCAAAACGAGGCTCATATTTAACGGTGGGTTGCCCAATGAAATTTTCAGCGTTTATCCCTGAAATTAAAAGTGCTCCATTGCTTGGGGAACATAATAGCGAAGTATTAAAAGAGCTTGGTTATAGTGATGAACAAATTATGGAAATGAAAAAAAATAATGTTATTTAATTAATAATATTAAACCCGCTCTTAATATGATTTTCTAAAAAAGCTAATTAATATTAGCGGCTATATTCAGATATTAGATATATTCAAATATAGCCGCTAAATTCAGGCGATTACTACCTCAATCAATTGGAATTATAGAAATATTTTTCCCTATTTAGTTTTTATTTTATTATTAATAAATTCTTTGAATAAGGATTATTGTATGAGTATTGCTGAAATAAAAAAAAGCAGTAAAGTCGCAGCCGTTGATTTTATTCCTGCATGGGGAGACTTAAATGGGAATATTCAACGTTTAGTCGAAGCGACAGAAAAAGTGGCTGCTCAAGGGGTAAATTATGCCGTATTTCCAGAAACGGCAGTGAGTGGTTATTTATTTTCGGACTCTACGGAATTAGCACCTTATTTAGATACTATCCCTGGCAAAACGACTGCTGCAATACTGCCTGTATTGGCTCGAACAGGAATGTATATGAGTGTCGGTATCGCGGAGCGAGATAGCGAAACAGGGCTCGCCTATAATTCAGCCGTTTTGATGGGGCCGGAAGGTATTATTGGTAAATATCGTAAAATAGGCCTGAATTCTCAAGATCAAAAAGTATTTGCACCGGGCAATACTGGTGTCAAAACTTTTGAAACACCGATTGGCCGTATCGCATTATTGATTTGTTATGATGATACCTACTGGCAATACGTTCGATTAGCTGCATTAGAAGGGGCGCAAATCGTTGGTTGGCATTCAGTATCCGACCGAATGATGCCAAATGCCACCCCTGCTGAAATGTTGGGCGACCACTCAACGGTTGCGCATGTACAACATATGAGCGCATTCAATGGGTTGTGGGTTATTTGTGCTACCCGAAGTGGAATTGAAACTAACCCAATTACTAAAGGGCAGCTTTACTATAATGGGGGCTCAAGTGTGTGGTCGCCATCAGGGCATAAAGTGGCTCAATCTCCCGTGCTTAGCCCGCTAGAACTAGAACCCGGGCTAAATGGCATATACTGTGCGACGATTGATTTAGACGAAGCAGATAAGCAACGTGATGCATTACTCGCGAAGCGCCGCCCTGAATTATATTTCCCAACACTGGCTTTTCACCGCAGCCCAACAGATATCAATGCGACAGAAACAGTAATACAAACGACGCTTATTGCTGCTCAGTGGGAAAAATCTATTTCTAAGTTAGATGCAATTCAAGTGGGAGAAAATGAATTGCTGGTTTTACCCGAGCTCTCTGCGCTTCCTTATACGAATGACCCGAACCTTATTTTGTCCCATGCTGAAAAGCAAGGGGGAGCATTTGAACAAACACTGTGTCAGGCTGCTCATCAAGGAAAAGGCTATATTGTTGGAAGTTATCCTGAAATTGAGATTGATAAAGTGTTCCACACCGTCATTCTTGCGGGCCCATCAGGGGAAATATTAGCCCGCTATCGTGTTACACATCTTAATGAACGGGATAGCGGCTGGGCAACAGCGGGTAGCGCTGTGAGTGTGACAGCAACGCCAATTGGGCGTATTGCACTGGCGGCGGCACATGAATTAGACGTTCCTGAATTAGGGGGATTATACAGTATGTTACGTGCTGATATTCTTGCTGCACCAGCGGGCATCCCATGTGATTTAAAAGTGGAAATTGATAGCCATCTTTTTTCGGTTGAAGAGCCGCCAACAGGGCGTGTCGATTTTATCCCTTATGCAATTGCTACATTAAACCAGTTATGGGTGGTTTGTGGCGGGCGAAACGAGCGTGATTCTACGTCAGCGGCTATTTATGGGCCAGAGCCTGTTGTCCTTACTCCCACATTGACAGCACAAAGAGGGGCTGAAGATGTGCGTTTGCAAGCTCAGGTACCCGCACCTTTTACTTGGATTAACCAAGAACGGTTGGTGAGTGGTCAGCAAGCTATTTGGTTTCCGCCGCTAACACAGTAGATTATAGTTCAAGCGAAGTTTGAGTGAAAAAGGCGGGGGAAACCCGCCTACTAATATGTTATTACAGGGTGTGCTGGTGGTTGAGTGCTTCAATGGTTTTCTTGGCACCGTTATCACGCAGTGAAAGGTAAAATGCAGTCACCTTTTCAGTAAATAGTGAATTATTAACCAGTTCTTCGGTAAACAAACTGTTGAGGGACAGCAATGCGCGAACACGGCTTTCATCATCAGTGCTGTTTGCAACCAGCTCAGCCAATTTTACAGCCTGTGGGTCGCTGACTTGAATTTCTGTGCCATGATCATCTTTTCCGCTGACATAACGCATCCATCCCGCAACGGCTAAGGCTAAATAATCAAATGATTGGCCATTTTTCAGGTGAATTTGGATAGAATCGAGTAAACGTTGGGATAATTTCAACGTTCCATCCATCGCGATTTGCCAAGTACGATGTTTCAACCCCGTATTTTTAAAACGCTCAATCAGGGCATTAGCATAGGCTGGTAAATCCACATTTTTGATGGATAACGTTGGTGCTTGCTCATTGACCATCAAGTGATAAGCGGCTTTTTCATAAGCGCTATCCTGCATGCACTCATTAATATATTGGTAACCAGCCAAATAACCTAAATAAGCAAGGAAAGAGTGGCTACCATTTAACATGCGCAGCTTCATTTCTTCAAATGGAACGACATCCGTGACTAACTGAGCGCCCGCTTTTTCCCATTCAGGGCGACCTGCGACGAAATTGTCTTCAATCACCCATTGGCGAAATGGCTCACAGGCAATGGCGACTTTGTCAACGACAGGGTCTAGCTGGGATTGAATTTTCTCCGCTGTGTCTGGTGTCATGGCAGGCACAATTCTATCCACCATGGTAGATGGAAAGGTGACATTGGCTTCAATCCAATTGGCCAATGCAATATCCTGTTTTGCAGCCATCGCTAAAATGACATTTTTCGTGATATGGCCATTTTCAGGCATATTGTCACAGGACATGACTGTAAATGGTGCAATACCCAGTACCTTACGGCGTTTTAAGGCTTCAACAATCAGACCCGGTAGTGATTTCGGGGTATTTGGTGAGGCTAAATCATGCGCAATAGCGGGGTTCGCAAAATCAATCGAACCTGTCGCGGGCACATAGCAATAACCTTTTTCAGTAACCGTCATGGAAACGATGGCAATATTAGGGTCTAACATGCGATTGATAACGGCATCAATTCCGTGAATGGTTGGGTGTAATGCTTCTTTTACCACACCGACAGTACGGGTTTGCCAATTATCGCCTTGCATTTCAACTACGTTATAAAGGCAGTCTTGAGCGAGTAAATCTTCAATTTGTTGCTCGCCACCGACTAAATTGACCTCACAAAAACCCCAATCACTCTGCTGTTCCGTAGCTAAAATATCCGCAAAGATGGCTTGGTGGGCGCGGTGGAACGCGCCGAAACCTAAGTGAAGCATTTTTACCTTTACCTGCTCCCTATCATAGCTTGGTACTTTGATTGTGGCGGGTAATTGGTTTAGGTTATTGGTTGACAGTTGCATATTTCACTTTACCTTTTTGTTGTTCAGCCTCTTCAACCGCATCCAACGTGCTGGTTAAATCACGATCTTTCACTTCAGGCATGATAATGGCACTGATTAATGAAATGGCAGAGTAAATGATGATCATGATTGCAATTGGCCACCAGCTTCCGGTGATGCTACAGAAAATACCCGCTAGAACTGGGCCTAAACCAGAGGCAATTAAGCCACCAATTTCTTTGGCCACAGCCATACCAGTAAAACGGTTACGTGAGTTGAACATTTCAGCCATCGTAATATTTTCTAAGGCAAATAATCCGAGTACTGAACAGTTATGAACGATAATAATACAGATGGTAATTAAGCTAACGCTGTTCGCACCATCGACGATGACAGATAACATCGGATAGGCGAGCAACATGGCAGATAAACTAAGAATAATATAAGGAATACGGCGCCCGAATTTATCAGATAGCAGACCAATCACAGGAATGGTCAGGAAACCGACAACGGAGCTGATCATGATCGCATCAGTTGGAATACTTTTATCAAATAATAAGCTTTGAACTAAATATCCCGCTAAGAAAGTTTGAATTAACCCAGAGTTACCCGCTTGACCGAAACGAATACCAGTTGCTAACCAAAATGCTTTAGATTTAAACATGGCAAAGAAACTTTCTTTCGGTGGCGTTTGTACCGCAACTTTGGCTTCTTGTTCTTCCGTATTTTGTACTTTCTCAAATACAGGGCTTTCTTTCAGATTCAGTCGTAACCACACGGCAAACAGCATCACAACGAAGCTTGCCAAGAAAGGTACACGCCAGCCCCACGCCAGCAAGTCTGATTTGTCTAACCAGAAGAACATAACCGCCCAAATCGCAGTGGCGCTTAATGTGCCGCAGTTTGTCCCCAGACCCACGAGTGAAGCCACAATACCCCGGCGGCCTTTTGGCGCATATTCTGCCAGCATGGTTCCTGCACCTGAAATTTCAGCGCCTGCTCCTAAGCCTTGAATAATTCGCAAAAGAACTAATAATAGCGGTGCGAGGATACCTACCTGTGCGTAGGTTGGTAATACCCCGATTAATGTAGTACACACCCCCATCATGGTGATGGTGATAAAGAGTACTTTTTTACGACCGATTCGGTCGCCCATTTGACCAAAGAAAATCGCACCAACAATACGTGCGACATATCCGGCACCGTAAGTTCCCATAGCAAGAATTAATGCCATTGAAGCGGATTGTTCAGGGAAAAATATTTCATGGAAAACAAGTGCTGCGCCTAACGAGTAAAGCTGGAAATCCATAAACTCCAGAGCGGTTCCTAGCCAGCCTGAAACTGCAGCTTTGGTCAGATCGCCAGAGCTGCGTTCCACTTTCCCTGATGGATCAATTGACTGAGTATTCATATTATTATCCTATTAATCACGTAGAGTAGTATCCAAAATCGGATTTAGTTTTTTTAATTAAATTAAAAGGTTAAAAGAATTTTACAGCAGGTCTTCTGGTCTTTTTCAAAGGTTAATATTGCCTCTTGCGCTTCAGTGAATGGGAACTGATGGGTTAAGATTTTTGTTGGGTCAATTTTTTTAGATTCTATCCAGCTAATCACTTCTGGGAATTTTTTGGCATTCAGGCGCGAAGAAAACAATGAAATCTCTTTGCTGGTAATACTTTGCTGTGTAACGGCACTTGCTTCACTTGAAAAGCCCATAATAGAAACTCTTGCCGCGGGGGAAGCAATCAAGATGGCTTCTTGTAAGATAGCGGGATGGCAAGCTGCATCAAGTACTAACGTTGGGCGGAGCCCCAGTGCTTTGAGTTGCTCTGGTAGTGGGGTTTGTGAATTATCAATGACAATATCAGCGCCACAATCTTTTGCTCTTGCTAAGCGTTCAGTCACGCGGTCAACTACAATTAAGGTTTTGACCTGATAAACTCCTTTAAGAACCTGTGCGCAGGTTAACCCAATCGTACCCGCACCATAGACTAATGCGACATCATCTTGAGTTGGATGAACATGCGAAGTCACGTTGGCGGCAATAGAGTATGGTTCAACGGTAACGGCACATTCATCGCTGATTGAATCAGGAATGGTATAAGCGTTTGCCGCAGGGACATTAACATATTCAGTGAATCCGCCATCAGTATGAACGCCTAATACTTCTAGTGTTTCACACACATTTGGTTTACCAATTGAACATGGGTAGCAATGACCACAACTGAGAACAGGGTCGATAGAGACACGTTCACCAATGCGTTTACTGTCTACGCTGGAACCGACTTTTTCAATGACACCGAAAAATTCATGACCAATCACTCGTGGATATTTTGCAAATGGGTTATGGCCACGGTAGATATGGCTGTCAGAACCACAAATACCGGCTAATTGGACTTTTATTTGTACTTGATTTTCAGTTGGTTCAGGAACTGAACGCTCTTCAATCAATAATGTATTAGGTTCTTTAATTACTACCGATTTTACAGCTTTCATATTTAACTCCGAATAAAATAAAAATTACCAGTTCCACAACGTGCCGTCTTCGAGACGAGCAACTGGAAGATAAGCTGGGTTGTACGGGTATTTCGCTGCCAGTTTTTCATCAAAATCGATACCTAAACCGGGCTTATCACTTGGGTGCATATAACCATCGTTGAACGTCCAGTTGGTCGTAAATACGGACAACATTTCTTCGGAGTAGCCCATAAACTCTTGAACGCCGAAATTTGGTACCCATAGATCAAAGTGTAAGGCGGCAGCATGGCAAATAGGGGATAGGTCAGATGGACCATGAGAACCGGTTCTGACTTGGTAAAGTGAAGCGAAATCTGCAATCCGGCGCATACCCGTGATCCCGCCAGCATGCGTGATTGTGGTGCGGATATAATCGATGAGTTGCTCTTCAATCAATTGTTTACAATCCCAAATGCTATTAAAAACTTCACCTACAGCGATCGGGGTGACGGTATGTTGACGAATTAATCTAAAACAAGCTTGGTTTTCCGCTGGTGTTGGGTCTTCCATCCAAAATAATCGATAATCTTCAATACTTTTACCGAAGCGAGCTGCTTCAATAGGGGTCAAGCGATGGTGCATATCGTGTAGTAGGTGTTCATTGAAGCCATATTTGTCCCGTACGGCTTCAAATAGTTTGGGCATAAAATCGAGGTATTTTTCGGTTGACCAAAATTGCTCTTCAGGGTGATGGCCTTTTGTGGCAGGTTCATAAGCAAGGTTTTTTCCTTTACTCTGCCCATAGGTGGTTGCCATCCCTGGGATGCCGCACTGCACTCGGATCGCTTTAAAACCTTTTTCTTTATATTTCGCGTAGTTATCTAGTGTTTCGGCAATATCGGTACCCGTGGTATGGCAATAAACCATCACTCCTTCACGAGAAGCGCCACCGAGTAATTGATAGACCGGAAGGTTGGCAATTTTGCCTTTAATATCCCACAGTGCCATATCAATCGCAGAAATGGCGGACATCGTAACTGGGCCTCTGCGCCAATAGGCTCCCTTATAGAAGAACTGGTAAATATCTTCAATTTTATGTGGGTCACGGCCTATCAACTGAGGACAGAGGTGATCTTGAAGATAGGATGCCACTGAGAGTTCTCTCCCGTTAAGGGTGGCATCACCTAGTCCATATATGCCTTCATCGGTGGTAATTTTTAATGTGACAAAATTACGACCGGGGCTACATACAAAGACTTCTGCTTTTATGATTTTCATTTTGGCCTAAATCCCTATTACTTGTTAACCAACTGATCAACCAAATTACCTCTTTTCACTCGAACTGGTTTATTTATTGGTTAACCAAATTTTCTTTTTTTCACTCTATCAATCGGTAAATTAAAAAACAATGACTAAAAAGACGACAATAAGTGAATCTGATCACAAATTGGTTAACTAATTTTGCGGAAATAGTGGATAAATTGGTTGACCATTGTGATGAGGGACGATAATCTACAATGGAAGAACTAAATTTAATTCGACAACGCGTTGTACATATATATGAAAACTCAATACCGCTCGTACCAATACCTAGGTCAGCAGTTAAAAGAGCTCATTGCATCTGGTGAATATCCGATAGGAAGTCGTTTAATGCCAGAGCGTGAGATCGCTAAAAAATATGATGTTAGTCGCTCATTGGTACGTGAAGCACTCATCATGTTAGAAATTGAAAAATTGGTTTCTATCAAGAAAGGTTCTGGTGTTTATGTCATCAATCACCCAGATCTATTAATTGATGAAGTCAAAAGCTTAGACCATGGCCCTTTTGAAATACTGCAAGCTCGCCAAGTGATTGAAAGTGCGATAGCTGCATGTGCGGCCTTGTCAGCAACAAAAGCCGATATCCAAGAGATCCGCGCATTATTAGAAGATGAGCGAATCAAAGTTGCGAATAATGAAAGTGACGATGCGAATGATCATAAGTTTCATGTGTTAATTGCTCGCGCAAGCAAGAACGACATGATGGCGAAGATTATTGATGATATCTGGGCTGTGCGGTTACAAAGCCCTATGTGGGATAAGCTACATGAGCATATCGACAATACGACTTACCGGAAGAAGTGGTTGATTGATCATGAAAATATTTTAAATGCACTACAAAAACGTGATCCTGAATTGGCTAAAAAAGAGATGTGGCAGCATTTAGAGAATGTCAAAAATACGCTAATGCAGCTTTCTGATTTTGATGACCCCAATTTTGATGGTTACTTATTTGAAACAATTCCTTATCAGACTATTTTTGAATAATCGCAGGAGAAGTACTCATGGAGCATACGTGGCGTTGGTACGGTCCTAATGACCCTGTTTCTTTAAGTGATGCTAGGCAAGCAGAGGCGACGGGAATCGTCTCTGCGCTCCACCATATTCCTAACGGTGAAGTTTGGAGTGTTGAGGAGATTTTAAAGCGTAAAGCTATCATTGAAGATGCTGGGTTAGTTTGGTCTGTCGTGGAAAGTATTCCTGTTCACGAAGATATTAAAACTCAACAAGGTAATTTTGATCACTATATTCAAAATTACCAACAAAGTATTCGTAATTTAGCATCCTGTGGTATTAAGACCATTTGCTATAATTTTATGCCAATTCTAGATTGGACGCGTACTGACCTTGCTTATACGCTACCAGATGGCTCCAAAGCGTTACGGTTCGACAATATTGCCTTTGCCGCGTTTGAAATTCATATTTTAAAACGTGAAAATGCGGCGGCGAGTTATTCAGAACAAGAAGTTAAAGAAGCGGCTGAGTATTATGCCAATATGTCATCTGATGATATCGAAAACCTGATTAAAACCATCATTGCAGGGCTACCGGGCGCAGAAGAAGGTTATACATTAGACCAATTCCGTGAGCGCTTGGCGCTGTATAATAATATTGATGAAAATCAGTTACGTGAGAACTTACGTTATTTCTTGCAGAAAATCGTTCCTGTATGTGAAGAAGAAAATGTGGTTTTAGCTATTCACCCCGATGACCCTCCGCGCCCAATTTTAGGCCTGCCACGTATTGTTTCTACCATTGAAGATATGCGGTTTATTAAGCAAAGCTGCGATAGCATTCATAATGGGTTTACTATGTGCACAGGTTCTTATGGTGTGCGAGCCGATAACGACCTAGTAAAAATGATTAATGAATTTGGTGATCGTATTCATTTCACACATTTACGTTCAACGGTGAGAGAAAACAACCCAAATACTTTCCATGAAGGAAATCATATTGCAGGTGATGTCGATATGTTTGAAGTGGTCAAAGCCATTTTAGCGGTTGAACAAAAACGCCATGCTGCGGGGCTTGCACCAATTCCAATGAGACCAGATCATGGTCACCAAATTTTGGATGATTTGAAGAAAGTGACTAACCCTGGTTATTCCGCTATTGGCCGCTTAAAAGGCCTAGCAGAGGTGAGAGGGTTAGAATTAGCGCTGAAGCGAATGTATTATCCAGAATTACTAAAAGTATAATTTTCTTTGCAATATTGGCTTTTATTATTTGGTATTTACGTGATATCAAAGGGTTGAGTACGCATAAAAATACGCGACTAAATTATAATTAGTCGCGTATTGAACTAGTTGTTAAGTTATTTTAATTTTTTTTTATCGATACTCCAATTCTGTTTTGCAGAAATAGTCAATAAGTCGCCTGACTTAATAATATACGTATAGTAGCCAGCAACTATTGAACTATTACGATCCGCTGTTGATTTAACTATAATCTTTTTATTACTTAGGGGCAGTTTGGGAATGGAAATTTTATTTAGCCATTTCTCATTTTTAATTTCAATATATATACTATCGTTAGTTTTAAAAATATCCTTTATCATTTTTTGTGTAATAGAATCTTCATTCTTAAACGTAAGCTGATAAGCTGATTTTTGCTCCAACGAATCTACGTCATTTTTCATTTCAAACTGCCAATAAGACTTACAGGAAACCGTACATTTTTCACCTGTTGAAATCCTATGCTTCTCTTTATTCACGATCAGTGTACTACAATAGGCCGCAGTAGGATCAATGGTAATGGATTGATTATTTTTTAGTGGCGGTATTGTAATTTGGTCAGCCCAGTGACCATTTTTTGATTCAATAAGAATATGGTTGTGCTGATTTAGTGCGGCATTCAATACCTTAATGGTGATATTATCGTCATTATTAAATTTTAATTTATGGTAATTAATTTCATTAGATTTAGGTTTAGATTTGTATTTAATAATTTTATTTCTTAGGGTATTAATTTCTTCCCATGTTTTCTCGTCATAGATTTTTATATATTCATCTTTGTATTCTTTATTCATTAAGCGATTTGATTCTGAAATTAATGAATCAGTTTCTTCGTCAGCATAATCCGGTAGCTCAGCGGCTAAACTTGATAAAGTAGGCAATAATATTACCGTATCATATTCAGATAAATGAATATTTTGATAAAAATTCCAAGCTTCAAAGGTTAGTTTATCATCTTCTATTTTTAATAAATAGCCTGTACCTTTATCTGTAACCCCGTTTTCACCTAATGTTAAACTTGGAATGTCAATTAATGTTCCAAATGGACGCTGAATGGCTTCAATAATCCCAAAGCCATTATGAATATGACCACTTAACATAATTATTTGGGGATAACGAGAAAATAGACTTTTTAGTCTTTCATCTTGCGGTCCAAATCCGCCATATAAGTATGACCGCCAATGTGAACAATTGAATGCTTGATGTGTCATCACAAAAATCGGTTTATTCGCATCAACGCCTTCAGCCAGTTTTTTTTCTAACCAGAGAAGTGATGCTTCATTTAATTCCATTTGATTTTTTAAAGGAACATCTGTGTTCAAACAAATAAAATGATAACCATCAATCCATGCATCAATGCACATTGTATCTTCTTGCCGGTCAATATTGCATTTTTCTAAGTAAGAGTCATATAATCCGACTAAATCGGGGTCTAATGGCTCATGGGGTTCGGCCCCAGTTCGGACATCATGGTTGCCTAACATCAATAATAAATTTTGATGATATTTTTTTGGAAATTGTTCTAGGAAAATATCAAAAGAATCTTTTCTATGTTGATGATAATCACCAATATCCCCAGCCATTAATAACCCTTCGGCTCCACAGTGATTAATATTTTTAATAGACGTTGCCAATACTTCTTTATCATGATCTGAGCCTATATGAATATCACTAATTACACCAATTATCATACGAAATTTCCTTTTAAAATGAGTTGAAAATTATAGTCCATTGTTTTTTGTCTGATTGGGGTTTTTTATTTCAATTGTACTGTCTTGAATTTCATTAATAAAACTGTTTTGGCAAGAAGATAAAAATAAAGAAAACATAAAAAAATAAATGATTTTCATTGTTAGTCTCGCATTGTTTAAATTAATTATTATTTAAAGTAAAATTGTTCATTAATAAATTTCAATATTACTTTCTTTTAGTAGATAAGCTCTCCTATTAAGAAAAAAATTAAAGGGTTCTTTTTTAAATACCAAGTCAGGATTCGATTTATTATTAAAATATTCCTCAGTCATGAATGAATAACCAGTTTTATTTTCTAATGAATGTAATAAATCCAGTTCGTTTATTGTAAGTGTTTTAAACTTTACGCCGATTTTTTTTATTTCTTTTAAAAATTCTATCATGGTACAATGTTCGAATGATGATTTTGTTTGAATAAGAATTTCATTATTCATCATTTTTTCAATACTCATGCTTTTTTTCATTAATTCTTTATGAAATACTAAACCTAATCTTTCAGTTTTTAAATTTATTTTTTGTATACTTTTATGGTCAACGTCGATATCTACAGGTGATATTATGATGTCATAGTGGTGGTTTTTTATTTCATACAAAATATCATTTGAGATCTTGCATTCAACTTCAATGTTAATACTCTTATTTTTCAATAAGTTGTTTATTATCGAATGTATTCCATAGAATGGAAATCCATCAATAAGAATTTTAATTTTTTTTTCATTGTTTGGCACAGTTAAATTGTTTAATATTTTATTTATACTTTCATAGTGAGGGTTTATTTTATTAAATAGCTCCATGCCATAATCGGAAATGAGTATTTTATTTTTTTTTTAACTAAAATATTCTTTCCTAGCTTTTTTTCGAGAAGAATCAAACCTTGTGATATCGCTGAAGACGTGACATTGGTAGACTCTGCCGCTTGATTTAGCGAACCATTTTTAGCCAAAGCAATAAACTGGTTTAATTGTTTCGAGAAAAACATAACTGTCCTTAGTCGGTTGGAAAACTCTAAATTAGGATCTCAATCCATTAATAATCTATTACGGTAGTTTAATCTAAAGCTGTTTTTATAAGTTAAATTAATATAAAATACAGCTATTAGAATTCTAATTAAACATTTATCTATAATTCGCTAATAAATAAAATTGAATAAATAGGAAGTATAATTATTAGTGTGATTAATAACTCTCTCATTTCTACGGTCTCCGCTATAATTTAGTTTTAAAACTATATCAAAGAAAATTAATGCAGTAATTTAAATATCCTTGCTAATGTTTCAATAAAAACTTTATTTAGCTGTATCTATTAGCTTATTAATTATTCTTATATCGTTAAAGTTTGATTAACCCCACATATTTTAACAAGAATAGATGATTTTAAGGCCACCACAATCGGTCATTTATGATCTTGAAATAGATTGATTTACACCTTTGAAAATGCCTTTATCATCGGTGATTTTGTATCATAATTGTTCTTTGCTTAAGGTAAATTTGTCTGCATTTTTTCCTTTGTTGCCTACAAAACCCTTATCAGATCAAATACCCGTCTTGATACAAGGGCATCAAGGTAGCGACCTAACCGTTTTTGTTTTATCCTGAGCAGTAAGTGGCAGCAATTTCCGCCGATGGCATAAAATAGGAATGATTAATTTGAGTATAGGTTTACCCTATGCTCAAAAAATTGTTCAGAAAATAGAAAAGTGAGAACGCAATGGGTATTCGTATCGTTCCTAAAGAAGAGTTAGGACAAGAAAGATTGAAAGAAAAGGGAATTGGTTTTATTCCACCAGTTCTGTTTCCTAACTTAAAAAGTTTATATCAACGCCGTGCTGAGCGACTCAAAGAACTTGGTGCAGGAGAACATCCTTTTGCAGATTATCTGAATTTTGCTGCTGAAGTGGCAACCGCACAACATAATGCACAGCATGATAATCCATTAGAAATGGATATGGCATCTATCCTTGAGCGCTCAACAAATACCAATAATTCGCCATTGGATGCAAAAACATTTCCACGGACAACACATTGGCACAAATTATTAACGGCTATTATTGCCGAATTAATGCCAGTCGTGCCTGAGTCTGTACGTCCGGCGTTAGAAAATCTGAATAAAGCGTCTGAAACAGAACTCGAAGCCATGGCAACTGCGTTGCTAAATGAAGAGTTTGAAAAAGTTCCTGCGGATAAATCGATGTTTATTTGGGCTGCATTATCGGTGTATTGGGCACAAATGGCAGCAAATATCCCAGGTAAAGCGCGTGCAGAACATGGAGACCATCGCCATTTCTGTCCTGTATGTAATAGCATGCCAGTGTCGAGTATTGTGCAAATTGGTACATCACAAGGTTTACGTTATTTACACTGTAATTTATGTGAAACTGAATGGCATATGGTGCGCGTTAAATGCAGTAACTGTGAGCAAACAGGTAAATTGAATTATTGGTCATTAGATGATGAAAATGCGGCAGTTAAAGCAGAAAGCTGCGGTGATTGCGGTAGCTACTTGAAAATCCTTTATCAAGAAAAAGAAGCTAAAGTTGAAGCTGTCGCGGATGATTTAGCCTCAATTATTTTAGATGCACGCATGGAAGAAGAAGGCTTTGCGCGTAGTAGTATTAATCCGTTCTTGTTCCCTGGTGAAAAATAAGCGGTAAAAGAGAATCGTGACTATGGCTGAATCAGACTTGGCTTTATATCGCCAACTTCCTGCTATTGATAAATTATTGCAGCTCGATGAAGTGCAAATATTGGTTGAACAATCAGGGGCTCATTGGGTCACTGCATGTTTACGTGAGATGCAAGAGCAAGCTCGAGCCAGTATTGCACAGGCAGGGAAATTACCTGCTTGGCAGGAAGATTGGGTAAAAGAGTTAGCACAACGCCATCAAGCTTTAGGGCAAAGCGCCCTAAAAAACGTGTTTAACTTGACGGGTACGGTGCTACATACCAATTTAGGCCGTGCGGTCATGTCAACCACGGCGGTGAATGCAGTTAGCCAAGTGATGAGTTCGCCTGTCACATTAGAATATTCTCTAGATGGTGCGATGCGTGGGCATCGTGACCGTGCGATTGCTGATTTACTGTGTGTGCTCACTGGCGCCGAAGATGCCTGTATTGTTAATAATAATGCTGCCGCAGTTTTATTATTGCTAGCAACGGTTGCAAATGGCCAGCAAGTTATTGTTTCTCGTGGTGAATTGGTTGAGATTGGTGGGGCTTTCCGTGTGCCAGATGTGATGGCGCAGGCTGGCTGCCAATTAGTTGAAGTGGGTACAACGAATCGGACTCACTTACGTGACTATGAGAATGCGATTAATGATCAAACTGCACTATTAATGAAAGTGCATACCAGCAATTACAGTATTGAAGGATTTACTGCAGAAGTTGAAGGTGAAGAGCTTGCAGAGCTAGGTAGAAAGTACCAATTACCAACGGCAATTGATTTAGGCAGTGGTTCGATGATTGATATGACGGCTTATGGGCTACCCGCAGAGCCCATGCCACAAAGTTACCTTTCTCAAGGTATTGATTTAGTTTCAATTTCTGGAGATAAACTTCTTGGTGGCCCACAAGCAGGGATTATCTTAGGGAAGAAAAAATGGATTGATGCAATTCAAAAACATCCATTAAAACGTGCTTTACGCGTTGATAAAATGGTTTTAGCTGCACTTGAAGCAACGCTAAAACTGTATTTAACTCCCGAAAAACTCACAACAGAATTACCCACATTACGTTGGCTAACACGAGATCCTGAAACTATTCGTGATAGCGCAGAAAGCATAGTTGTTGCTCTACAAGCCTTTTATGGGGACAAATTTATTGTTGAAGTTGAGCCTTGTCTCTCACAAATAGGGAGCGGTTCACTTCCTGTCGACCGTCTTCCTAGCTTTGCGGTAACATTCACACCGCTAAATGGAAAAGGTAGTACATTAGAGCAACTCGCTACGCAGTGGCGCCAGCTACCTCAACCAGTGATTGGGCGCATGAAAGACGGTAAATTGTGGCTTGACCTGCGCTGTCTTGATGATGAACACGCGTTATTACAGGTTTTACTTTCATGATTTTTGCGACAGCAGGCCATGTTGACCATGGTAAAACTTCTTTAATTCAAGCCATTACTGGCGTAAATACCGCACACCTCCCTGAGGAGAAAAAGCGCGGAATGACCATTGACCTAGGGTATGCCTACTGGCCACAGCCAGATGGGAGCTCTATTGGTTTTATCGACGTTCCAGGACATGAAAAATTCTTAGCCAATATGTTGGCTGGGATTGGTGGTATAAACCATGCGCTTTTGGTAGTAGCTTGTGATGATGGCGTGATGGCGCAAACCCTTGAACACCTTTCGATTTTAAGGCTAGCGGGTTGTGAAAATATCAGTGTTATACTGACGAAGGCTGACCGAGTCGATCATTCGCGAATTGAACAGGTTACGGAGCAAGTCACCTCCGAGCTGGCTAAACAAGGTTGGCCAGATGCAAAACTATTCATTACGTCTATTGAAGATGGGCGCGGCATTGATGCGCTGCGTTTATATCTGCAACAACTTCATCAGCAAAGTGGTTCACATCCCAATATCCAACGTCGTTTTCGTTTAGCCATTGACCGCGTTTTTTTGGTTAAAGGTGCAGGGGTAGTGGTGACTGGCACTGCATTAGCGGGAAAAATTCAAGTTGGTGAGTCACTATGGGTGACAGGAGCGGATAAGCAAGTTCGCGTCAGAGGTATTCATCGGCAAAACCAAATATCTGAATTCGCTGTTGCAGGTGATCGCGTGGCCTTAAACTTGGTGGGCGATATTGATAAAGAAAATATTACCCGAGGGGATTGGTTACTTGCAGAGCAACCTGCGTTTATTGCAACACGGGTTATTGTTGAATTGGAATGCGATGCATTAATTAAGCACTGGCAACCTGTGCATCTTTACCATGGTGCAAGCCACATCACTGGGCGAGTGTCATTATTAGTGGAGCAAGGGGAAACCCCCGTGCTTGCTGAGTTAATTTTAGATACCCCATTATGGTTAGTAGAAAATGACCGGTTAATTATCCGTGATATTAGCGCTCGCCAAACGTTAGGTGGGGCTCGAGTGATACGTTTGGTTTCCCCACGGCGAGGTAAAAGGCTTCCGGAGTTTTTGGATTGGTTATCTAAGCTTTGCCGAGAACAAGATGAACTGGCTCACTTTAAGCTACAGCTTCCTCAAGGTGAACTTAATTTACGGGATTACAGTTGGGCGCGGCAACTCACCCATGATGTGTTAGATAATTTATTGGCTCAAATGGATGTGGAGCGTGTTGGCAACCATGTTTTATCCACATTTAAAGCGCAAATAGCGAAAGAACGTATCGTTCAAACCCTTGAAGAATTCAATGAAATACACAGTGACCAAATCGGTGTAGGCAAAGCACGTTTAAAACGTATGGCTCTGCCTTCAATGAGCGAGGCATTAGCATTTAAATTCATTGATGATCTCATTGGTGAAAATGTTATTAAGCAAACTCGCGGTTGGTTGCATATGCCCCAACATGGGCTGGTGTTTGATGCCCAACAGCAATTGATTTGGCAGCAAATACACCCATTATTTTCACGTAATGAGGCGTGGTGGGTACGTGATTTAGCATTAGAAAGTGGCTATGAAGAAGATACGATGCGTCGCGTTCTAAAAAAGGCGGCGCAAATGGGATTAATTACGGCGATAGTTCGTGACCGCTATTATAGCCATGAGCAAATTAATTATTTTGCGTCACTTATTCACCGTTATTGCATGGAAAATGAAGTCATTTTTGCGGCTGATTTCCGTAACGAATTAGGGATTGGTCGGAAACTTGCGATTCAAATTCTTGAGTTTTTTGATAAAAGCGGTTTTACTCGTCGTAAAGGCGATGGTCACCATTTACGAGATAAAGGCATTTTCGTTGAATAAATTGAGTGTTTTAATCCGTTATAGTAGTGCCTCATAGCAACCTCCAATATTAAACTTGTGGTAAAACTGATGAAGAAAAAGTTATTTGCAGGCTTTTATCTGGCATTGATCTTTATTGGCTCCCTTTTCTTAGTCTTTGAAAAAGGTAGCGTAATTTATCCTGCTCTCATATCGGTCAGTGTATATGCCGTTTTATTCGGTTTTTTAATGGTGCTAACAGCTCGCTGGTTATTTTCCGCTATTATTACCAGTACATTATTTATCATCATAAAATTCCTGAATCAGTTAAAAGTTCATTATTACAAAGAACAACTCTTCTTTAGTGATATCAATATTATGACAGACACTTCCAATATGGGGACCTTGGGCCATTATTGGTTAGCAGGTGTCGCACTGGTTGGGTTGCTTATATTATTAGTCATTAATGGGGTTATTAGCTGGCGATTGCTCAAGCCGAGTAAATCAAAAATGACTCGCGTTATTGGTGTTGTTCTTATTGTTGCGGGTTACTTTGGTATTAACTTCACAAGCTCACATTATTATGACAGATGGTCTCAGACGTTGCCAAAAGGCCGAGGGACAGTGACCAATATTATTATGTCGGCACAAAATGCGAGTTATCAATCCCCTGAATTTGCAGGCTCAGCTGATTATTTTATGGAAAAAGCAGCAGCAATATCCCTAGAAAATAATGCAGCCTCAGAAAAACCAGACATCGTTTTATTACTGCAAGAGTCTACTGTTGACCCACATATTTATGACTTACCTGAAGGAACTAAGCTTCCTGATTTATTTATGTTCCAGCAAGATAGTGGCGTAAGTGCGCATAGTCAGATGCGGGTACAAACTTTTGGGGGAGGAACTTGGTTATCTGAATTCTCAGCGCTAACTGGCTTAAATAGTGATGATTTTGGTGCGCAAAAAAGCGGTGTCTTTTATTTTATCGTTGACCACCTTAAAAATAGCTTATTCAAAGAAATGAAGGCCAACGGTTATTATACTGTGGTACTTACCCCCTTTAATAAAGGCGCATACCATTCAGGGCATGCCTATGAAACGCTTGGGGTTGATCGAATTATTCAACCACAAGAGCTCGGCTATCCAGGTAAACTGCAAGATAACTTATGGACAATCAGCACCGATGATATGCTGAAATATGTAAAAGAAATCTTAGCGAAAGAAACAGATAAACCCGTATTTATTTTCTCTCTTACAATGTATGAGCATGGTCCTTACAAAGAGAGCCATAGTGATGACTATGGTATAAAAGACAAAATTAAAAACTCAGATGCTGCAGGTGAATTTAGCCATTATATGGACAAAATCGTAACCTCAGATGCATCAATACGTGATTTCGCAGAATTCATTGAAAAACGTGAGCGTCCGTTGATGTTTTTATATTTTGGTGACCATCAACCAGGAATTAGCTTAAGTCAGTATAATTCTTCATTTTCATCACCCGCTTACCTAACACAATTTACTTTGCGGGATAACTTGAAATCAGGAACTGCAATAACAACGGGCCAGTTAACAGATATTTCCTTCTTAGGCGGAATCTTATTAGAAAGGGCAAGTTTAAACATTTCCCCATTTTATGAAGCCAACATCAAAATGCGTCACTTATGTGATGGCAAACTCAATGATTGTGAAGACCAAAAGTTACTTGATAGCTATCGCAACTATGTTTATGGAACTTTAGAAGCGGCTAACGCCAATAAAGGTGATATGTAATAGTATGTTATTATCAGCCGTAGATATTTACGGCTGATCCCCTCTTTTTTGTTATTTCCTACCTAAAATATTAATATTTTCTTAAAATTTATTATTTTTTACGCTTTCTTGTTTTAATAACAAAACCATTCGTTATTTTTTTTGTCTTAATTTTAGTTAATTTTTCTGTGAAATTAGGTGCTCATTTCGAGCTTTAGAATGGTTTAACGCTAGAAGACAATGAATATGAAATATTTGGTCACGGGAAGTGCGGGTTTTATTGGTTTCACGCTTTGCCAACGTTTATTAGAGAGTGGGCATGAAGTTGTCGGGATTGATAACTTAAATGCGTATTACGATCAGGGGCTTAAACAATCCCGTTTACATTTATTGGAGCAGTTTCCGTTATTTCGTTTTATTCATCTTGATATCACAGACCGTGAGACTGTCCGTGTATTGTGTACACAAGAACAATTTGACCGAGTCATTCACTTAGCGGCACAAGCGGGTGTTCGTTACTCGTTGGAAAACCCATTTGCTTACGCAGATAGTAATTTAACTGGCCACCTCGCCATTTTAGAAGGTTGTCGCCAAGCAAAAGTGAAGCATTTAGTCTATGCCTCTTCAAGTTCGGTGTACGGCGTAACCGATAAGACGCCATTTACCACTGACATGGCAACCGATCACCCGATTTCACTCTATGCGGCAACAAAGAAAGCCAATGAATTAATGGCGCACTCCTATTCACATTTATACCAGCTACCGACCACAGGGCTGCGGTTCTTTACGGTTTATGGCCCTTGGGGGCGCCCAGATATGGCTTTATTTAAGTTTACGAAAGCTATTTTCGCGGGCGAGCCTATCGATGTCTATAATAACGGCAATCTCAGTCGTGATTTCACTTTTGTTGATGATATTGTCGAAGGTGTGATCCGTATTTCAGATATAATTCCACAAGCGAACCCGAATAATCATTCGGCATCACCTGCAGAAAGCAGCGCGCCATATCGAATCTATAATATTGGTAATGGGCAGCCTGTTAAGTTGATTGAATTTATTTCTGCACTGGAAAAGGCACTGGGTAAAGAAGCGATTAAAAACTTTTTACCTATGCAAGCGGGTGATGTGTACACCACTTGGGCGGATACGGAAGACTTGTTTAATGTGACAGGTTATCGCCCACAAGTTTCTATTGAGCAGGGTGTTCAGGCATTTGTGGATTGGTACCGTTCTTATTACCACCAATAATATCAATAAGCTGTAACATCTTTAGCAGGATTTGAGAGGCAAGTTTGAAAATAGCAATCGCAGGAACCGGCTACGTCGGCCTATCTAACGCCATGTTGCTGTCACAAAACCACGAAGTGGTTGCGGTGGACATCATCCCTGAAAAAGTGGCGATGTTAAACAACCATCAATCACCGATTGTTGATGCAGAAATTGAACAGTTTTTAACGGAAAAGACCCTCAATTTCCGTGCCACAGAAGATAAAACTGAAGCTTACACCGGTGCACAATACGTCATTGTCGCAACGCCAACCGACTATGACCCAAAAACCAATTACTTCAATACAAGATCGGTTGAGTCTGTTATTCATGATGTGAATGAAATTAACCCAGAAGCGACGATTATCGTGAAATCCACTATCCCTGTGGGCTTTACCGCGCGCTTACGTGAAGAGTTTGGTTATACCAACGTGATTTTCTCTCCTGAATTTTTACGTGAGGGGCGTGCTTTGTGGGATAACTTACATCCTTCCCGTATCGTGGTGGGAGAGCGTTCAGAGCGCGCGAAAATTTTTGCGGATTTGTTGCTGGAAGGCGCAATTAAGAAAGATGTGCCCGTGTTATTTACCGATGGAACCGAAGCCGAAGCCATTAAACTGTTTGCCAACACTTATTTAGCGATGCGTGTGGCGTACTTTAATGAGCTCGATACCTACGCAGAAAGTCGCGGTTTAAATGCACGCCAAATTATTGAGGGAGTCTCTTTAGACCCACGTATTGGTAGCCATTATAACAACCCATCATTCGGTTACGGTGGTTATTGTTTACCGAAAGATACTAAGCAACTGCTAGCTAACTACGATGACGTGCCAAATAACCTGATTAACGCCATTGTGGAATCAAACCGCACCCGTAAAGACTTTATTTCCGATGCGATTATCGCTAAAGCACCATGCAAAGTCGGTGTTTATCGCTTAGTCATGAAAGCGGGCTCTGATAATTTCCGTGCCTCTGCGGTACAAGGTGTGATGAAGCGCATCAAGGCCAAGGGCATCGAAGTGGTGGTGTATGAGCCGGTTTTAAAAGAAGAAGAATTTTTCCGTTCGAAGGTTATCCGTGATCTCGACACTTTCAAAGCAGAAAGCGACATTATTCTAGCCAACCGTATGGTGCCTGAGCTGGAAGATGTGGCAGAGAAAGTCTATACCCGAGATTTATTTGGTAACGATTAAAACGCGTTTATGGGGTAGGTTGGTATCGTGCTAACCTATCTCTGTATATTAAGACCTAATAACCCTATCTATTTTGTGCCATAGTGCACAAGTTACCTATTTTTAAACGCTACTCTGCAACAATCGCTAAGAAATGTTGTTTGCCATTTGCTAGCATCCGTCAATTGATTAAAAATTGGCTATTTTGTTATGCAGAAAATAATAAAAAAACAAAGAGACGGTTTTATCACCTTTCAAAAAGAAGGTGAGATAGATTTTTGGCAAATTGTTAATGATTATATTGATGGGAAGATCGCGGGTAAGAATTTAAGTAGCGGAAATATTGAGAGAAGTGTTGCTCGTATTCATGTAAATGGACAAAGTTATATTATTAAATGCGAAAAAGAACGCGATAAGCGTATTGAAAAACGGCTGATGCGTATTATTTCTGGCCCTTTTTATTCACGTTTATTGAAACGTTTAGTGACTGCACAAAATAACGGTTGTACCGTAACGAATGATATTTACTTTGTTGCAGAAAAAATGGTCGGTCGTGAGTCAGTAGAAACATGGATTATTGCGGAGTATGTGGAAGGAACTGTTTTATCTGAAGTTGATGATATCAAGCCTTATTATGCAGAGATGAAAGTCATTATCAACCAATTGCATTGGTATGGTTTATCTTCTAATGATATCCATGCAGGGAACTTTGTTATAACCAATGAAGGACTTAAGGTTATTGATTTATCAGATTATGGTAATTTTGCTATTTGCAAAGCGAATGATTTAATTGCATTACAGCGTTTTTACGGTATCGAACCCGATAGCAAAAATTTTGTTTATCGTTTTATTCGTTTTAGAGATCACTTTCGTCATTGGTCAAGAAAGATAAGAGGGAAGAAAACTCGGCTCTAGTTCGCTATGCCAAGTTTTCATTACCACAAAACTACCGAAAAAAACAAAGTTATCGATCACAACAAAACTATTGATAAAGCGCATCTAAAAATTCAGGGATAAAACTGCCCGTCCCATGGCAACGCTGGGTTGCGGTTTCTCCAGCTTGTTTCATGATAGCGCAAGCAGCGGCAACATTTTGTAGCCTATCACCAGGTAGAGCGCAACATGCAGCAACCACCGCGGAAAGAGCGCATCCCGTACCGACCACACGAGTCATTAAAATATGGCCGCCAGTAACCGCAAAGGTGCGTATTCCATCGGTGATGTAATCCACTTCCCCGCTTATCGCAACAATTGTCTTAGCTTGTCTCGCTAATAATTGTGCTGCGGGAAGAGCGTCATCAGTGGTGTTAAGGGAATCAACGCCTCTGCCGCCAGCACTGTTTCCTACCAATGCCATAATTTCAGAGGCATTACCGCGAATAGCGGCAGGCTTGAGAGTCAGCAATTCATGGCAAAAATGGGTGCGAAAGCTAAGCGCACCTGCGGCAACAGGGTCAAGTACCCAAGGTTTTTTCGCTTGATTCGCACTGTTAACCGCACATTTCATTGCATGTCGGCGCTCAGTGGTTAATGTGCCTACATTAATCAGCAAGCCATGTGCGATAGCGGCAAACTGCTCCGCTTCTTCGGGTTCAATGACCATGGCGGGAGAGCAGCCGAGCGCTAACAGGACATTGGCAGTGAAGGTCTGAACAACATCGTTTGTCATGCAATGAATAAGTGGGGATTGAGAAGTAAGCTGTTGTAGTACCAATGATTTTGTCGTGTTGCTGATGTGTTCAAATTCTAACATGATCCCCTCATTAATAGTGATAGAGCATAGGTTCGTTGATTTATTCTACACTCTATCTGTTTTAATGAAAGAACCACTTAATCAGCAAGGTATTTCTCCATGACCATTCCACCAGCGCCTTGAGCAACAATTTCGTATGAATCATTGGCGGGGTAAATACGTGTCTTAATATGAGGAAAAATAGAGAGTTTTTCTTCAATAGACTTTTTGGTCATCTCAAAAAAGTGATTTTTAGGTGTTAGGGTTCCGCCGCACACCACCACATCTGCTTGAGTCGTTAAAATCGCATTAGCGATGGCAATACCATAATAATAGGCCGCTTCGCCAAGTGCTTCGAGACACAGGGCATCGTCCAATGTGAGAGCTTGGAAAATAGTATGGTAGCTAATTTCAGACTCATTATTAACTAATTCATTGATTATTGAGCTTTTACCCAACCTGAGTTGCTGGATCACCCGTGACTTAATCGCAGACAGTGAACTATATTGCTTTAAACAGCCAAATGACCCGCATTCGCAGCGTTGACCATTAATATCAATTGTCGTATGACCAAAGGCTTGAGCGGTGCTAATGGGTGCTGGAGCGTATTGATTGTTGATGATGGTACAGCTGCGAATATCGGTATCACAGGTTGTAAATAAAAACCTTTGGCTATCAGAGGTATAGCGTAAACGATACTCTGCAAAAGCCGCAAAACTAATCCCACTTCCGAGTAATACGAAGCAAGGGACTTTACTGGATATATAGTCGTGAAGTTCTTTTATTCGTGAGTTATATTGATGATATGGCAGTTTATCGCGTTCTAATATATGGTCGATGGCGATGCCTATACCCAACAAACTTTTTACGTTAAGTCCATGTTCAGCTAATAAAATATCTAATTTATTGAGCAGATGATCCACCATATTTTCTGCGGTTTCTAGGTGCTCATATTTGACCTTTACCATCCCTAAAATATCCAACTTTAGGTTCTGTAAAACTATCGTCGAATATATATCACTCATTTCAATGCCAACTAGGTAGCCATCAGCAGCATTGATATTATAGAGGATAGGTTTGCGGCCACCGGTCGACTCTCCGAGCTCAGAAGTCGAAATTAAGTGATTTCTCCCCAGTTCGTCGAGTAACCGAGCACAAGTTGCTGGTTTCATGCTAGCCAGTGATGTCAACGTCTCTGCCCTAATGGGACCATGGTTTAAAATTAACCGGTAAAGCGTTTTGAGTTTTTGTGTTTTTGAATTTTTTGAGGTGCGAAATTCATTTAATAGTGTATGTAACAAGCGCCTCACTCCTTTTCATTCCGACTCTTGCGCTAAAGATTAGCAAATATACGCATAAGATTCTGCTTCATGTGACACATCATATCTAAATTCTTTTTCTTAAAATGAGATTAAGATCGCTGTTCTGTTTCTAAATTGCTTTATGATCGATTTTAACAATTTTTAGTCGATGTCAATTTGGAGACAACTATGCATCATACAAAAGATATTCTAGAAAGCTTAAGCTTTATTCAGTCTCGCACAGATATTAAACCAACAGTGGGCATTATTCTGGGTTCAGGATTAGGCCCGTTTGCGGACACATTAGAAAATGCAGTACATATTCCTTATAGCGAAATTCCACATTTTGCCAAATCTGAAGCCGTAGGGCATGCCAATGAATTGGTGATTGGCACCATCGCAGGTAAAAATGTGGTTGCGATGAAAGGCCGTTTCCACTACTACGAAGGCTTTACCCTCGACCAAGTCACTTTCCCTGTGCGTTTGATGAAAGCATTGGGCGTCGAAAAATTGATTATTACCAACGCCTGCGGTGCAGTAAATACCGATTTCAACCCAGGTGACCTGATGATTATTACCGATCATATTAATTTAACTGCAAATAACCCATTGATGGGGCCAAATAACCCTGAATTAGGGGTGCGTTTCTTGGATGTTAGTGAGGTGTATAACAAAGAATTACGCCAAACAATCAAGGATGTAGCGGCCGAACAAGGTGTTTCTGTTCGTGAAGGTGTTTATGCATGGTGGACTGGTCCAACTTATGAAACACCTGCCGAAATTCGCATGATCAGAACCTTAGGCGCTGATGCTGTTGGTATGTCTACTGTACCAGAAGCTCTGGTCGCTCATCATTCACAAATTAAGACAGTGGGCATCTCCTGTTTAACTAATATGGCTTGCGGTATTTTAGAACAACCTCTTAGCCATGACGAAGTTATTGAAACTGCAGAGAAAGTTAAAGCCACCTTCTTGAAATTGGTGACGGGTGTGATCGCTCGCTTCTAGTTTTTAGGTTCTTTTTCTCAAAACAATATAAAGATGTTCATAACGCTAAATAAGGTGAATATTGAAATGAAATTTAAAGGTCTAATTTTAGTTTCTTTAGGCGCTTGCAGTTATGGCATTCTTTCAACACTCGTCGTGTTGGCCTACCGCGCAGGATATTCCTTGAATGATGTCATCGGTAGCCAAACGGTATTAGGTGCGATTTTACTGTGGTTTTTTGTTGCCGCAGGCGCATTAATTAAAAAAGCACGTCTAGTATGGCCAACACGACAACAAGGCCTATTAATGTTACTCACTGGGACGACAACAGGGCTAACCGGACTCTTATATTATGCATCATTGCAATATTTGTCTCCGGCGCTTGGTGTCGTCTTATTTTTGCAATTTACATGGATGGGGGTTGCCATTAATGCGGTTGTCAGCCGTCAAGCTCCTCCCATAATGACCATGGTGTCGGTTGTGGTGATATTAATTGGGACAGTATTAGCGACAGGTTTGTTAAATAGTTCAGGGATCGTATTTCACTGGCTTGGTGTGCTATTAGGACTATGTGCGGCATTATCGAATGCTATTCGTGTTTATGTCAGTGGTGCATTAGCGGTTAAAACAGATCCTATGATGCGCTCTGCAATTATGGTAACAGGGGGCGCAATTTTGACATCGATTATCGTTCCGCCAACATTCTTATTGAGCGCATCAACGTTTCATTCTCTATTTTTCTCTTATGGTTTACCCCTAGCTTTCTTTGGTTCTTTCTTTGGTATGTGGATGTTTGCCAAAGGTACTCCACTGATAGGTACCAGTTTAGCGACCATTGTTAGCTCAATGCAGTTGCCCGTCACGATTTTATTATCTGTGACTGTATTGCAGTTACCTCTTGAGTTCATTCAGTTTATTGGCGTTGCTGTCATCCTTATGGGTGTCGCCATTGCTGAGTTGAAAATAAAAACAAATAAATATAACTCCAAACGGAGCCTTGTATGAATATTAAATCCCGCTTGAAAATCATGCTTTTCCTGCAATATTTTGTTTGGGGAAGTTGGTTAGTTACACTCGGCTCCTACATGATGAAAACATTGAGTTTCTCAGGTGCAGAAGTCGGTATGGTGTATAGCTCAAAGGGTATTGCTGCCATTCTAATGCCCGGGCTTATCGGAATCATTGCAGATAAATATATTCCAGCAAATCGTTTATATATGATTTGTCATTTGATTGGGGCTGCCGCATTGTTTTATGCTGCAACAGTCACGAGTTCAACAGTGATGTTCTGGGTGATGTTAATTAATGCAATGGCCTTTATGCCAACTATTGCACTTTCAAATAGCATCAGTTATTCATCATTAAGCCAATATCAGCTCGATTCAGTGAGTAACTTCCCACCTATTCGTGTATTTGGTACGGTAGGTTTTATTGTTGCTATGTGGAGTATTAGCTTATTGAAATTTGAGCTAAGTAGTATGCAGCTTTATATTGCAGGTGGCTGTTCATTACTTTTAGCGCTTTATTCATTAACCTTGCCAAAAATTGATGTTAATAAAAAAGCGATTTCAAGTAGCTGGATCAGTAAGCTAGGTTTAGATGCTCTGGTGTTATTTAAAAAACCTATTATGGCGGTATTTTTCTTATTCGCTATGTTACTTGGTGCGGTTTTACAAATTACCAATACGTTTGGTAATCCATTCTTGCATGACTTCGGTCTGAATCCGTTATACCAAGATAGTTTGGTGGTTCAGTATCCATCGATATTATTATCGATCTCTCAGATGGCAGAAGTGTGCTTTATCTTAGCAATTCCATTTTTCTTGAAACGCTATGGCATTAAAACTGTCATGCTATTAAGCATGTTTGCGTGGACATTACGCTTTGGATTCTTTGCCTTTGGTGACCCATCAGCAATTGGCTTGATGTTCTTAATAATGTCGATGATCGTATATGGCTGTGCATTCGACTTCTTCAATATTTCAGGCTCTATTTTTATTGAAAGAGAAGTGGATACGCGTATGCGCGCGAGTGCTCAGGGCTTATTTATGACGATGGTTAATGGTGTTGGTGCCTATTTTGGTGCGATATTAAGTGGATTGGTTGTCGACTATTACACGGTGGATGGTATTAAAGATTGGCAAATGATCTGGTTAGTTTTTGCTTCTTATACTGTTGTATTAGCAATAATCTTCCAATTTACCTTCCATTATCATCACGATAAAGACGCCGCACTGAAAGAGGCTAAGTCTAGCTAAGATAAGTTGTTAGAAATAACATTTAATCTAAGGGAAAACCATCAATTTGGTTTTCTCTTTTTTTGTTGGTTTTAACACTAAACATAGTTACGCTTGCCGCGCAATATATGCTCAGTTAGCGTTTCTTCCGCAAGGGTAAATTCTTTTGCTTTGAGTTGTTCAACTAATTGCTGATGTTGGCGTGTAGACTCATGATAATATTCATTGCGATAAATAGGGTCAGGCTGGAAATAGACTCGCTGGCGAATATTATCCGCTAAATCTAAGAAAACCGAGTTATCCAGTAATTCCAAGAAGAAACGGTGGAAGCGTTCATCTTCTTTTATCCAACCTTGATAGTCATTTTTCTTCAATAATTCATCTTGCCGCTCAATAATCGTCTTTAAGATAGAAAAATGTTCATCAGTTAAATATTCACGAACTAATTTAATTGCATGGGACTCAATTGCTAAGCGTAAATCATAATTATCTCTGGTTTCTTTTAACGATAGTTTTTGAATAAAAACACCTTTACGAGGGATAATTTTGACTAAGCCTTCATTTTGTAATTGATATAAGGCTTCACGAATTGGAGTACGACTCATACCGAGTTCCTCAACTAAGCTATTTTCAGAGGTGTAACTTTCCTCTCCAAATTGCTTACTGAGAATTTTATGCTTAATTGCAGTATAGGCCTGTTGGCTTAGTGGTTTATCTTTCATCAGGATCTTGTGTTAACAATAGAAATTTTAGTGAGTATAGAAAGGAATAGATTGGTATACAAGTAATACACTAGTTTTATATTATTTAAGGTGCTGTTAAATTCTGGTGGGTAATTGAACTTAGCTTGTTGAATAAACTGGCATCCTTGCCAGTTTTTAGACTAATACAGCTCAGGGCGTCGGTTTTGCATACAAGGTAATTTTTCTCGTGTCTCTGCGGTATGCTGTGTTGATATTTCAGCAAAAAATAGCGTTTCATCGTAGCCAGCAGATGCGATGGTTACTCCAAGCGCATCACAAACAAGGCTGCGACCAATAAAAATATTACCTGTTTGGTCACATGCGCAGACAGGGATTGTGTTCTCTAAAGCGCGTACTTTAACTAATGTTTGGTAATGCTCCTCTTTTAGTGGCCCGCTAACCCATGCTGTGGGAACGAGTATAAGGTCAGCGCCAGCTAAGGTTAGTTTTCGAGCAACTTCTGGGAAACGCAGTTCATAACAGACTAAAACGCCAATTTTGCCAAATTCAGTTTCCACAGGTTTTAATTCATTATTACTTTGAATGATATTAAGGGATTCCTGATATGAAAAGGCATCGTACAGGTGTGTTTTTTGGTAGTGATAGATAAGCTCACCTTGGCGGTTCAACATAATTGTCGTGTTGAAAGCTCTTTTCGGCTCATTCGGGGCACTTTCATAAATACCACAGGTCACATAAATACCGTATTGTTGAGCGGTTTTTGCTAACTGAGAGACAAAAGGGCCATCGACAGCCTCTGCGACATCGGCATAGCTAATACCACTATCCGCTGGAACAAAAGCCATAAACATTTCCGGCAATAGGACGAGGTCGGCACCACCTTGAGCGGCTTTTTGTATAGCTTCGCATGCTTTTTTTAAATTTAGAGCTTTATCTGAGCTACTGGCTAGCTGAGCAATTGCAATCTTCATAGAGCCTCCTTATTCAAAAAATTTCGCTGCACCTGAAATTGCCGCTAATGTTTCACCGGCATCAATGCGCTTTTTAACATCAATTTCAGCATGTTGGGCATTAAGGGCTCGTTGGCGATACTCTTGTAGAGTAACTTCATCTGCGACTAAAATGCCATCGCCATCTGCGATGATTAAGTTACCAGGATGGATCGTTACGCCATCTATGCTAATCGGCACATTAATTGCGCCTTCAATACCTAAAATTCGAGTTGTTAACGGACTCACTTTACGTGCATAAATAGGAACGCCAATCTCACGTAATGCTTTGATATCCGTGACACAACCATCAATGACAGCACCAGCAATTTTCTTTGCCCGTGCCATATAAGAAACCATTTCCCCCCAACAAGCACGATCATAATCCCCTGACATATCGATACAGACAACATCGCCTTCTTGCACAATGTCGAAAACCTTGTGTACGGCAGATGAGTCCATATGTGGAATACGAACAGTTACAGCATTACCAATAAATTGGCATTGTTCAATTTGTGGGCGTAATGTTTTGAGAAAACCGAAGTCAGTCATGTGTCCAATAGTTGACGGGCAAACATCACGGCAACTTTCGATAATTTCCGAGCTAAAACAAGCAACACGAGGATTTAATGTAAACATAGGGACACCTTTATTTATTGTATTGAACATAATGTATATGGGTGAAAATTAATCAGGATTAACTGCAGCAGCTAATGGTTTATCTGGCTGAATGAAAAACCAGCAAACAATCGCTAAACTGATAGGTATCACATTGAAAAGTAAAGCGACGGTCCAGCCGAAATGCTGTGCAAGCCAGCCACATAGAATGGGGGAAATAACACCACCGAGATTGCCCCATAAATTCATCCATCCACTGACAGAGCCTGCATATTGGCGGCCCTTATCTGCTGCAATTGCCCAAGAGGTCACAACTGGTAATCCTAGAGAACCGAGTGCAAGAGTTAGCCATGCAACACTCGCAATGGCACTTTCAGTTTGAGCAGCGCCGCAAATACCCACAATAAAGAGAATAAAACCGGTAATGGCGATATATCCCCTAGCGACTAACTGTGAGTACCCTTTGTTGAGTAACCAATCAGAAATTGAACCTGCAGTGAGTACCGCGATACAAATTGCTAGCCAAGGAAAACTGGCGGCAACGCCCATTTGGGTTAATGAGAAACCACGAGCCTCTTGTAAATAGGTGGGGAGCCAAATCATAAACAAGGTGGTCATATAGGCGACAAAAAAATATTGGAAACCAACAGCCCAGAACGGACGTTCTTTCATAAATTTTCGCCAAGGAGCTTTAACGTCAGCACCTCCTTGCTCACTAATTGTTCGGCCTCCTTGAATAAATACAATTTCACTTTGAGAAATTTTTGGATGTTGTTCAGGTTTATTTCTGGCAAAGAAATACCAGACCATACCGATAAGAATACCAATCACACCGAAGATATAGAAAACGGCATGCCACCCGAACGAAATCATAATAAATACGGTAAGGGTGGGGGCAATCACAGGCCCAAAATAGGAACCGGCAAGTAAGAAGCTAGCGGCTCGTGCCTTTTCATTTTGGCGAAACCACCATGTATTAAAGACGGCATTCGCAGGGTAGAGCGGCGCTTCTCCAACACCAAATAGGAAGCGTACGATGCATAGCCAAATATAGGTAGGGGCAACGACCGTTAATATTGTGAATGCGGACCAAACGTAAAGGCTAATGGTTGCGATAAGCCTGCTACCAAACCGTTCTGCAAGTATTCCGCTTGGAATTTGGGCAAGTGCATAGCCAAGCGAAAATAACGCACCCAAAAAGCCAAATTGAACTTTGCTCATTCCTAAATCGGTCATCATATGTTCGGCAACAATGGAAATATTGGCGCGATCCATATATGCAATCAAACCGATAATAAAAAATATTGCTGCTAATCCCCAACGTAAACGCCCTGGTGAGTCTTTTGTTGCTGGTGTTACAACAGAATCATTATGTGACATAGAGTTACCTTTTTATTGGTTTGTCGAGGTAATCAACCTTATTGTATTTATGTTGAATTCAACTTGTATACAAGATGGATGTTAATAAGCCGTTATTGTGGTGTCAAAGATCTGTTTTGTTATCTGTGATTGAACTCAAAACATTTGATTGATTTATGAGCGAGATCTTATTTTTTGAAAAAAACAGGAAGAAAATAATATTTATGATTAAAAATCAAATGATTATGTATTTCTATGGAAATTGATTTAATCGTTTCTATTCATTATTTGGAAAGAAATAATGAATATCGTGGTAATAGTCTATTTTTCCCGAATACTTCTTGGGTAAAAATTTTTTAATATCTTCGAAGGGTTGTTGTGGAATATAGGTTCAAAAATCGTGACAATTAACACCTATTTTGAGTTAATTTGAGAATCTTTTCAAAGAAAAAAGCCAAACGATAAATAAGGTCACTTCATCGGTTGGCTTTTTTATAGATTAAAATCGTAACAGAGTGATTATTCGATGTTCTGAATCTGTTCTCTCATTTGTTCGATTAATACTTTGAGCTCAACTGCTGAAGTTGTGACTTCGCTATTAATTGATTTTGACGCTAACGTATTCGCTTCACGGTTAAATTCTTGCATCATAAAGTCAAGACGGCGGCCAGTTGCCTCTTTTTTCTTCAAGATATTACGTGTTTCTTTAACGTGTGCTTCTAATCTATCCAATTCTTCTGCAACATCAACACGTTGAGCCAATAGAATAAGTTCCTGTTCCAAGCGGTTGTTATCCACTTGAGTGTCAGCTTCTTCTAACTTGTTTTGTAAGCGTTCACGTTGCCATTGTAGAATTTCTGGCATGTGTTGACGTACTTTGGCGACCTCTGCTAGCACACCGTCAAGTCGCTGCTCAATAAGTGTATGTAAGGATGCCCCTTCAGCTTCACGGCTTTGGATAAAGGCATCAATCGCTTCATCTAACCCTGCCATTAGTTGTTCGCTAATTATGTCTAAATCTTGCTCGCCAGCTGACATCACTCCAGGCCAACGCAAAATTTCTAATGGGTTGATTTCACCTTCATGGCTGTAATTTTTAACCCAATTCGCAGCACTGATTAATTGGCGGGCTAATTGCTCATTTAGGATTAACTCGCCACGATTTGCGCCATCTAACTCAAAGCGTAGACTACATTCTACCTTTCCACGTGTTAAGCGAGAACGCAGGCGCTCGCGAATGACGGGCTCAAGGCTTCTGAATTGCTCAGGTAAGCGAATATACGTTTCTAAATAACGTTGGTTCACGGAACGCAGCTCCCAGGCCGCATTCCCCCATTCACCCTTGATGTCCCGACGGGCAAAAGCGGTCATACTACGGATCATAATTCGTTCCCATTATCGTAAAGATTTAGGAGATTATAACGCTATGCAGGATGACAGGATAGGCATTATCGCTTGAACAACGTATAATGCGTCCCAATTTGAGTTGATAATGGAGATAACACCATGCGCCCAGCAGATAGACAAGCAGACCAAATGCGCCCGATTACCATCACGCGCAACTATACTAAGCATGCAGAAGGCTCTGTTCTTATTGAGTTTGGCGACACGAAGGTGTTATGTAATGCAACTGTTGAAGAAGGTGTTCCTCGTTTTTTAAAAGGGCAGGGGCAAGGTTGGGTTACAGCGGAGTATGGTATGTTACCGCGCGCAACAAACTCACGTAATCAACGTGAAGCTGCACGAGGAAAACAAACGGGTCGTACGATGGAAATCCAACGGTTAATCGCACGTTCTTTACGTGCTGCTGTTGACCTTAAAAAATTAGGTGAATACACCATTACTTTAGACTGTGATGTTATCCAAGCGGATGGCGGTACACGTACAGCAGCGATTTCTGGTGCCTGTGTAGCTCTAGTTGATGCACTGAACAATATGGTTGAGCAAGGTAAAATTGCAAAAAGTCCACTAAAATCAATGGTTGCAGCCGTTTCTGTCGGAATTGTAAATCAAGAAGCCCTATGTGACCTTGAATATGTTGAAGATTCTGCAGCTGAAACAGATATGAATGTTGTCATGATGGATGATGGCCGAATGATTGAAGTGCAGGGCACCGCAGAAGGCGAACCATTTAGTCATGAAGAGCTACTTGCTCTATTGGCATTAGCTAAAACAGGTTTAAATACCATTTTTGAAGCTCAGCGAGAAGCGCTGAAGTAAGTTAATCATTAATTAGGCGGCTAAATAGTCGCCTTTTTTATGTCTGCTGGTTCATCAACCAATTAGCAGCTTTGAATATAGATAAATAATCATCAACGAGGAGAATGACCAATGAAAGCCTATCAGCGCGATTTTATTGAACTTGCCATGAAAAAACAGGTACTTAAATTTGGTGAGTTTACGCTGAAATCAGGTCGTAAAAGCCCTTATTTTTTCAATGCGGGGTTATTTAATACAGGGCGTGATCTGGCACTTGTCGGTCGTTTTTATGCACAAGCATTACAAGATAGTGCAATTGAGTGTGATGTCATCTTTGGCCCTGCGTATAAAGGGATCCCTATCGCAACGACGACGGCGGTAGCACTTTCTGAACACCATGACATCGATATGCCATATTGCTTCAATCGCAAAGAAGCTAAAGACCATGGGGAAGGTGGCGTGTTAGTTGGGAGTCCTTTGAAAGGGCGTGTTGTGGTAGTTGATGATGTCATTACTGCAGGAACGGCAATTCGTGAGTCAATGGAAATTATTAAACAACAACAAGCGACGTTGAATGGTGTTTTGCTATGCCTTGATCGCCAAGAAAAAGGCAAAGGTGACATTTCAGCAGTGCAAGAGGTTGAGCGTGATTATGGCTGTAAAGTTTACTCAATTATTACCATGAGCGATTTAATCACTTACCTCTCTGAACAGGAAGGTATGCAGGAACATTTAGCGGCTATGAAGGCTTACCGCGAACAATACGGAATCGAGTAAAAAAAGCCCTCGCCCAATGATGGGCGGGGTGAGTAGTATAAACAATCGGTTATTGTAACTGAGCTAGAATTAAAGGCCAGCGCGATTCAAACTCGACGGTTGGCCGATAACGAAACTCAGAACGTACAAAACGTGAGAGCATCCCTTCACAAAAGGCTAATAACTGAGAAGCAAGCAGTGACTCATCATGAATAAACCCATGACCATCACGTATTTTTTTCTCTTTCAACACCTGCCGCAATTGCGATTCTATACGTTCAAATAATTGATTAATACGATCTTGAAGCCTATCTTGCTCAAACATCAGAGCGTGGCCCGTCATTATACGCGTTAGCCCAGGGTTTTTCTCTGAAAAACCAAGTATTAGCGCTAGTATTAGTTTAATTCTAATTATCGTATCTTTTTCATCACTTAAAATCAGATTAATGCGCGAAACCAATGAGTCTTCAATAAACCCAATGAGGCTATCGAACATTTTCATTTTACTCGGAAAATGACGATACAGCGCAGCCTCTGATACACCAACCGTAGCAGCAAGTTTTGCTGTTGTAATGCGTTGGCTACCATCACTACTTTCTAACATTAACGCAAGAGCCTGTAAAATCTCATCACGTCTGTTACGTTTTTGTGTTGTCGCTTTTTCTGCCATGTCTAATAAGACCCCTGCTAAAACAGCAAAACAAACTATCCAAAATTTTGCTCTTAGTAAAGAGACTTACAAAGCAAAATGGATTTAAAAAATATTTAAAATATAAGTAATGTTGAGCAAGCTTCCTGAAAGAAAATATGCGGCTGATTGTTTTTATTCATAAAGATAGAACCTAATTCAGGTTCTATCTAGCATATTTGTTATCAGGATATTCTATTTATTGACGGCCGGAATGGCCGAAACCGCCAGCCCCACGCTCTGTTGCGTCAAAATCATCAACAATATTAAATTCCGCCTGAACAACCGGGACAAATACCATTTGAGCCATACGTTCACCGGGTTCAATAGTAAAAGTTTTATCACTACGGTTCCAGACAGACACCATAAGTTGCCCTTGATAATCAGAGTCAATGAGCCCAACAAGGTTACCAAGTACGACGCCATGTTTATGTCCTAAACCTGAACGAGGTAAGATCACAGCAGCAAGGCTTTCATCAGCAATGTGAATGGCTAAACCCGTTGGAATAAGTTCTGTTTGACCTGGCGCCAGATCGATAGGTGCATCAAGGCATGCACGTAAATCTAAACCAGCAGAACCTGTAGTGGCGTAGGCTGGTAGAGGAAATTCATTACCGATACGGCTATCAAGGATTTTTAGGTCAATTTTTTTCATAACGTTGAAGTATCTCGTCAAGTAAATAGTGGCTTAATTCGTTTTTATTGCAGTGAGGCAAACGTGTATCACCGTTAGCATCAAAAATATGTAACGCGTTGTTATCGCTATTAAATCCATTGTCTGCTAGTGAGACGTCATTGGCACAAATGAGATCGAGTTGTTTTTGCTGTCGTTTTTGGCGTGCGTATTCTTCCACATTTTGGGTTTCAGCTGCAAACCCAACAACATATGGCCTATTGTGTTTTAGGTTGCCGACACTAGCCACGATATCTGGATTTTTGATAAGTGTAATCGAAACTTCATCACCTTGTTTTTTTATTTTGTTTTCAGCAATGTTTTTTGCTCGGTAATCTGCAACTGCGGCGCAACCAATAAAAATATTTTGCTCTGTAATGGTTTGATGAACTTGCTCATACATTTCTAGGCCGCTCGTGACATCAATCCGCTTAACCCCTTCTGGTGTTTCAATATTTACAGGGCCCGCAATCAAAGTGACGTCAGCACCACGTTGACTGGCTGCCTTAGCAATGGCAAAACCCATTTTCCCCGAACTATGGTTGCTGATGAAACGAACGGGGTCGAGTGCTTCCCGTGTGGGGCCAGCAGTGATCATTAATTTGATGCCTTGTAAATCGAGTTTAGGGGCAAAAAACTCACTGGTTAGACGAACAATTTCTAGTGGGTCAATCATGCGACCAGGACCAATATCACCGCAAGCTTGGCTACCTGCGTCCGGCCCCCAAATCATACATTGGCGTTGTTGCAATTTGATTAAATTTTCTTGCGTTGCTTTTGCTTTGTACATTTGTTGGTTCATTGCTGGCACAAGTGCAATCGGTGCAGCGGAAGCAAGACAAACTGTTGTGAGTAAATCATTTGCCATTCCTGCACTGAGGCGAGCAATTAAATCCGCAGTAGCAGGCGCTAGAATAATGATATCTGCCCACTTAGCGAGTTCAATATGTCCCATAGCAGCCTCAGCGGCTGGGTCGAGTAAGTCATCAGAAACAGGATGCCCTGAAACAGCTTGCAAGGTTAAAGGTGTAATAAAGGCTTTTGCACCTTGAGTCATCACAACACGCACAATCGCACCTTTATCGCGCAAACGGCGGGTAAGTTCAGGGATTTTATAAGCGGCAATGCCCCCACTAATACCAATAACTATCTGCTTACCTAATAGTGATAGTTGATTCATTATTTTTATCCAATTCGGTCAACATGGGAGGCATATTACCACAGAGAAGCTAGAGGTGGCGCGCTCGATTTTTCGTCACAGTACTATTTTTGCGAAGCGCTACGCAAACCCATATGTGAGGGGTTGTGAATGTTTTTTAGGCTAGATAAAAAGGATGCAAGGGATTTAGGGACAAAGAATATGATGAGTGAACATCTAGATTTACCACCAAGAGAAAAGCTACTCGCATACGGAGCGGCTGCGTTATCTGATGCTGAGCTACTCGCTATTTTTTTGCGTACAGGGAGCCAAGGTGAACCTGTTTTGCAGCTTGCGAAGCGTTTAATACAGGAGTTTGGTTCAGTGTATTTGCTTCTACAAGCAGACTACGAAAAACTAAAACACTGTAAAGGAATGGGGAGTTGTAAATTTACCCAACTACAGGCCGTCAGTGAACTAGCTCGACGCTTTTTCTCTGAACAATTTTTATATGAAGATGTGATGACTGGGCCTGAACAGTTGAAAGCAAAGTTGTTGGATTTATTTGCAGGGCAAGAGCGTGAAGTTTTTGTCGTGATATTTTTAAATAATAAAAATCAAATTATTTGCCATGAAGAGTTGTTTAAAGGTACTTTGAACAAAGTTGAAGTCCACCCCAGAGAAATTATTCGCTTTGCCATAAAAATGAATGCGAACGGCATTATATTAGCCCATAATCATCCATCGGGTAACCCAGAACCCAGCACTGCGGATAGGCAAGTGACAGAGCGAATCCAGCGAGCTTGCGCTATTATGGGGATTAAACTACTTGACCATTTTGTCGTCGGGCATAAGCAATGTGTCTCATTTGTAGAACGAGGGTGGTTATAAAATTATTTTTTTGCCTAAAAAATGACAACTTTCTTTGTGTTGGGCTTGAGTGAAAACGATTGAAAGCGTATACTACGCCACCTTTAAGGATCTTGGGTTTGGCGAGAAGGGCCTATCTCAGTAAATTTTTACGTCTTAGTAAAGTAAATCTTTATTCAGGTATTAACGGTTTTTTCAGTCAATGAAAGTTTGCTGAGATGGGCTCCTAAGCCTGACGAGGCGGCCATACCCAGAACAAAAAAGCTCGAGCTGATTAGATTTTTGGAGAATAGACATGTCACGAGTCTGCCAAGTTACTGGCAAGCGTCCAATGAGCGGTAACAACCGTTCACACGCATTAAACGCGACCAAACGTCGTTTTTTGCCAAACCTGCACTCTCACCGTTTCTGGGTTGAGTCTGAGAAACGTTTCGTAACACTGCGTGTATCTGCTAAAGGTATGCGTGTTATCGATAAAAAGGGTATTGATGCTGTTCTTGCTGAACTGCGTACCCGTGGTGAGAAGTACTAAGGAGCTAAAAAATGGCTAAAGGTATTCGCGAGAAAATCAAGCTAGTCTCTTCTGAAGGTACAGGTCATTTCTATACCACTACGAAGAACAAGCGCACAATGCCAGAAAAACTGGAACTGAAAAAATTCGATCCAGTTGTTCGTAAGCATGTGATCTACAAAGAAGCAAAAATTAAATAATTTTGCTTTCTGCGTTAAAAACTCAGCTTCGGCTGAGTTTTTTTTTACCTAAAATTTGGGTTATCGATGATATGCGCATTCGAAGCTATGACCATTATAATGAAAGTAGTAACATAGAGAGTATTCATTGAATTAATAATGATATTTGTTGTCGAATGACTATTGTCTTTTACATATAGACTTGATTAAGAGTGCCTGGTGAAAAAACAGTTTAAAAAAATTCTTGTGATCAAGATGAGGTTTCATGGGGACATGCTGCTGACAACACCGGTTATCAGCTCATTAAAACACCAATATCCTGATGCTGAAATTGATGTTTTGCTTTATCAGGATACTATCCCTATCCTCTCTGAAAATGCTGAAATTAACGCTTTGTACGGCATGGCAGGGAAAAAAAGTGGTGGGCTGAGTAAAGCATGTAATTTTATTAAATTACTGCTAAAGCTGCGTAAAAATAAATATGATTTAGTTGTTAATCTAGCAGACCAATGGATGGTGAGTGTATTGGTTCGAGCAATTCCTGCTAGTACAAAAATTTCCCATCAGTTTGCCCACCGAGACTCTAAATATTGGTGTAATAGTTTTACGCATTTGACAGAACCTGAAGGCGAACATGTTGTTCTAAATAACCTATCAGTGCTCAAGCCGTTAGAAATAAAAGAACTAAAAACACATCTAACGATGTCTTATTCAGAGCAGGATTGGAAAAATATTGATGAAAGGTTATTAAGCCTTGGTGTCCATAGTAGCTATGTCGTCATCCAACCAACAGCACGCCAAGCCTTTAAGTGTTGGGATAATGAAAAATTCTCAGCCGTCATTGATGCATTGCAGTCTCGGGGTTATCAAGTGGTTTTAACTTCGGGGCCGAGTAAAGAAGATTTGGAATGTATCAGTGATATTGCAAATGGCTGCCGAACAAAGCCCGTTACTGAGCTTGCAGGGAAAACTTCATTTCCTGAGCTAGGCGCATTGATTGCTCATGCCGCTTTATTTATTGGTGTTGATTCGGCACCAATGCACATTGCTGCTGCAGTTAAAACGCCAATAGTGTGCCTTTTCGGTGCGACAAATCATATTTTTTGGCGGCCTTGGAGCGATAATGTCGTTCAGTTTTGGGCGGGTGATTATGAAACTATGCCACCGAGAGAAGAGCTAGATCGTGATAAAAAGTATTTATCCATTATTCCAGCTTCTGATGTAATTAAAGCAACAGAGAAAATGTTGCCGATGAATATTCGCTCTATGATGACAAGGTATTAACATGAATCTGGCATTTTGCTTATATAAATACTTTCCGTTTGGTGGGTTACAGCGGGATTTCCTACGTATTGCAACTGAATGCCAGTCACGTGGTCATCACGTCCGTGTTTATACCCAATCATGGGAAGGTGATAAGCCTAGTGGTTTTGAAATTATTATCGTGCCGGTAACTTCAAAGACGAATCATGGGCGAAATGCACAATATTGTGACTGGGTGTTAGCTCATTTAAAGCAGCATCCTGCTGAGCGGATAATTGGTTTCAATAAAATGCCAGGGTTGGATGTTTATTATGCAGCTGATGTCTGTTATGCACAAAAAGTCGCTGAAGAAAAAGGGTTTTTGTATAAGCTGACACCTCGCTATAAACACTATGCCGCATTTGAAAAAGCGGTTTTTGCAGTGGGGAAACCGACACAGCTATTAATGTTAACGCCACATCAAATTAGTCATTTTAAAAAGCATTATGGAACTGAAAATGAGCGTTTTCATATGCTACCTCCCGGTATTGCCCAAGATAGAAAATATGATAAACAAATTGCTGACGCCAAAAGAGTTTATCGTGAAAAAAATCAAATACCTGAATCTGCATTTTTAGTATTGCAGGTAGGCTCTGACTTCAAACGTAAAGGTGTTGACCGGACCATAAAAGCCATTGCGGCGTTGCCCGAAGACATTAAGAAAAACACGTTATTGATGGTAGTTGGCCAAGATAAACCGGTGAAATACCAGCAGTTAGCGAAAACGCTAGGAATCGGCTCACAAGTCTCTTTCTTTAGTGGACGTAATGATATTGCAGAATTAATGGCAGCAGCCGATATATTAATGCATCCAGCTTATCAAGAAGCCGCAGGTATCGTGTTATTAGAAGCGATTACTGCAGGTTTACCGATTATTGTCACAGAAGTGTGTGGATATGCTTCATTTATTAGCCAAGCTCAATGCGGTATTGTGGTAAACGAACCTTTTGAGCAAACCGTTTTAAACGTGGCTTTAGAAAATAGTTTAAAAAGTCCGGCTCAATTAGCACAATGGGCAAGTAATGCGCGCTATTTTGCGGATACAGAAGATTTGTATAGTTTACCAGAAAAAGCCGCAGATATTATTTTAGGGGGAAGCAAATGATTGAGTTAAAAACCCCTTTTAGTGAATTATGGAAAAATAAAGATCCCTTTATCGAAGCTGATAAGTTACAAGGTGAAGTTTTTCGTGCGTTAGAGACACGTAAAACGCTGCGCTTTGAACTTGAAGGGCGCAGCTATTTTATAAAAATTCATTATGGGACTACACTGAAAGAGGTCCTTAAAAACTTATTATCTTTTCGGTTACCGGTATTAGGGGCTGATAGAGAGTGGAATGCTATTCATCAACTTACCCAAGTTGGAGTGGATACTATGAATGGCCGGGCGTTCGGGCAAAAAGGGGTTAATCCTCTTCGTCGCCACTCCTTTATTATTACTGAAGATTTGACCCCGACGGTGAGTTTGGAAGATTATTGTGCAAATTGGTTAGATAACCCGCCAACTTTCAGTACCAAGCAAATGATTATTCGTCGGGTCGCGAAAATGGTGCGTAAAATGCACGCAACGGGTATTAACCATCGTGATTGTTATATTTGCCATTTTTTACTGCATTTGCCATTTACGGGAAATGAAGAGCAGCTAAAAATATCGGTTATTGATTTGCACAGAGCACAACTCAGAAATTCTGTTCCAATTCGTTGGCGAAATAAAGACTTAATTGGTTTATATTATTCATCATTAAATATTGGGCTCACTCAGCGTGATGTTCTTCGTTTTATGAAAGTCTACTTTGGCTTATCGCTACGAGATATTTTGCAACAGGAAGCGTCATTGATCGCTAAAGCGGAAAGCAAAGCTGCACAAATTAAAGAACGTACAATTAGAAAGTCATTGTAAGTCAAAGAAAGAAGAGAGATATAAATGTTCTTCAATAAAGAAAATGCGGTTACACAACAAATTGATTTATCGTCATCTGATGCGATTGTTAATAATGATAGCTTACATATTTCCTATGGGATTGACCGTAATTTTCTATATGGTTGTGGGATCTCGATTGCTTCTTTATTGAAAACCAATCCTGATATCTCTTTTTCATTTCATGTATTTACTGACTATTTTGATGATGAGCAAAATAAATTATTTAAACAGCTCGCTGAGCAATATAAGACGAGTATTAAAGTTTATTTAGTTGACTGTGAACAGCTTAAATCGCTTCCAAGTACCAAAAATTGGTCATATGCAACTTATTTTAGGTTTATTATTGCGGACTACTTTTCAAACCAGTTAAATAGAATGATCTATATGGATGCAGATATTATGTGCCAAGGAACGCTGCAGCCATTGCTAAATATTCAATTTAAAGATGATGAAATCGCTGCTGTTGTGCCTGAAAGGGATCGCAATTGGTGGCAAAAAAGAGCTGATGCTCTAGGAGTCCCAAGTATTGCTTCGGGGTATTTTAATGCAGGGTTTTTAGTTTTAAATTTAGTGAATTGGTCAAAATTTGATATCTCAACTAAAGCAATGGATTTACTTTCCCAAGATGCTGTGAAAGCAAAATTATCCTATTTAGACCAAGACATTTTAAATATGCTATTAACAGGGAAAGTCATTTACCTTGATGGCAAATATAACACTCAATACAGCATCAATTATGAGCTGCAAAAAGGCAAAAAAGAAAACCCAATCACGCCTGAAACGGTATTGATTCATTATATTGGCCCAACTAAGCCTTGGCATGAGTGGGCGAATTATCCAACAGCTCAACCCTTTATTAGTGCAAAGGACGCATCGCCTTGGAAAGATATTCCGTTACTGAAGGCTAAAAGCAGTAATCATTTGCGTTATTGTGCGAAGCATATGTTTAACCAAGGAAAGGTTTTCTCTGGGATAAAAAATAATCTTCAGTATTTCTGGGTCAAACTAAATTAAATAATAATTGGGTAAGTTATGTCTTTTTTAGAAAGAAATGAAAGTATTCTCTCAAAGTATAACAAGACTTTGGTACTAATTTTTGTTGTTCTTTTTTTTGTGGAAAATGTAACGAGATATAAGCATATTCTGTTCTATTTGATGATAGCGACATCTTTGGTTTATCTATCTTTAGATACAAAAAAAGTGTTGGAAAAATTAAATAATAAGCTATTATATTTGGTTGGTGCTTTTTCTGTGTTTCTTTATATATCAGTAACTTATTCGGATATACCAAGTGTATCGATTAAGACCCTCAACAATAATTTATTAAATTATGGAATACTAAGTTTATCTCTTTTATTGCCGATTATTTTATATAGAGAAAGCCTAAAAGATATTTCAAAACTATTATTAACGAGTTTTACTGCATCGTTAGCCTTAGTTTTACTTGTTGAGTTATACCGCTACTATATAGCTTATCAGCAGGGTATCTTGCCGTTTACTACCTATGATTTTAGGCATGTTTCGGATGCGTTAGTTTTTTTCTTTCCAATACTTCCTATTCTTTGGTATTTATTGCCTAAATCTAAAATTATTTATTTCTATATTTTAAGTATTGTATTTCTGTTTGTTTTGCTTGGAACGCTAGCTCGGGGGGCATGGGTTGCAGTTGCAGCCGCTGGGTTATTATTTTTATGTTTCAAACGACCTTGGAAGCTAATTGGGGTTGTATTATGCCTTTCGGTAATTTCACTTATTTCTATTAAGCTAATTTATCCTGATACAAGTAAACAATTATTTTATAAGCTGGAGCAGACAGACAGTTCTTACCGTTATGCTAATGGAACCCAAGGAACCGCTTTTGAGCTTATACTGGAAAATCCAGTTATCGGGTATGGTTTTGGCGATAAAATCTATCATGAAAAGTACAATAGTGTTGTAAAAAATCATTCGGAATGGAAATTTAAGCGATCTATTGGGCCCCATAATATTTGGCTTTATATTTGGTTTGGTGCGGGTATTGTAGGGTTAGCGATATTTAGTGCGGTATTTTTGTCAATGTGCTATTCCTCAATGCAAGGGATTAAAAATAGGTCTGAAGAACCGGAAATTTACTTTGCCTTCATTGCATTGTTGTTAAGTCTTATTGGCTTTTATCTGGTTCGTGGAATGTTTGAACAAGTGGACCTTAAACCCTTAGGTATTCTTTTGGGGTTTTTAATCGCCATGATGGGGCATAGTTCAACCAAGCAGAAGAGAGTGTGCCATGGATAACCTGATAACAAATAAATATCTGCTAAATGAGGGGGCTAATGCTAGTAATACCTCTTTACCATGTCTTGATGTTATTTATGGTTCGGATGAAAACTATCAGTTTGGTGCGGGTGTTTCAGCGGTCTCTTTACTTATTAATAACCCAAATACGTTCTTCAGATTTCATTATTTTTTAGATAAAGTCAGCCCTAGCTTTTTAGAGAAATTGAAGGTTATTTCTCATCAGTTTCCAGCTGAATTTCATGTTTATGAATTGGATAATCAATTATTAAAAACATTGCCGGCTTCTGATGTTTGGTCCTCAGCGATGTATTTTCGGTTAGTTGCTTTAGATTATCTTTCGAAAGATTATGATGTTGCCTTATATTTAGATGCGGATGTTATCTGTGATGGTCAATTAGATTTGGCAGCCAATTTAATTGAAGACAAAGTTTGTGGTGTTATTGCTGATGACATCGGTGTAAGAACAAAAAGTGAAACGCGACTACACACACCACAGTTAGCTGAGACCTATTTTAACTCGGGTGTTATGTTTGTGAATTTAAAGAAGTGGCATGAAAAACGAGTTACTCAGCAATGTTTTGAGTTATTGTCTGCAGAAAATGCGAAACAACGGTTTAAATACCCTGATCAAGATGTATTAAACCTTATTTTAAGAAATGACCTGATACTGCTTAATAAAAAATTTAATACAGTTTACACCCTAAAAAATGAGCTGTATGACCGAACACATCAAAAATACCAAACCATTATTGCACCCGAAACGGTTTTAATTCATTACACTGGTGTGAGTAAACCTTGGCACACATGGGCGAATTATCCTTCTTCTCAGTCTTTTTATAAAGCATTAGCACAATCACCTTGGACAAAGGATGATTTAAAACATGCCACTAAATTTGTTGAAAGGAAAAAGGAATATAAACACCTATTAAAGCGGGGTGCGTATTTATCAGGTATTTTGTCGGGCATTTGCTATTTGTTTGAAAAATACGCAAAAAAAAGAAAATAATATGATGATTAATAAAATTATCTTAACGGTTTCTCCTATATTTTCTATACCGCCTAAAAGTGCGGCAGCAATTGAATCGTGGATGTACAATGTCGCCAAACGATTAGACATTGAAAACCGAATCGTTTGTATACGAAATGATGGGTATAGTGCTCATTCTGTTGTTAATAAGTATTGTGAAATTGAGCGTATTAAGTTTGGAAAAGTGTATACAAGGCTATTCAAGAAATGGACAAGATTAGATCCATATTCTTATGCAGATAGAATTGTCAAAATTAAACATCAATTTTCGCCAAATCCGAATGAAAGCGTTATTTTTGTTCACAATCATATTAAATCCTTCAAAAAAATAATTAAGAAAGAAGGGCATAATAACGTTGTGTTACACATGCATAATTTGTATGAGCCTAAAGATGTCCCTGAAGACATAAAAATCATTGTGCCAAGTCATTTTATGAAAAACTGGTACAGAGAACGTTTACCAAATGCGCTTATTGAAGTGGTCCGTAATGGGTTTGATGGTGAAATTTATGCTCAGCCTCCTGAGGTCAAACGTGAGGATTTTGGGCTAACAGCAGAAGATAAAATAGTTTTATTCGCTGGCCGAATCGCTAGGGATAAAGGATTACTTGAATTAATGCAGGCGTGCGAAACTTTCTTTAAAAAAGGCCCTCGTTATAAGCTCGTCATTGTGGGTGACCCAAATGCCGCGTTAAAAGGTGAATTAGCGCAATATCAAGATGAAGTAAAAGATTATGCAAAAAATTTGGATAAACAATGTATTTTCTTAGGTGGTGTTCATCCTGAAAAGATCCGACACTATTATTCTCTTGCGGATGTGGTTGCTGTACCTTCCATCGCCCCAGAGCCATTTTGTATGGTCGCATTAGAGGCGATGGCTTCCGGGCGCCCTGTGATAGCGAGCCAGCGAGGAGCAATGGTGGAATTTATTTCACATAATGAAACTGGGTTTATTTTCAGGGAGCCACTTTCGCCTTTAAGTATGGCTGAAGATATTACTAGTGCGTTAGAGCACCCAAATAGCCAAGATATAGCCTATCATGCCAAAAAACATGCTTATGATAATTTCACTTGGGAAATTGTTAAAGATGAGCTCATGAGGGTGATTGCAAAATGGTATCCCTAAGCAAGAAATGTGAGTTTATATATGCCAGAACTACCAGAAGTTGAAACCAGTCGCCGTGGAATAGAGCCACATTTAGTCGGTAATACAATCTCTTACGCAGTTGTACGCAACAGTCGATTACGTTGGCCGGTCAGTGAACAAATTAAAAGCTTATCAGATGAAGCGGTTCTGAGTGTCCAACGTCGGGCCAAATATCTACTGATTGAATTGCAAACAGGTTGGATTATTGTTCATTTGGGAATGTCTGGTAGTGTGCGTATTTTGACCGAAGAATTACCTGAAGAAAAACATGACCATGTAGATTTAGTTATGCGAGATGGCAAAGTGCTGCGCTATACGGACCCTCGTCGTTTTGGCGCATGGCTCTGGTGTGATGATTTAGAAAACAGTTCGGTACTTGCACACTTAGGACCTGAGCCATTATCAGATGCCTTTAATCCCCAATATCTTTATGAATTAGCGCAAAAGAAAAAAGTGGCCGTTAAGCCGTGGTTAATGGATAACAAAGTGGTTGTTGGTGTGGGTAATATTTATGCCAATGAAGCATTATTTGCGACGAAAATATCACCTGAAAAAATCACTAATACATTAACACTGGCTGAAATTACTGAACTCGTGCAACAGATCAAAAAGGTGTTACAACGCTCCATTGAGCAAGGCGGCACGACACTAAAAGATTTTTTACAGTCGGATGGTAAGCCGGGTTACTTTGCCCAAGAATTGTTTGTCTATGGGAAAAAGGGGGAACCCTGCTCAATGTGTGGTACGCCAATAGAAAGCATTAAACAGGGGCAACGCAGTACTTTCTTTTGTCCGCAGTGTCAAAAATAGTGCGCTTTTACTATTTTTTATTGAGTTTCTTTAACATTGCCTCAGCAACCACTGGGGGTAGGAAAGACGAAATATCACCATCGTGAAGGGCAACATCTTTGATTAAAGAAGAAGAAACAAAGGACAAACTTTGCGATGGTAATAAAAATACGGTTTCCAAGTCAGGAACAAAATGGCGGTTCATATTCGCTAATTGCCACTCATATTCGAAATCAGCCACAGAACGAACGCCACGAATAAGAATATTAGCGCCATTTTTTTGTGCAAAATTAGCCATCAATTCAGAAAACCCAACAACTTCAACATTATCAAGGTGAGAAGTTACTTCTTTAGCAAGGGCAACGCGCTCATCAAGGGAAAACATCGGGTTTTTTCGTTGGCTATTTGCAATAGCCAACAAGACATGGTCAAACATTGCTGCTGCTCGGGTAACAATATCAACATGTCCTGATGTCACAGGGTCAAACGTACCAGGGTAAATAGCCTTATGTTTCATGGCGATAGTATCTCGTTGTTTGTATTTTCTATTCGAAAAAATAGCATGAATAAGCGCTAACATTATCGGCTATCTAGCATGGTTGCAACTGTAGATAAGATTTTACTGCTATTTTTAGGTGCATATTCTGCACACTTTTATCTGAGCTTTATGGTAAGATAGCGCCAATTTTGGTAAGTGAATCAGATCGAATGTTATTGCTGCGTTTATATCAGGTACTTCTTTATCTTATCCAGCCATTTATATGGGTTCGCCTATTGCTGCGCAGCCGTAAAGCGCCTGCGTATCGTAAACGTTGGGGCGAACGTTACGGCTTTTGTGCAGGAAAAGTAAAACCTCAAGGCATTTTATTACATTCAGTTTCTGTCGGGGAAACTCTTGCAGCCGTTCCACTAGTCCGTGCACTTCGCCATCACTATCCGTCTCTGCCAATTACAGTAACAACAATGACGCCAACTGGCTCAGAGCGTGTTCTTTCTGCATTTGGCGACGATGTTGACCACGTCTATTTACCTTATGACCTCCCTGGTTCTATGCGTCGTTTCCTGAAACAAGTCGACCCAAAACTTGTGATCATTATGGAAACTGAATTATGGCCAAACATGATTAACCAATTGTATAAACGTAAAATTCCATTGGTTATTGCAAATGCGAGACTTTCTGAGCGCTCTGCTGCTGGGTATCAAAAGCTCGGTAGCTTTGTGAAACGTATGCTACGTAATGTCACTATGGTCGCAGCACAACATCAGGAAGATGGTGAACGTTTCGTTCAATTAGGGTTGCGGCGGATGCAATTGAGTGTAACAGGGAGCCTGAAGTTTGATATCTCTGTAACGCCTGAATTAGCTGTCAGGGCAATAACTTTACGCCGCCAATGGGCAGCACATCGCCCAGTTTGGATAGCGACCAGCACTCATGAGGGTGAGGAAGCCATTGTTTTAGAAACACATCAACAGTTATTAAAACGATTTCCTGATCTATTATTAATTTTAGTACCGCGTCACCCTGAACGCTTTGCAAAAGCGGAAGAACTAACTCAAAAAGCTGGTTTAACGTTTATTCGTCGTAGTGCCAACACGATCCCTACTGCAGATGTTCAAGTGGTGATTGGCGATACTATGGGCGAATTGATGTTGCTATATGGAATTGCGGATATTGCCTTTGTTGGGGGAAGCTTGGTAGAGACTGGGGGGCATAACCCACTCGAAGCAGCAGCCCATGCGCTACCCGTGTTAATGGGGCCTCACACATTTAATTTTAAAGATATTTGCGGAAAACTGACTCAAGCAGATGGATTAATTACGGTGACAGACAGTGAGTCGATGGCTCAAGCCGTGACGAGTTTGCTTTCTGATGAAGATTACCGGTTATATTATGGACGTCATGCCGCCGAAGTTCTTCATGAGAACCAAGGTGCCCTTCAAAGATTATTAAAACTATTGCAACCCTATTTGCCTCCGCGAGAGCAATAATCCCAAGTAATGTCTTTTTTTGAATATTAACTTGAACATTACAACAATAGATTGTGAATATTTTCTGGCACATCCTAGCATTGCATTTAAACTATAGTACACTGCCTCGTTTATTATAGAGTCATTCGATTTGGTTTATTACTATTAGAGTAGTATCCAAATGGAATGTTGGAACTTTTGCTTATCTTTCTAAGACTATATGCCAGCCATTAATCAATCAATTTCAAATAAATATGTTTATGTATGGGTCATAAGCTATGCCATCGTTTGGATCTTAGCGAGTTTTTATTTCGACCCTACCGTACCTTATGACACAGTAGAAGCAGTGAATTGGGGGATGAATGGGGAGTGGGGATCACCTAAAAACCCATGGTTTGTTGGTGTAATGATGTGGCCTGCAATTTACCTCGATATCCCCTATAGTTTTTATTGGTATTTTAGCCATTTTGTCGGTATTGCATTTGGTTTACTTGGGGTATGGAAGCTAGCCTTCCGTTTAACTGGGCGTCGCGATTTTGCTTGGTTTGCAATGCTAATGCTGAATTTATCAGGTGTCATTAATTTCGATATCATTCCTTATAATGATAACTATATTCTAGTGACATTATGGCCTTGGGTTATTTATTTCTTTTTACGTGCGGTTGATGATAATCCTGCATGGTGGTTACCGTTTGCCTTATTTGCAGGCCTTGCAACAATGGGGAAATATTCAACGTTGGCGCTAGTTGGGTCTGTTTTCTTGTTAACTATATTTGTGAAACAGGTTCGCCAAAGTTACCGTCATCCTGTTTTTTACCTTGCAATTGCATTGTGGTTTGCTTTGGTATTGCCTAATTTCTTTTGGTTGATGGCAACGGACTTTTCGGCTTTCAAATGGGTGGATTCACAAATCGACCCTGGGTTTAATCTTCACACCACACAAGCGGCACTAAGCGTGTTTTACCCATTAGTGATTGCGGCGATTGTCGTTTATAGCTGTGGTGGAAAGCTAGGGTGGCCTAAAGCATTGCCTAACCGCATGGCTAACTTCATTATTTTATTTCCATTAGTGGTGATATATGGCTGGTTCTCTTTCCACGATGGTGGTCGAATAACTGAATGGCTGCAGCCATTTATGGCTATCAGCGCACCGCTATTTGTTGGCTCAATAATAGAAATGCCAAGAAAACCGTTTAAGAAGTCATTAGTGGGTTTTGCAATTTTTGGTGTTTTAGTGGTAGTTGGTTATATTACCGTTCAGGCTGCGAATATTCGTGGAGCGGGGCAAAAATTTATTGGTGTTAAAACCTTAATTGCAGATGGGGAACAGCGTTGGTATGAACGTTATAACACACCTGTAAAATATGTCGGTGGCGAAGATAATCAGTATCAATGGTTTATTATTTATGGCAAGGACAGACCACATGTCATTCAGCCTTGGTCTATGGAAAAGCATATGCCACCGAATGTGTATAACCGTGAGATTACGGAAGCTGAAATTCGTCAACATGGTGCTTTATTACTGGGTAAAAAATACGATGATTGTGCCCATGAAAACTTCGCTAAGGTTCGTAAGTTCTGGCCACAGTTTACGATAGAAAAAGAAGATGTGATTTATCGTTCTGAGCCAGATGCAGAACCTGAAACTATGTGCTTTGGGTTTATTGCGCCAGAGAATATGAAATAGGGCATAGTAAGCTGATATAAATAAACGGTTACTTTATATTCAAACGCTAACCGTTTATTTTATCGTGTCAATTAGTTGCTGATAAACTTCGTCAGCACTAATACTTGCCATTGAATTATCAACTGACTTAATTTCATGCTGCCCTTGCCCATATCCTCCAATCAAGCCGGGGTCAGTGGGGCCAAACAGGGTAAAATTGGGTTTATCAAGCGCGGCTGTTAAATGGCTAAGCCCAGTATCGACAGAAACCACGGCTTTAGCATTAGCAATTTGCTGTGCAACTTCGGCTAAAGTAAGTTTAGGTAAAACCTCTACAAAATCAAAGTCTTTTGCTAATCGCTCTGCGCGCTGTTGCTCATGAGGTGCTCCCCACGGTAATTTGATTTTGATACCACTCCCAGCCATTAGCCCGATGAGTTCTCGCCAATTTTTTTCAGGCCAGTGCTTATCATCACGAGTAGTTGAGTGCAGGAAAATGACATAAGGGCTTTGATGCTCTTCTTCTGACTGTAAAAAGTGTCGAGCAATTGCGTAATCGCCTTGCTGTGTTGGGCAGGCGTAACCAAGACTTTTGGCAAATAACTGGCGAATACGTTCAACGGCATGTTGTTGCTTACTAATTGCGTAACGATGGTCATAAAAGAAGCTGGCTAATGGTTCGCGAATACTATGGCGGTCATAGCCATGTTTATCGCCATGAGCTAAGCGGGTGACAAGAAAGGCGCTCTTCAATAACCCTTGCGCATCAATGATTGCGTCATAATGAGTTGCTTGTAATTTCTTGCGAAATTCTGCACGTTCGGCTCTGATCGGTGCAGAAAACCAATTTTTACGCCAGCGACGAATGGCCACAGGGATCACTTGGTTAACGGCACTATGCCATGTGGGAATTTGTGCAAAGCCTTCTTCAACGACCCAATCGAACTGGATATCGGGTATGGCTTGTTGTGCATCGGTCAGCGCAGGTAATGAGTGTAAAACATCTCCCATTGAAGATGTTTTGACTAATAATACTCTCATCATTCAATACCTATATTTAACCGAGCTAACGCATCGATAACTAATTGGGGTTGGATATCAATCAAACTTTGGTGATAACCACTTTCACCGTCACCTTTACGCACTTTGTGGTACCCCGTAATTAGGCGGATCACTTCTGCTTTATCTGATAATGGCGGTGTAAAGTCAGGGCTACTTGGGCCATATAAGGCGACAAGAGGTTTACCTAGCGCTGCCGCGACATGCATCAAACCAGAGTCATTACTGACAACTGCAGTACAGGCATCGATTAGATTAACAGCTTGTTCTAAAGATGTTTTCCCTGAAAAATTATGGCAATGCAATTTAGCATCATCGGTCAGCTCTAAACGAATGGCTTCACCCGCTTCGTGGTCTTTTTGTGAACCAAATAGCAACACTTGATAGCCGTTTTGGCTAATGAGTGTTTGAGCAAGAGAAGCGTAGTGGTAGTGGGGCCAACGTTTGGCGGGCCCAAATTCTGCGCCTGGGCAAAAACCAATAACAGGGCGAGAACCTTCAACCCCAAAGGTTTGCAGAGTTTCAGTGACTTCTTGCGGTATAGTCACCAGTTTAGGCGGTAAAATAGGTGTCGGAATATCAGCAGCTGATCGAATAGTTTGCTTATCATAAGCAAGCGCAACATACCGCTGCACCATTAAAGGAAAAGCGTCTTTATTGAGTGGGCGAATATCATTGAGTAGACCATAGCGCATTTCACCACGCCATCCCGTTCTTTTGGGGATTTTTGCGAAGAAAGGCACAAGTGCAGACTTTAAGGAATTGGGTAACACAATCGCTTGGTCATAGCCATTTGCCTGCAAACTTTGGCCTAATCGACGACGTTCACCAATTTCCAGTGCACCATGCCCAAGCGGCATAGGAATGGCTTCGCTAACTTCAGGCATTTTGGCGAGTAAAGGACGGCACCATTGTGGCGCCATCACGTCAATCTGTGCATGGGGATGTAAAGCCTTGATCGTGCGATAAAGGCTTTGTGACATCATCATATCCCCTACCCATGAAGGGCCGATCACCAATATTTTCATAAATGATTTTTCAGAAATAAGCGTTACGCGTCTTTATTGAGCAAGTGCATATATTCGGTGACACCTTCTGCAACCGTTTTAAATGGTGCAGTATAGCCAGCGGCACGTAGCTTAGTGAGGTCAGCTTGTGTGAAGCTTTGGTAACGACCTTTTAATTTTTCAGGGAACTCAATGTATTCGATGGCCACATTTTTATCTTTGTGGAATTCAGTAACAGCATCAGCAACAGCTTGGAAAGATTCCGCACGTCCTGTACCACAGTTAAAAATACCGGAAACATTATTTTCCCAGAACCATAAATTGACCGCAGCCACATCACCTACATAAATAAAGTCACGACGGAAAGTATCGCTACCTTCGAACAGTTTTGGGTTTTGCCCTTCATTAATTTGTTTATTTAAGTGATAAGCAACGCTTGCCATGCTGCCTTTATGGTCTTCATTTGGCCCATAGACATTGAAATAGCGGAAACCACAGACTTGTGAGTCCGCTTCTGGCAGAATTTCACGTACATATTGGTCAAATTGGAATTTTGAGTAACCATAGACATTCAATGGTTTTTCGAATTGGCGTTCTTCAATAAAGTTATCACTGCGGCCGCCATAAGTTGCTGCGGAAGAAGCGTATAAGAACGGGATTTCACGGTCTAGACAATAGTGCAGTAACTCTTTGGAATACTGGTAGTTATTGTCCATCATATATTTTCCATCCCATTCAGTGGTTGACGAGCAAGCGCCTTCATGGAATACCGCATCGACATCACCGAAATCATCACCCGCAATGATGCTGCCAATAAAATCTTCTTTATCTGCATAATCCGCAATATCAAGGTCAACAAGGTTAGCGAATTTAGTGCCGTCTTTCAGATTATCAACGACTAAGATATCTGTACGGCCGATTGCGTTTAGGGCTTTAATAATATTGCTGCCAATAAAACCAGCTCCACCAGTGACTATGATCATTGGGTATACCTCAAATGGGTTAAGAAAATAGAATCGTAATTGGTGACTATAATAACATCTCTTGGCGCAGACGGTAGCATTGATAGAAGAGAATTGAGCTGACACTTAAATGAGAACAAGGTAAATATCGTGATCTTGGCTACAAACTTGACTTATTTATGCTGTGAATATCGCCACACATAGAGACTATTATTAAACTCTATTAATAGTCTCTATACAGGAAAAAATCATGTCAGAAAGATTTTATCAGCAGATTCAAGAACAATTGGTACAAATTGAAGCCGATGGGTTATTTAAAAATGAACGCATTATTACGACTTCACAAGATGCTGACATTGAAATTGTAGGTGGCCAGCGGGTTATTAATTTCTGTGCAAATAATTACCTTGGTCTTGCTAACCATCCCGCGCTCATCGAAGCCGCTAAACAGGGAATGGATAGCCATGGTTTTGGTATGGCGTCTGTACGCTTTATTTGTGGAACGCAAGACAGCCACAAAGTTTTAGAGCGCAAATTGGCAGATTTTCTGGGCATGGAAGATGCGATTCTCTATTCATCCTGTTTTGATGCAAATGGTGGGCTATTTGAAACCTTGTTAGGGCCGGAAGATGCGATTATTTCAGATGCATTAAATCATGCATCCATTATTGATGGGGTTAGGCTAAGCAAGGCAAAACGCTACCGCTACAGCAATAATAATATGGTGGAATTGAAAGCACGTTTAGAGGAAGCCAAAACAGCAGGAGCTCGCCATATTTTAATTGCCACAGATGGCGTGTTCTCAATGGATGGCGTTATCGCTGATTTAAAATCCATTTGTGACCTTGCGGATGAATACCAAGCGTTGGTGATGGTGGATGACTCTCATGCTGTTGGCTTTGTTGGGGAAAATGGTCGTGGTAGCCATGAGTACTGCGATGTGATGGGGCGTATCGATATTATCACGGGGACATTAGGTAAAGCCCTTGGCGGCGCATCCGGCGGTTATACGGCAGCGAAAAAAGAGGTCGTTGAATGGCTGCGTCAGCGTTCTCGCCCTTATTTGTTTTCGAATTCCCTCGCTCCTGCGATTGTTGCCGCATCTATCAAAGTGATTGATATGATGAAAGAAGGCCATTCATTACGTGAAAAATTATGGCGTAATGCCGTGTTATTTAGAGAAAAAATGACCACAGCGGGTTTTACCCTTGCTGGCGCTGACCACGCCATCATCCCTGTTATGTTAGGTGATGCCAAACTCGCCCAAATTTTTGCGAAAGAGCTACTCGATGAAGGTATTTATGTTACGGGCTTTTTCTACCCTGTTGTACCACAAGGTCAGGCACGTATTCGTACTCAGATGTCTGCAGCACATAGTGAGGAGGATATTTTACACGCTGTTGAAGCATTCACCCGCATTGGTAGAAAACTAAAAATAATCAAATAAAAGGTCTTTTATGAAAGCACTGTCCAAACTGAAAGCTGAACCAGGTATATGGATGACAGATGTTCCGAAACCGGAACTCGGGCACAATGATGTGATGATCAAAATTCGTAAAACTGCGATTTGCGGTACGGATGTACATATCTATAACTGGGACGAATGGTCTCAGAAAACCATTCCTGTCCCAATGGTTGTCGGTCATGAATATATAGGGGAAATTGTTGCGATTGGGCAGGAAGTCAAAGGCTTTAAAATTGGTGACCGAGTGTCAGGGGAAGGGCATATTACTTGCGGCCACTGCCGAAACTGCCGTGGTGGCCGTACTCATCTTTGCCGCAATACGATTGGGGTGGGGGTTAACCGAGAAGGGTGTTTTGCTGAATATCTGGTGATCCCTGCATTTAATGCTTTTAAAATTCCCGATAATATCCCCGATGAAATAGCGGCTATTTTTGACCCATTTGGCAACGCGGTTCATACGGCTCTTTCCTTTGATTTAGTGGGGGAAGATGTGCTGGTTTCGGGTGCTGGCCCTATAGGTATCATGGCGGCTGCAGTGTGCCGACATGTGGGGGCTCGCCATGTTGTTATCACGGATGTGAATGACTATCGACTTGAATTGGCGAAAAAAATGGGTGTTTCCCGTGCAGTGAACGTCAGTCGTGAAAATTTAAAAGACGTGATGAATGAGTTGGGGATGAAAGAAGGTTTTGATGTTGCACTGGAAGTTTCTGGTTCACCAGCAGCTTTTCAGACCATGTTAGACACCATGAACCACGGTGGCAGAATTGCACTATTAGGGATTCCCCCTGCTTCGATGGCAACAGATTGGAGCCAAGTAATATTCAAAGGACTGTTTATTAAGGGAATTTATGGCCGTGAGATGTTTGAAACATGGTATAAAATGGCGACACTCATTCAATCTGGTTTGGATTTATCACCGATAATTACCCATCAATTCTCGATTGATGAGTTCCAAAAAGGCTTTGATATCATGCGTTCAGGCCAATCTGGTAAAGTGATTTTAAACTGGGATTAAATTAATTATCTCGATTCCCCTTTTTGGCTTTTTTGAACCAAGAAGGGGAATCGAAAATGATCTACTGCTGTTGCTTGAAAAGCGGGCGCTTTTGGGCTCTATCGCCCTGTACCAACAAAGGTTGTAAAGCCTTATCGTTATAAATACTCTCAACCACAAACATAATAAAATCAATCCCCTGTGGCTTAGCAGGCGGTAATGTAAACTCACATATACCGAGTTCTTGCGGAATAATCACATTTTCTGGTTGGCTAGCCGCTTCGGGTTGCCCAACAGTAGCATCTTTGGTTGGTGGTGTTTTTATTTCATCTTGTACTGCTTGCTTGTTTTGAGGTTGTATCGGTGTTTTTTTCGCTTCTTCAGATAACATTCTTAATGATGTTGGTTGTTTAGTTGAAGATTGAGGACTAAGCAGAGCACTAACGGCCACTAATTCGACATCAGCAGGGAGTTGGGCAAGGTATTTTTGTAAGGCGCGTACGGTAGATGGGTGTGGATGGCCAATTGCTACCGCACTACCGTGTTTGCGCGCATAGGCAACGGCTTTATTCAATTGAGTGCGCGTTTCTTCTTCCGATTGGTGGTTATCAATAAAAATATGGCGACGTAACGTGGGAACGCCGTATTCTTTGGCGGCATTACCTACTTGGGTATTCCCAATGGTTACGCTATCGAGGAAAAACAAGTTTGACTTTGACAGGCTGCGCATCACGTTCTGCATACCGGGTAAGCTTGATGTCATCTCGCTCCCCATATGGTTATTCATGCCTTTTGCATAAGGAACTCGGGTTATCGCATTTTTAATAATACGGTCAATTTCCTCTGCACTCATTGATGGAGCTAATGTGTTTTTCTCTAGCGGTTGTTTGCTCAATGGTTTCATTGGCATATGGATGAGAATATCGCGCCCTTGGTGATGGGCTTTTTCTGCGACTTCACGGCCATGGGGAGAGCTCGGTAAAATTGCAATAGTTACCGCAGGGGATAACGCTAGAATTTGGTTGTCTTCTTTAACGCGATAACCAAAATCATCAATCACAATCGCCAATTTTGCCGCACTCACCGGTAGACACATCATTAATAATGACAAAACAATGAGTGGTCGAATGGGTAAGTGCTTCAGCATAACGTTATCCTAATTAATTGAATTTAAAATTTATCGCCCTAACTATATTTATCGGCCTAACCATGGACGTGGGTTTACGGTTTTACCTTGTCTGCGGATTTCAAAATAGAGTGCTGGTCGCTCTTGGCCGCCACTGCTACCCACTAAGGCGATCGGCTGCCCTGCTCTAACCTCTTGGCCGACATTCACTAAGGCGCTCTGGTTATAGCCATAGAGGCTCATATCCCCTTTACCGTGTTCAACGACGACAACTAGCCCATAGCCTTGTAACCAGTCAGCCAGTAGCACGCGCCCATCGGCGATAGCTTTGACTTGGGTTCCTTCATTAGCCGCGATAACCATGCCTTTCCAACGTAACTCGCTGGAAATGACATCCCCATAGTTATGGAGTAATGAGCCGCGAACAGGCCAAATAGCTTGCCCAGCAGGGCGTCCTAAACCACCTGTACGTGACATCAGTGAGCGTTCACTTTCAGATGGTTTATAGGTTGAGCCTTTCTGTTTGGCTTGCCGTTCTTTTTCAGCCACTTGCACGCGAATACGTGCCGCTTCTTTGGCTTCTCGCTCTGCTCGGGCTTTGGCTTCACGTTCAGCGCGGGCAATCTTATCGCGTAATCTCGCTTCGTTTTGTTTTAGAACAGCAAGATTTTTTTGGTCTTCTTTTAATGTACTTTCAAGGGCATTTAGGGTTTTTTGCCGCGAAGCGCGTGCGTTATCCAACTTACGCTTTTCTTGTTGTTGGCGAGCCAGCGTTGTTTTTTGTTCGGCTTGTTTTTTCTGTTCGAGTTCTTTTTGTTCTTGTAATTCTTTAGTGGTTTCTTCTAAAGCAACAATATTTTTTTCACGCGCCTGATTTAAATAGCTGTAATAGGCCAAAATACGTTCTTCTCGTTGGCCTTCTTCACCTTTGAACATTAGGGTTAACCCTTGGTGTTTACCTAACCGAAAGGCCGCGTCTAGTTGGTCAGCTAATAATTTCTCTTGTTGTTGTTTTTTGATTTGTAGCTGCTTGATATTGCTATTTAAGGAAACAATTTCTTTATCTAATTGTTTTAGCTGGTTTTGAGTCTCATGCAGGCTACGACCGGCCGCAGAAATACTTTGTTCTTGTTGTTTGAGTTGCTCAAGTAGTGCTGAGCGCTTGGCTTGTTGTTCTTTTACGCTTTTCTCTTTTTCAGCAATACTTTTGAGTAAATCATGTAGCTGGCCTTTATTTTCAGTGATCTGGTTGGCAAACACAGTTTGTGTTGGGGCGAGAACAAGCAGCCCTAACCCAAAGAGAGCGCTAATAGCCTGACGAATAAATGAAATTTTCATTCGATAATGTGTATTGGCCATCGTGATAAATCACCTCAATTAAATGCAATAGCTGATTATTTCATCTGCAAGTGATGGTTTCCAGCACTGTCTAACAAATAGTATTGAAAACATTTATAAATTCGGATTTTTGCCCTGAACTAGAACTATATTAAGTTAAATAATACAGTTTTATTATCACTGATTTATTTTGTATAGCCAGTATTCAATACTTTTTTCTTATTCACTGCCTATTTGAAGCACGACTTAGACCTGTTTCGCACGTTTATGTTAAAATATTTGCGTACCGCCTCGAAATAGAAACGCGGTTTTTCAGTGAACAGTGTTAATTTTGCGTGCCTTAGCGCAAAAAAAACAAGCGAGTTTGCGGGAATTGGCTGTAATTAGCTCAACACAAAGGTATACTCAGAACCCTTTGATATTTGTTTTTAACTAACGGGAGTGATTGCCCCCCATGATCCAAGAAATCATGCAATTTGTAAGCCGGAACATGTTATTGAGTCTGGTTTGGATAGCGCTATTAGTGGCTGTGGTTGTTATGACCTTTAAAGGCCTTTTCTCTAAAACGAAAGTGATTGCTCGTTCACAAGCGATTACACTGATTAATAAAGAAGAGGCGGTTGTTGTCGATTTACGTTCTCGTGACGATTTCCGTAAAGGGCACATTATTGATTCTATTAACTTAACACCGTCTGAAATTAAAGAGAATAATTTAGGTGAATTAGAAAAACATAAACAGAAACCAGTGATTATCGTTTCTGCAAGTGGTATGGAATCAGGTAAACCTGCTGAACAGCTGGCACAACACGGTTTTGAAAAAGTCTTTGTCCTGAAAGAAGGGATCTCTGGCTGGGCAGGTGAAAACCTTCCTTTAGCTCGTGGTAAGAAGTAAGTGAAGATATCCAAGGAGCATACATCAGTATGTGACTTGGGTAGCGTAATGCAGCGAACACCCCTGTAGCTCAGAATAACAGGGTTTCCCTTAAATTATTTGGGCTACAGGTAGGCAGCAAGTGAAGATATCCAAGGAGCATACATCAGTATGTGACTTGGGTAGCGCAATGCAGCGAACACCCCTGTAGCTCAAAGAATAACAGGGAAAATTCATATGGAAGTTAAAGGTACATACACTATGTCAGAACAAAACAACTCAGAAATGGTCTTTCAAATTCAACGCATTTATGCAAAAGACGTTTCATTTGAAGCACCTAACGCACCACACATCTTTCAACACGAGTGGCAACCAGAAATCAAATTAGATTTAGATACTTCTTCAACTCAGCTGTCTGAAGGTGTTTATGAGGTTGTTTTACGTGTCACGACTACGGCAACTTTAGGTGAAGAAACGGCTTTCTTGTGTGAAGTGCAGCAGGCGGGTGTTTTCTCTATCGAAGGCATTGAAGGTACTCAAATGGCACATTGCTTAGGTGCATACTGCCCGAACATCCTGTTCCCATATGCACGTGAAGCGATCACTAGCTTAGTGGGCCGTGGTACATTCCCACAATTGAACTTAGCGCCAGTTAACTTTGATGCACTGTTCATGAACTATTTACAGCAGCAACAAGGTGAACAAGCGCAGAACTCAGAAGCTCAACAGGACGCTTAATGAATACTGCTTCAATGACAGTGATCGGTGCCGGCTCGTACGGCACCGCTTTAGCCATTACGCTTGCACGTAATGCACATCAGGTTGTGCTATGGGGCCATGACCCAAAACACATTCATCAATTAGAACAAGACCGCAGTAATCAGGCGTTTTTGCCTGGCGTTTCTTTCCCTGATAGTTTATCTCTCGAAACGGACTTAAAACGCGCCGTTGAGGCGAGCCCCAATATCTTGATTGTCGTACCGAGCCATGTTTTTGGTGATGTACTAAAACAAATCCAGCCATACTTACGCGCAGACTCCCGTATTATTTGGGCGACTAAGGGCTTAGAAAGGGATACTGGCCGTTTGTTGCAAGAAGTGGCACGTGAGGTATTAGGCAATGAAATTCCGCTGGCAGTACTTTCTGGCCCGACATTTGCGAAAGAATTAGCCGCAGGTTTACCAACGGCAATTTCCGTGGCGGCAAGCGATAGCCAATTTGGTGATGATTTACAAAAATTATTCCATTGTGGCAAGAGTTTTCGCGTCTATAAGAACCCTGACATGGTTGGAGTGCAACTGGGTGGTGCTGTAAAAAATGTCATCGCAATTGGCGCAGGGATCTCCGATGGTATGGGGTTTGGTGCGAATGCACGTACCGCATTGATTACCCGTGGTTTAGCGGAAATGAGTCGTTTAGGTGCAGCTTTGGGAGCAGACCCTGCAACTTTTATGGGGATGGCAGGCTTAGGTGACCTTGTGTTAACCTGTACCGATAACCAATCCCGTAACCGCCGTTTTGGCATGATGCTAGGCGATGGCGTTAGCGTTGAAGATGCAGAAAAAGAGATTGGCCAAGTGGTTGAAGGCTATCGTAATACCAAGGAAGTTCGCGCACTGGCTGAGCGGGCAGGTGTTGAAATGCCAATTACTGAGCAAATTTATCAAATCCTTTATCGTCATAAAAATGTGTTAGAGGCAGCGCAAGCCCTATTAGGGCGTGCGACGAAAGATGAAATTGCCGATATGCCAAAGCTGCATGATTAATAAAAATAGATAGGTGAGTGATTATGTCGCGTGAAGAACTGGATAGAATTTGGGGTTTCATTAAAGATGAAGCGAAGTCTCTTGCGGACTGCGAACCACTCCTCGCCAGTTTTTTTAACGCGACATTATTAAAGCACGACAATTTAGGCAGTGCGCTCAGTTATATGCTAGCTAACAAACTGAGCTCACCGATTATGCCTGCTCTTGAAGTGCGCGAAATTGTGGAAGCCGCTTATCGCAATGACGAAAGTATGATTTTCTCTGCGGCAATGGACTTAGCGGCGGTTCGCTTACGTGACCCTGCCGTTGATAAATACTCCACGCCATTATTGTACTTAAAAGGTTTCCACGCCTTGCAAGCCTATCGCATCGGTAATTGGCTGTGGAAAGAAGGCCGCCAAGCGCTGGCGGTTTATTTGCAAAATCAAATCTCCGTTTCTTTTGGTGTCGATATCCACCCAGCGGCCCGTATTGGTTGTGGCATTATGCTTGACCACGCAACGGGTATTGTGATTGGGGAAACGGCCATTGTCGAAAATGATGTCTCAATTTTGCAATCCGTCACATTAGGCGGTACTGGGAAAACCTGTGGCGACCGCCATCCTAAAGTAAGAGAAGGGGTGATGATTGGTGCAGGGGCAAAAATCTTAGGGAATATTGAAATTGGCCGTGGCGCAAAAATTGGCGCAGGTTCTGTTGTACTTCACCCCGTTCCACCACACACCACGGTAGCAGGGGTTCCAGCACGCATTGTCGGTAAACCAACTAGCGATAAACCGTCCTTAGAAATGGATCAAAACTTTAATGGCATTATTTGGGGTTTTGAAGATGGGGATGGGATTTGAGTTGTGAGGGTTCTAGTTCGATCGTTTTCATTTTTGATTTCCCTCATCTGTATATAAATTGACCGAAAATTTGCTTTAACCTCAATGAAGTTATACAATGTTTATACATTTGGAAACTAATATACTCAAAAATAAGTATGGGGTAAGAGAAATGAGCGTTGCTATAAAAAAATGGGGAAATAGCCAAGGCATTGTTATCCCATCAGCTATCTTAAAACAATTAGGTATTGAGGTTGGTCAACGTCTTGATATTTCTGTTAATAACGGTAATTTGGTTCTTTCTCCCAAAAAGAAGATAAGGATGTTTTCTGAAGCTTATTTGCTTGACAATATGAATGAATATAATAGTCATTCAGATGAACTTGCTCAAATTAATGATATGGAAATTGGTGAATGAGTAAAAGTTACATACCAAGGCGAAATGATATTATTTGGTTAGATTTTGACCCAACGAAAGGAAAAGAAATAGGAAAATATCGGCCTGCACTCGTTTTATCCAGTGTGGAATATAATAAAAAATCAGGCTTGGTAATTTGTTGTCCTATTAGCACAAGCATTAGAGGGCACATAACAGAAGTAAGGATAAATAATCTTGATACTCCGTGTGTTGCTGCGGCAAACCTTATTCAAACACTATCTTGGAAAGATAGAAGTATGAAGTTTGGGGTAGTTGCTGATGAGGGGGTTCTTGATGGTGTGCTCGCAAGGTTGATCCCATTAATTGGTGGAGAGCATTTTTTTATTGATTAAAACTAAAGGAACTCAAACTGAGCTCCTTTTATAGTCTAGTCCTTTAGCAGCGCCCCTGCATACCCCAACTGCCTCCATGCCTCAAACACCACCACAGCCACTGAGTTGGATAAATTCATACTGCGGCTATCTGCCAACATCGGAATACGAATTTTTTGCTCCATTGGCATGTTATCTAGCACATAAGGCGGTAGCCCTCGGGTTTCAGGGCCAAACATCAAATAATCATTTTCTTGATAACTAACATTACTATGACTTGGCTTACCTTTAGTGGTTAAGGCAAACACGCGTGCACCGCTTTCAGATTGGTTATTATCCGGGTTTAGTCCTTCACTTTTTAAAAAAGCAAAATAATCATGATGGTGCTTGATATCGGCAAACTCGCTATAGTCCAACCCTGCACGGCGTAAGCGTTTATCATCCCATGTAAACCCAAGAGGGTGAATAAGATGCAAATCAAAGCCAGTATTGGCACAAAGGCGAATAATATTGCCGGTATTTGGCGGTATTTCTGGTTCGAATAAAACAATGTGTGGCATAACGTTAAGCTGATATTTGTGATAATAAATGATGGGAAGAGTTTACGCGCAAATGGGTTTGTTTTCATGTGGAACTTTTATAGCAGCCGTAAAAATTATTTGTACCCTGAAAACAAAAAACGAGCCATAAAGGCTCGTCTCTGAAATAACTCGTTGAGGTTAGCTGTTATAACCATTGGGGTTCATGGACTGCCAACGCCAGCTATCATTCACCATATCTTGAATAGAATACTGCGCCTTCCAGTTTAAATCTTTCAACGCTTTTTCTGGGCTAGACCAACATTCCGCAATATCACCAGGGCGCCTTGCTACAATCTCATATTTGATTGGCTTACCTGCCGCTTTTTCAAAAGCGGTAATAATTTCCAGTACACTTGTGCCAGTTCCTGTACCAAGATTGTAAACATGTAAACCTGCTTGCTGGCTAACTTTATTCAGCGCGGCAATATGGCCATCAGCCAAATCCATTACGTGAATATAGTCACGCACACCAGTACCATCCGGTGTTGGGTAATCATTACCAAATACCATCACTTGTGGGCGGCGGCCTACAGCGACTTGGGAAACAAACGGTGCCAAGTTATTCGGAATCCCTTGCGGGTCTTCACCCATGGTTCCGGATGGGTGTGCGCCAACAGGGTTAAAATAACGCAGTAAGGTCAGTGACCAATCATCTTCCGCAATATATAAATCCGAAAGGATACGCTCAACCATATACTTACTGGTTCCGTATGGATTGGTGGTTCCACCGACTTTGGAATTCTCTGTTAATGGCACTTCTTCAGGGTCACCATATACGGTAGCGGAGGAACTAAAAATCAGGCTCTTAACACCTGCTTTTTTCATACTTTCCACTAATACCAATGTGCCATTGACGTTAACATCATAGTATTCAATTGGTTTTTGTACCGACTCACCAACAGCTTTCAACCCAGCAAAGTGGATGACTGAATGAATTTGATGATTAGCAAAAATGGACGCTAAAATTTGCCCATCACGCACATCACCTTGGTAAAAGGTGGGCTTAACACCTGTGATAGCTTCAATACGGTTAAGTACTTCAAGATTGGCATTATGCAAGTTATCTAAAATAACCGGCTGCATCCCTTGCTGGATCATCTGTACACAGGTATGGCTACCAATGTAGCCAAGGCCACCCGTGACGAGAACTTGTTGATTCTTCATCTCAATATTCCTGAGTCTTAATATTCGTAATGGTAGTTATAGTCGTCAGACCTTGCATCAATACCATTGAGGATCACACCGGTAATGTCGATATCATTTTGCTTAAAGCGTTTCAGTGATAGATCAACATCTTTCACGGTATTCACCCCGTAGAAAGCAATCAGTAATGAAGTACCGACATATTTACCAATAATCGCAGAGTCCGTAATTGCTAAGATTGGTGCGGTATCGATCACCACAATATCGTATTGGTTTTTGACTTTATCTAATAATTGCTTAAAGCGCTCACCCATTAATAACTCAGAAGAGTGAGTAACATTTTTACCACGACAAATTACATCGAGATTTTCAATCACGTTAGCATGAATGGTCGGTGATTCTAAACTTTGCTGTGATAAGTAGTCAGATAAGCCTGCTTTATTGTTTAACCCAAAGGCTTTGTGCAAACGGCCTTTACGTAAGTCGGTATCGATTAATAATACTTTCTTACCTGCATTAGCCAGTACCACCGCCATATTGGAGGTAACAAAGCTTTTCCCAACCCCTGGTGACGCACTGGTGACCATAACTAGGTTGTTACCTTGGTTCATCACCGAGAAGTACACACTGGTACGTAATGAACGGATAGCTTCGACAGCAGTATCTGCTGGGTTTTCTATCGCTAGTGGGCTCTTATTACCAGCTTCAATGAGTTTTTTCTCATGAGCAGAGAATGGGATAGTGGCATAGACGTTGACACCCAATGCATCAATATCTTCTGTGCTCTTAATTTTATTATTAAAGAACTCGCGGGCAATCACATACGCACAGCCGATAATAAAACCAAGGATAGTGGCGAGAACGACAATCAGTGATTTTTTCGGTGCCACTGGTTTTGGTTGGGATTCAGCAGAGTCAATAATACGCACATCCGCTGTAATACCGGAGTTCAACACACTGAGTTCCTGCTGTTTCGCCACTAATTGAGTATAAATGGCTTGTTCCGCTTCGACATCGCGAGTTAAACGGACGATTTCTTGTTGGGTATTGGGTAACTTTTGAATATTTTTACTGATTTTTTCTTTTTCACGTAACAACTGTTGGCGCTTATCTAACAGAGACTGATAAGCCGGGTGGTTACGGGTATATAGCTGCTGGATCTCGACCTCTTTAAAGGTCAGTTCATTAAGTTTTTCTTCGACCTGTAATGCAGTATCTAGAGCGGCTTTAGCTTCTAAAGAGAGGTCAATGGATTCATTCTTTTTACGAAAGGCATTGAGCTGGTTTTCGTAGTTATCTAATTTCTTTTTAATCGTAGGTAAGTAGTCATCTAAAAATACAAGCGTATTGTTAGTGACTTCTTTTTTACGTTCGGTATTTTGGTCAACATAGTTTTGGATAACACTGTTGAGGATTTTAACATTCTCAGTTTTATCCGCCCCTTTAATGGCTAAGCTGATAATACCCGTGCCTTTCCCGACTTCAGCGATGGTTAGAGTGTTGCGTAAGTCTTCAATGGTGGAGTAACGGGCATTTTTGATTAATGAGAACTCTTCGCCAGCTTCAGCCGTGAAACTAGAAATCAATAAGTTAATTTCCCCTTGCTTGAGGACTTCACCGACTTTACCTTGTAAGACTTGGCCATCTACATTGAGGGAATAATTGTTATCCCCTAAATAAGTCAGGGTAAATGGCTGGCCAATTAAGTTTTCAGGTAACTGAAATAGGTCAACATGAACGGGAGCCACTTCACCCAGTAATTTACTGACAAAGCCTTCAGGAGCTGCTCGAGTGTCTAAGTTTAGGTCAGTAACGGTTTTACCTAACACCATGCGTGATTTGATGACTTCAATTTCAGAGTCGACTTGGTTATTGCTGTTACCAAATGGCATGACATCACTCATTTGGTCAAGTAATGATACCTGGCCTAATTTGTCATACTGTAAGGTCGCATTGGCTTGGTAAATAGGGGTTGCCAATAAACTGTATGCGATGGCGATAGCCGCAAAAAATACGGTAAAAAACCCAATTTTAATCGTGTTGGATTTCAAAACTTTAAACAGAGCGAGCAGATCGATTTCATCTGAGGCAGGGGAGCTATTTTTTGTTGTGTTCATAATAGGTTAAATGTTAAGTCATCCAATAAATAAAATTAAATTTTGCCTTGCCAAGCAATCGCGGCTTTTTCCATCAACTGGTAAACGTGCTCAAACATTTCATCGCTGCGTTTGTGCGGGTCAGGAATTTCGGTTTTATTAATCCATTGCCCAAATAACATCACTTTACCGCGGGTTTCAGGAAACTGTTGGTGGATTTTAGCAATATGATCGTTTTCCATCACTAGGATTAAGTCTGCTTTATGGCATATTTCGCTAGTTAACCGACGTGATTGATGGCTTTCAAGGGAAAGCTGATGTTGCTCGGCAATCCGGATGGCGCTGTCATAAGCGGGCATGTCATTTTTAGCAATAATGCCTGCTGAGTGAACAGTTTTTTTGGGAAAATAGTGCTGCAATAAACGCTCCCCCGTAGGAGAGCGACAGATATTTCCCATACAAACAACAAGAATATTATTAAACATATCGATTACCAGTCGTGAATACGCTTGGTACCTTCGGTTAACTGATTATATGAAGCGATAGTTGGTAATAACTGAGTGATTAGTCGGTTCCAACGTACTACAGGGGCTGCGGTAACATACACTAAGTCATAGGGCTGTAGTTTAAATTCAGTTCCCATCACGAGTGAGGTGGCATCCGATAAGTCTAGCTGATAAACCGCGGCCATTTTTTTCGGTAACAGAGCATCAAGCTCTTTGTCTTCCGCGGGCTGGTTTTTAATTGGGCGGATAACAAATACACCTGTTGCATTGGCAGTTGTTTGGTTAAGGCCGCTTGCTTTGCTCAGGGCTTCAGTAATACTCATTCCCGCGCGGTCAATGGTTAAGGTCGTTGGTTGACCCACTTCACCCATCACAAACACTTTCTGGCTATCATTACGTGGCACATATAGCACATCACCCGGTAGCATCAGGTAGTTTTGGGTTAAATCGCCGTACTGAACTAAATCTTGTAATGACACTTTGATTTCTTTGCCGTTACGGGTAAGAACGACATTATCCCAATCGGCTTTTTCGGTTAAGCCGCCTGCATTATTAAAGGCTTCTAAGATAGTGAGTGGAACGTTAGTGATAGGCAGTGTACCCGGTTTGGCCACTTCACCCGAAACATACATTTTTTGCGAACGGAATGCGGCAATACTGACATCCACTTGTGGGGATTCAATATAAGTGGCTAAGCGGTTGCTTATCAGGGTACGGATTTCAGTGACCGTTTTACCGATCACTTTGACTTTACCAATATACGGGTAGTAGATGGTGCCGTCAGAGTGAACCCAGTTACCGGAGTCTTGTGCACTACGGTAAGAACCTGCAGGGATGGTCAGTTCAGGGTGGTCCCAAACCGTAATGGTTAATACATCACCTGCACCTACACGGTATTCATAGTGAGTCAGTTGCTTTTCTAACTGCGCATTCGGTTTGGCAATGGTTGGGGCGATGTACATATCATCCAACAATTTTGGCGAAATTGGGTAGATATCAACTAATTTGGTAATGTCACGGTCACCCGTATCAACCACATTTTTGCCCGAGGTTGATACATAGGCGCCGGGGGTGACGGTGCAGCCCGTTAATGCAGTTAGCATAAGTACAGCAACAGAAAGACGCTTCATAAATACACTCTATCCCTATAGCAATATAGTTAAAGGCACTCGCCTATTTTATTTGAATTCGTATTGAACTGTATTAGCGATACCTTTTTCCAGTGTGACTGGTGGTGTAAATGAGGTATCAGCAATGTAGTTTGATTTAAATTGTGTTCTTGCACAGAATTTTTTTACTCGAATACTACTGACTGGAAACTCTTTACCTGTCACTTTAGAAAGAATGTCAAAACAATAACCACCTAATATCCCAATTGGGTAAGGAACTCGGATATTGGATTTTGGTTTATCTAACGCACCACAGATTACAGTGGTTAGTTCGTTCATGGTAAAGTCAGGTTTATCAATATAATTGAAAACATGTTTTCCAGTTGTAAACGTGGTTGCAAAATAAATAAAGGCGGCAACATTTTCAACATAAGCCATCGATTTTTGATTATTCCCTGCACCGATCATTAAGAAACGACCAGAAGCAATTTGGCGGAATAAATTATAAACATTACCACGGTTATTTTCACCAAAAACAACCGTTGGGCGTATGGTGACTAAAATATTATCCGCTGACTTGGCTTGCCATGCATCATAGACATATTCGGCTTCAAGTTTTGATTTGCCGTAGTCATTAAACGGATGGTATTCACCGTCTTCGCCAGTTTCTTTTTCAACAAAACCATAAACAGCGACAGAAGAGGTAAATACAATATGTTTAATGCCAAGTTGTTCAGCCACATCACAGACATTTTTAGCACCATCCACATTCACTTCATAGTAAAGGCTTATTGGGTGCACATTGTCTTTATGTTGAGCAGATAAATTAATAATAACATCACTGCCTTTTAATGGCTCAATAAGTGTTTCAGGTTTGGTCACATCACCAAATTCCCATTTTTCAGGATGAGCTTCGCTTTTTTGAATATCAACAATTTTGAAATCGATATTTTGGGACTTTAATTGATTAGAGAGACGGGTGCCGATAAAACCGGAACCACCGATGATAGTTAGCATACTATTCCTTGACTAAATTAAGATAGTGTTCAATTGAAGATGAAATATCAAATAGCTCTTTACTGTTTTGTGCTGCCTGATAATATTCATTATAATTATTTATTATTTTAGCTAGATTTTCTTTTAAGCTACTAAGGTTGTTATCAAATAATAATCCATTCGCATTAGTTCCTGTTTGGTAAATTAGTTCCCCACAACCGCCAACTGAGCTTAATAATAATGGTAGGCCTGCTGATCCTGCTTCTAGGGCAGACATAGGTAGCCCTTCACTTTCAGAACACAAAACAAATATATCAAAATCATTATAATCTCTAAAATTGCTAATTTCTCCTAACATAGTTATATTGGCAATGTTCTCTTGTTGTTTTATCAAACTCGTCTTAAGCGGGCCCGAACCAACCACATAGAAATCAATGTTAGGGAAATATTCAGCTGTATCAATAAATAAGTCAGCTCTTTTAGGAGGGGCTAACCTTCCAACAAAGAGAACTTTCAACTTTTGATTAATTAGCTTTTTTTCAGGCATCGGAGATATTTTATTTTGTATAGTTAGTAGTTTTCTTTTTGATATTTTTAACTTGTTAATTGCATTGTTATAATCCTTATTAGATACACATAGAATAGTATCAGTTATTAAAGAAAACAGCCTTTCTATGTTACAAAAAATAAAACTTAATTTTCCACCATTATAAATGCAAGACCATCCATGAGAAACATATATATGCTTATGATTATACATGAGTTTTGATAGTCTTGAATGAATCCCTGCATTGGCTGAACTGGAAATAACTATATCGGTGGAGTTAGCCTTTAGTCTTTTTGCTATTTTAAAACTAGCTTTAAAATTAATAAAACTATTAATTTCAGGAATTATAGCAATATCATTTGGCTCAAATTGATCTGTTAACCAACCGTAATCAGAAGTAATTAATGTACACTTGTAGTATGGGGTAAGAAGCTTTTTAAGCTCTAGTATCCATGCTTGTGCTCCACCAATCTCTGATTTAGTTATTATAAATGTGATTTTTTTCATATGTTAAATTTTTCTTTTATGTGAAATAATAAAAATCAATAGTATAAATAAATTGAAGAAAATAAAGGTAGGAGATGATATTTTTATCAAACAAAGAAATATTAGTGTTTTTTCTTTTATGTTAAAATTAAGGTTTAATATTATTGCTATTATAGTAAATGATAATAATAAACCTAAAGGTAATCCAAATAAAATAATTAATGAGCCGAAAAATGTTAAATCATAAAGTGCTTCATAAAATGTTGGAGCGGATATACTTTTACCTGTGAATCCATAACCTAAATATAGTAAGTGCTCATTGTTTATTAAGTTTTGAATAATAGTAAGCTTAATATTATTGCTTGAGTCATCTCCAGATTTGAATATTAAGTATCTGTCTAATAACTCAGGTAAAACAAATAAAACAAAAGGGATTATCAATAATAATATTAATAATGTATTTTGTCTTTTTAAGAAGGCTATAAATAAGAATACGGTTGCCAAAAATATACCTAGAGTAGAGAGTGTAAGGCAGCAACTAATAGAACCAATAAAAAAAACAGTATCAAATTTCTTTATAAAGAAAAAATATAATGTCATTAAAGCTACTATAACACCGGAAATTATAGATGGTTCGGCTGTTAAACCTGATGCCCTATATACACTATTTGAATATGATGTTCTGGATTCGATTCCACCAAGTAAAACTGAATAGTCTAGCTTGTAGTGAAAAAAATAATATAGAATAAATTGAATAATAACTGAAAAAGAAAGTATCAGTATGGCGAGCTTTAAACTTTTTATAAGCGTGATTTCATTAAATGAATTTATTTTTTTATATAATAAAAAAGTACAAAATATCCAAAAGCATACTCTAATTGTTTGAGGCCATAACAATTCTTGATAAAGAAGATAATTGGTTTGTATAAAACTCCAAAGTAATATTATAGCTATCACTAACAATGTTAAAAATAGATTACGTACAGATATATAACCATGACTAATAAATAAAACAGAAGAAAACAAGCCTAAAAATATTATTTGGAAGCCATAAACAATCACTGGAGAAGGTAGTATAATTGTAAATAATAATATAATAGTAATAAGTGTTATATTATTTCTAGTACTATGGATATTAGAATTATTATTTGATTTCATCAAAATTCTTTTTCGTGTAAATTTTTAACCAATTATCAACAATTATATTGAGAGAGAAATTATTGTTGATATGTTCTTTAGCATTTAGTGTAATTTTTTTTACTTCTTCAGGAGTCATTGAAATAGCTTGTAAAATAGAATTAGCTAGAATGTCACTGTTTTTAGGTGGAATCAGGAAACCATGATTCCCTAAAACCTCTTTAACACCTCCACAATCAGTTGCTATTACAAGCCGTTCACATGACATTGCTTCTGCTACTACTAGCCCAAAGCCCTCCCATGCAGAGGGTAAGATAAATAGGTCACAAGCCGACATCCATTCATGAACATTATTTTGTATACCTAAAAAAGAGACTGTATCATCAAGGTTAAGTCTAGTTGTCAAATTATATAATTCATTTTTTAATTCACCATCTCCAATAATTAATACTTTTATTTTAGTGTCTGATATTTTTGATAGAGAATATAATAGATTTGGGTAGTCTTTTGCTTCAGTTAATCTGCCAACAGATAATAATACTATGGTATCATTATCTAGTCCTAGCCTATTCCTAATTTCAATCCTATTCCTTTCAGAAAAGATATACTTTTGAGTGTCAATTCCATTGTATTGTTTAATAATTTTATTTTTGCTACTTGCTTTTTTTTCTAAGAAAATATCAACAGCTTCCTGGCTTACATTAGTTGATAAATCAGCTAGAAAATCTGTTAGCCTATACGACAACATTTTTAATTTTCCTCCCTCATATGTATTATGCATGGTGGAAATCAAATATTTCATAGGAGTAGTGACTCGCAACAAACGAAAAAAAATATTCGCGTGAATCATATGGCTATGAACGACATCAGGTTTTATTTTGTTGATTAATTTTCTTGCTGCTAGGTAAACTTTAAAAAGACTAAATATTTTTTTTTCTAGATTAAGATAATATATGGTAATTTCTTCACTACTTGGTTTTAATTTTGAATTGTTTGTCAATGAGATTATGCTTACTTTATGTCCTTTCAATGTATACTGATCTGCTAAGTCACAAATTTGCTTTTCAGCTCCTCCCATTCCTAGCCCTGTAGTTGTTAAAATAATATTCATAGTAAATCCCTATAAAATTTTAGTCCAAAGAGGTAATATATTTTCCACTGTAAATCGCTTTGAATTAATAATTGAGTTTTTTTCTAGTTCTTTATAAAACTCAGGGTTTTTATCGAAAATATTTATTGCATTTATAATTTTTAATGCTAATTCATTTATATTTTCGCATTCGCATAGCCAACCTGAAATATTATTCCTAATAATTTCACTTGGGCCTGCATCACAGTCAAATGAGATAACTGGTAACCCACATGACTGAGCTTCTAAAATAACTAAGCCAAAGCCTTCATATCTTGAACTTGAAACTAAATAGCTTGATAAATAATATTCTGCTTCGATTTGATATGTAGTTGGGGCTATTTCTACGGAATTGTCTAATTCTAATAAATTTATTAAATTAGTTAGATTATATTCATCCTCTCCTGAGCCTATAATTTTTAGACACCAGTCCGGGTATTGTTGATTTACAATTTTCCAAGAGTGAATTAGGATGTCAAAGCCTTTTTGGTGGGTTAATCTGCCAACGGCTAAAATACACTTTTTTTTATTAATATTTAATCTTGGGATATTACCTTGAAGTGTTATTGGGTTAGGAATAGCAATAATGTTTTTCCCTTTAGTATGTTTAATCCAAAGACTTTTATCTCGCTCAGTTAAAGTAATAATAATATCTGAGAATTTAGCGGCTATGTTTCGTATAGGAATACGAATTTTTTTTCCTAGTGTAACGTTATAGTTAAAGTGTTCCCAGCTAATATGTTTGATATTACTGATCATAAATAATGCAGGGATAGTATATATTGATAGCATTGTATCTACATCTATAATAATATCAATATCGTTTTTGCGTAAATAACGTCTTAATTTAAAAATAGTACTTGGTAATTGAAATAGTGTCTTATATTTTTTTTTGTTAATCTGGGATGTTTTTATTTCTTTACATAAGGGAAAAAAAGGCTTCTCACCAGAATGTAGGGTGAGTATACTAACATTATAATTAAGTTTGGAGAGCTCATTTGCAATTACAGACGTTATTCTCTCAGTTCCACCTGAGTTATTTAAATTTCCAATGAAAAAACAAACATTAAGCATTTCTATGTATTCCAAAATTATAGGTTTTCATTAATAACTTTCTCTACATTGGTACAAAAAGATTCAGATGATTCATATATGTATATTGATTTTTTATATAGGTTTTCGTTATTTATTTTTTTTAAGTATTGAATGAGGGTTTCTATATTATAGATAATGAAGGAGTTTAACTGGCTGTGATCTAATTCAAAATACATAGGCCTTGTATAATTTTTATAAGAGTATGTATCTATTCCGATAAGATTAGATGTATATATATAATCGAAAATTACGGATGAAAGATCACTAATTAATCCAGAAGATTCAGATAGCATGCAATATAATTTACTTCCCATAAAATCAGGGTTATCTGATTTTATTATTTTTATATTATTGTAATCATATGAGGAAAAATCTACTTCATTAAGTATATCGAAAGGATGTAATTTTATATAGAGAATTAAATTTAAAGAAGAAAGAGTTTCGTTTAATAAAAAAAAATCTGATAAGGATAAGAAGCTTATATGGCCATTTAAGATTTTTCCATCATCAAAAATTTTATTTGATGATGGTTGTTGTCTTGATTTAACAAATGTTGGCATCCATATTACTATTTTTTCTTTACACTTAAAATTATTTGATAGTGTAGAAGATGATCTTTTTGTAAGCCAATCATTTCGAGGTAATCCCGTAGATACAACTTTACAGTTTTTAGATGCGATACTTCTTATCATTATTGGAGTAAAGAAATCAGATCCAGAAATTAATATATCTTGTTTACAAGGGGTTTCATTTATATCTTTTCCAATTTTTTTTATTGGGCTGCCATGCCATAATGATACTATAAGTGGGTATTTGGAAAAATTAAATTTTTTATAGCCTGAACCGTGAGTGTTTATATGAATTTTTGAAATAAGAGAATAATATATTTCTTTAAGAGAATTTATTCTTATATACTCTATATTTTTTATCTTTTCTATTTGTATTATTTTTTTAGCAAACACCTCATCTTTTATAACCCAAATACATCTATATTTATCTCTAATATGATAGTAATATGCTAGTGCATTATCGGAAATGTCAGGTGTACTATAAAATAAAATTATATTTTTTTTCTTAATAAAAATGTTTATTACTTTAAAAGTAAATAATAAGATATTTTTAATTTTTAACATTAGGTTGTTTTTTTTCCTTTTTTACTATCATTAAATATAAACAAACTCTTATTATCATTACAATTGTTTCTGTCAGTAGAACAGAGCAAGCAACAGTATATGCAGATATATTATCGGTTCTAAATAAATATAATAAACTAAAAATTTGCACGAAAAATCCAACAATTGTTGTCTTATTTGGTATATCCAATCGGTTAAATACTGCAAAAGCAGGGTAACCAAAATTAACACCAATAAAATTAATTAGCGTGCATATTATAAATATGTTTAATACAGGATAAGCCTCGTAGAAGCTATCTCCATAAAAAATAGTAATAATTTCTTTTGATAACAATAAACAAGCAATACATAGCATAAGTAGTGGAATTGAAATTATAGCTATAAATTTATATAAAATGTTTTTTTCTCCCGTTTTTGCAATATATGGGAAAATAGCTTGGCTTACAGGGGAGGTTATGCTTTGTCCTGCTTGATATAGTTTTTCTGCACTAGAAAAGATTGCGGATTGATGTAAACCGGAAAGACTTCCAACTATAAAAGTACTAGCTGAGGTGTATACTGATACAGATGCTCTAGAAAAAAAATATGGAATACCTATTTTTAATATTTGAATAGTATAACTTAGTGGGGGGAGCTTTATAAAATATTTGTTTAGATAAATAGATACAAGGCTAAGCACTGATGCAATAATATTTGAAGTAAGTAAGCATATAAGTGTTGTGGTAATATCATTCTTATCTTTAACTAGAAGAAAAACAAGAATAATATAAAAAATTTTAGATGTAGCCATAAAAATAGTAATGTTAAACATCCTTTCAATTCCTTGAAAAAACCAAGTAGGCTGAAAGGATTGAAATATTACTATCAGTGACACTAGTATTATATAACTATTTTTATCTTTTATTGGCAACTCTGTTATATATTTTATATAGTAATATAAAATAAAAATCAAAAAAAAGATTAGTATAAGTTTTATAACTAGCACTGCACCGATATGATTAGCTACTTTATTCTTGTCATCTCTATTTATTGATATCCAGTGAGTAGACGAAATATTAAAGCCAAAATCGGTGATAACTAAACAAATCGAAATCATCGATATGGTTAGCATTAATAAACCGAACCCATCTATACTCAATGTCCTACTTAAATATGGTAGCACCAGTAATGGTGATAGATAGTTAAAAAATTGTATTAATGTTAATGAGAATATGTTTTTATAGATTCGGTTCATTGGCCTTTAATGAGATTTACCTAGATTATTTTAAATTAGAAATTATTTTTATTGCGGATATCATTTAATGTACTATTTATTAATGTACTTGAAGTCCCTTGCGTATATGGAAAATAAATGACTTTGCATCCGACTTCTGCTAATTCGTTCTCGTGCTGTTGCCATTTTTCAGTTGCATACCAGTCATCACCTACAAATAAGTATGATGCTTGACATTTTTTAGCAGCGGCAGCTTTGTCCATATTATTTTGTGGAATTGCAACATCTACATAGCGACAAGCACGAATGACCTCTATTCTTTCATGATATGGAATAACTGGTTGTTTTCCTTTGTATGAGACAAGTTCATCTACAGTGACGCCTACAATTAATTTATCACACATTGATTTTGCATTACGAAGTATATTTACGTGACCAATATGAAATAAATCATATACACCACTAGTATATCCAATAATCATTTGCTTAAGACCTTTAAATTTTCTTTAAACCATAGCTCATAAGAACTTAGTTTTTCTTCATTTGGGAATATTTGCTCTAAGTTAACAGGGAAACCGACTTTCTTTTCGTAAGCAAAGTCGTGCCCCATATAATCACTTAATAGTTCTCGTAAAGGAACTTTACCTAATTTTGTATCCATTAACGATTTAGCGCTATACTTAATTGCAACATTAAATACATGTTGATTAGCTATTGGCTCTCTACCTTCAACTCCAGCAGCCATTAGGGCAAAATCTAATCTTCTAAATAAGACAGGCATATGATAACGAATAAAGAACCATCTGACTTTCTCGAATGTATTTTCTATTTTTGTATTATTAAATAGTTCTTGAAATTTATTATATAGATAAGAATTTTTCTTCGGTGGAATATAACAGTACATTTCTAAGAATATATCTATATTGAATTCAATAGCTTCACTAGCCCACTTAAAAATTCGGTCATATCCAGCAAAAAACTCATCAGCACCTTCCCCGGATAATAAAACTTTTATACCATCTTTAGCTGCTTCTTTTGAAATTTGGTATAAGAGCACTTCATTGGGAACAGATAAAGGTTCCCCACGGAGGTTTAATAGATAATTGAAATCATTAAGGTATTCTGAAGGAGTACAGGTAATTAGCTTTAGATTGTCTATATTTTTTGACCGTAAATATTCAAGATCAGCATCGCCCTCGAATCCAATAGAGTAATAATGGTCAAATCCACCAATTGATTTCAATAAATTGCTATCGATTCCTTTACTAAGTAATAAACCTATAGGAGCATCAGAAATTTTTCTAGAATTAATGCCTTTGGTTATTGCTTCCTGTAACTCATCTTTTGATACGCTATGATACTCTCCAACTAGATAATTGGATGCATCGAAGTAATACCCTGTAATTAAACATTGCCCAGGGTTTACTTGAAATACATTTTCAAAATATGAGCCACAAAAAATCGGAGATCTTGTTGCTTTATATTCATCAATACTATTCTGGTTTACACCTAAGCAAAATAAATTTTTTAAAGTATTTGGTTCCGATGAGAATGCAAAATATTCTCTATCCTGATAGTAGAATAATGGTTTTACACCAAATCTATCTCTTGCAGCATATTCAATTTTATTTTGGTTATTTATATATACAAATGAAAAAAAACCATCTAACTCGGGAATTGATAATACCTTGTTTTTTATTAATTCGCTTAGTAGAGTAGTATCGCTTTCAAATTCTTTTTTAAAATATTTATGTCCGAGCTCTTTGTAATTTAGAATTTCTCCATTAAATACTAGCATCCCACCGTTAGAATCTCTGACAGGTTGATTAACTCCAGAATTTAAATCAATAATCGATAGTCTAGAGTGATAGGCCATCCAACTACCATTTTGTACTAGTCCTGATGCACCATCAGGTCCTCTGAACCTTAATGTGTTTTCTAGTATGCATTCATGCTCTTTTTTATTTATAGAGGGATGGTTAGTTATAAAAAATCCACACATTCTTGGTTTGCCTTTATCGTTATTTTAATTCTAGAATTATTATGTAACTATTATGAAAACAACCCATAGCTACCGCACTGGGTTGTCGGGTCCCAGAGCACCATTGAATTTGTAAATGTATACTTATTAATTGAAAACATTGCATTTTTTGCTAACTTGTTCAATTGATAAGCATAGCTTATTGTTTTTTGACTGCCAAAGGGTATGCCTCAGCATTTATTTGGTCAAGTAAAAAGCGCTTAATAATACCATTAAAGCTAGTTACTGACTATCACTGTGATAGTGTTAGGGAATAGTCCTAATGGGAATAGCAATGAAATAAATTATTTTAAATTATCAGGTTATAATCCTATTCTTACGCTTTGTATGTGATTATATATTTAAGTTAAGTTATTCTTTATATATCATTGCCTTTAGTGTGGGTTTAATAAAAACGAGATGCTTATATCTCCATATTTATCCTAATTTAGAGTAGTAATAGATTAATAAAATGCTTAATTGGTCATGTTAATTCACTTGGCAATCGGTAGAAATTATATGTGTAATATATTTTTGACTAGGATGACAATTTTTTTTGGATAAAAAAACGGATTATGCCAAAACATAACCCGTTTTCGATTAAATATACTCAATGTGTGCCAATTACCACTTAAACGGCACGTTTACTGTAACGGCTGCGCCTAAGTCATTGCGTGTTTCGTAATCAGTTTTAGATACCCAAACCTTCGCGTCAGTGCTGATGTCATAGTCAAAGTTATGCCACCAACCGAAATCAACACCTTTGATGGTTTCTGATTTAGGGAATAACTTGTTGCCATCAAAGTTAGATTTATTCACTTTCGCATACATGAGGCGGGTGCTGACACGGTTGTCATCATCGAGAGTGTATTCCACTTTGGTCGTGAGCATGCGCCCGTCACCGCCCATTGCGTGGCCTAGTGATGCACCTTGCTGATAGTAGCCCTCAGTATAGATAAAGTGGCGATACATGACGTTATCTTTATTCCACTCTGTGTGGGTGTTCGCGCCTTCAATATACCAATTTAGTGGCTGGCCCCATAAGGTGTGGTAGCCTTCGATACCACCCATAAAGGCGTTTTTCGATGGGAAGAGGTTAGCCTCGTCTTCACCCACCATTTGGCCATATAAGCTGACAGGTAAGTCGATTAATGGGTAAAGTTTTAGTTTGAAATCTAAACCGGCCAGTTGGTTACCTGGGTCATCGTGATAGTCACCGGTATTATCTCTACCGCCCATCGCATTCCAGAAAGAATTCCAGTTATTAGGGCGGCCATCGCCTCCCCACATGACCACGCGTGAACCACCGAGTTCGAAGAAATCAGTTGGGTTCATGGTCATGCGCAGGCCAATCAGTTTAGTATTTTTGGGATCATACTGTTTGAATTGTGCAGCTGTTAACTGATATTGCCATGAACCAATCCAAGAAAGCCATGGTGTTTCAAATGGGCTTTGGTCTGCACGCTGAATTAAGAAACCGGTCATAGGGCGTGCGGCATCAGTACGAATTAAGCTACCGTCGTGGCCAGGGCCCCACCATTGTGGGATCTCACCAAAAGTTACCCACTGGTTCCAAATTTTTACACCACCATATGAACCATTGAGGTTGTAATCAGAACCATTTTCAACGCGTAAAGCACGTTCGCCATTCGCGGTGAGGTTTAAGTCTATATCGTCAGTACTGTAATTGCCTGAAACTGTATAGCGAATATCACTATATTCACTTTGAGCAAAGCCTTGTGGCATTGAGTTGTGGCTAGATGCAAGGTGAGTTTCTAGTTGAACACTGTTTTTCTTACGGTCAAGGTTCTTTTTAATGCGCTGAATAATGGCTTCTTGTTCGCTATTAGTAATATTTGCATTATTTAAAGAACGCGTGATTTCTTCTTGGGACAGTGGCCAAGTGGATAAGCTAATTTGAATAACGTTACGTTCAGAAAGCCAAGCAAGGTCACTGCGTAAGTTGTTATCTGGTAGAACTAATCCCCCTGCAATGCTTTGTGCACTGATGGTTCCGAGCACAGCAAGTATTGCTAGCTTAGTGAGCTTGAAATTTTTCATTGATAAATCCATTTGAAGTTGAGTTCGCCTAATATTGAACAGGTTAATAAATGAAAACCTATAAATAGAGTTAAAATATGATTATTATCCGCCACATTATAAGTATCTTAATTTGCATTGAGTTGGGCTTCTGTGCTTTCTATTAACTCAGCTATCACACTTTAACTAAGTAATAACAGAATATCAGATTAATATGTTAGGTATAGGAATTAGTAACATCTTAAGATGTAAAGCGATATGCTTTTTACTAGGCTAGTACGTTGCTAATTTCAAAAATTCTTTTCTATTATTCTTTTTTTTGCGTGTGAAAAACAGCAAAATAGAGTTTTATATTGGTTAGGTATTTAGGGATTGTTGTTTCTAGATGCAATATAGGACTATTCCCTATTAATAGGTATAAGTTGACTGAAAAAATAAACCCCCATATTGAGAATGAAAATAAGGGGGTTTATTTGTATGAATAAAATTAATTTACCGGCCGTGTTCAGGTAGCCAGATTTGTAACCTTAAACCACCTAATGGGCTATCATCAGCCTTCACCCAACCTTTATGTTGTGTTATCGCGGTTTCAACAATTGCAAGGCCTAAACCAGTCCCACCCGTCTCCCTGTCTCGAGCTTCATCCGTGCGGTAGAATGGACGGAAAATGTGCTCACGGTCAGCAGGGCTAACACCAGGGCCATCATCATCGACAGTGATTAAAATACCGTTATTTTCTTCTTTGAAATCAACGGCAATGTGCGTGTGCGAATAGCGTAGCGCGTTGCGCACAATATTTTCAAAAGCACTCCCGACAGCAGAAGGGTTGCAATATAGCGGCCAAGGTCCGGGGTTAGAAGTGACCTCGAGGGTTTTGTTCATTTGTTCGGCTTCAAAGCTAGCGTCATCTAAGATATCGCCCCAAAGTTCATCGGCTTTGATATTTTCACGCAAGATCTCGTTTTTGTGCTGGCTACGAGATAGCACCAGCAAATCGTTAATCATGCTATCTAGGCGATGGGTCTCGGTTTCGATGCGTTCTAACTCTTTACTTTCCCCATGGCGACGGCGCAATAAGGCTGTTGCTAGTTGTAAGCGTGTCAATGGAGTTCGTAATTCATGAGAAATATCAGAAATTAAGCGTTGCTGTGCGCTAACCATACCATCAAGGGCGCTGATCATCTGGTTAAAGCTATTCCCAGCAGACAAGAACTCTTGTGGGCCGGCTTCTAGCTCTGGGTGTGGCCGTAAATTTCCTTTCGCCACATCGTCGGCCGCCATTTTTAACTTACGAGCAGGGCGGGCAAGACTCCAAGATAGCCATAATAATAACGGAGCACTGATCAGCATTGTGGCAATCAGTAATAAGAAAGGCCTATCAAACAATAAGTTAATAAAGTCAGATTGCGGGCTGCTTGCTGGGCGAACTAAATATAGCTGGTAGTGGTCTTCCCCATCGCGAATGGAGAATGGCCCGAGGATTTCAGCTCGTCCATATTTTTTCTTTTTCGGGTGATCTGCGTTATCGGACTGGCCAATAAAGTTACGTATCACCTGCATTTCACTTGGCATAGCACCAATCACACGGCCTTCACTGGTGACGATAATCAACCGTTGGCCGGGAGGTGCCCATTTTTTGATGGCGTTAGAAATACGCCGCCACCAAAGTAGGTCATTCATCGGAGCTTGTGCGAGTTCGGCTTCAATATGCTGCTCAAGCATCTCCCCTTGGCGTTGTTCACTTTCCATAAGGACGGTGATTTGCCGAGAGTCGAGCTTGGGCACCATCAGCACTAGCATTAATACTAGTGCGAGGGTAAACCAGAAGATCGCAAAGATCCTTGCGGTTAAGCTGTTGATCATGTGGCAGAAACCATTAAGTATCCACGGCCACGTAAGGTTTTAAACCACGGCTGGCCATCAGTGCGTTCCGGAAGTTTGCGGCGTAAGTTTGAAATATGCATATCAATAGCACGGTCAAACGGTGTTAAGCGCTTCCCAAGTACTTCTTGGCTAAGGTGTTCACGAGAAACAACTTGGCCTAGGTGCTGTGCGAGCAGATATAACAACGTAAATTCGGTACCTGTTAAGTCCAAAATTTCATCATCAAAGCTGGCTTCTTGGCGGCCTGGGTTAAGTTGCAGTTTATCAACTTGTAAAACAGGGGTATTGCTATTGTCGCCTTGGGTTTGCTCGCTCCAGTTAGAGCGGCGTAATAAAGCACGAATACGCGCTACCAGTTCACGGTCATTGAACGGTTTAGGTAGATAGTCGTCTGCACCTAATTCTAGGCCCAGAACTTTATCTAGCTCACTACCGCGAGCCGTTAACATGATTACGGGGGTCTGATGGATTTGGCGCAGTTCTTTTAATGTCTCAATACCATTTTTTTTCGGCATCATGACATCAAGTAGTAACAGGTCAATGGATGAGTCAATTTGCTGTAATGCCTGTTCACCATCATAGGCGATGACAACATTGAAACCTTCCATTTCCAGCAGTTCTTTTAATAGCGACGTGAGTTCACGGTCGTCATCAACTAATAGGATTTTATGCATTTTTTAAGTCCTCCAACTGCCAAAATACGATAACAATCTGTACGATTCCATGACTTTACGTTCTTTTACATGCTCTGACGCTAGTTTGCAGCCACAGGTGTATATTTGTTCACATTGAATCACGAGCACAGTTCGGAGACAAGGTGTCAAATGCTGAGAACAACACATAGCAAAGTACATAATACAGTACATAAAACCGCAATGTTAGTTTTAGCTTCTGCGTTTGTGTTCGGGCCAGCGGTTGCTTTTGCAGAAGAGCCACAAAGTGCTGCAAATGAAAGTTCAACACCTTTGATGTTACAGATGCAGTCCGAGCCAACTACTACGCCGTCAGGCAATGCGGTTGTGCCCTTTCAACATCATGAGTTATTTAGCAGTGAAGAACGTGCCAGTACCTTTATGTTTAATGGTATCACGTTAAATGAAAAACAGCGCCAGCAATTACGTGATTTAATGGCAACACAGCGCCATTATCATGTTGATAACACTGCTTTAGTTAAAGAACGTGAAGCGCTGCACAAATTAATTATAGCGGATAGCTTTGATGACAAAGCGGTTCGTGAAGAGCTTGAAAAGCGAATGCAAAAAGAACTGGAACAACGTGTTGAAATGGCTCGAATTCACCATGAATTGTACCAGTTGTTAACGCCAGAGCAGAAAACTGAGCTTGAAAATATTCACCAACACAAAATGGCGGAATTTCAAGCGATGCAGTTTCAGTAAATTTAGTTGTTAGTACCTGTAGTAATGCCTGTAGTAATGCAAGTTAGTTAGTTTCATATATTGAGTTCCATAGTAAGTAGTGAAGTAGCAGTAAGTGAAGTTTTTCCTTGCCATAGACACCATCCCTGTCTTTTATAGCCCCTGTTAGGGGCTTTTTTTTTGTTTCTAAACTAGTCCTTTATTCATGGTTGTTAACTATAGTTGACAACTAAACGAAGATTGCTAAGATAAAAACATAAAGACAAGGAGCAGTCTTATGATCACGGTTCTAACAACGGAATGTTTTGATAGTTGGATCAAAAATCTTAGAGATATTCGAGCTAAAACTAAAATTCTAATGAGAATTAGGCGGTTAAAAAATGGAAATTATGGTGATGTTCAACCCATTGGTGATGGCTTTTCGGAACTGAGGGTACATGAAGGACAAGGGTATCGTGTTTATCTAAAGCAGAAAAACAATGTTATTGTAATTTTACTTTGTGGTGGGACAAAGGCAACGCAGCAGAAGGATATCCATAAAGCTAAACTCCTTTTTGGTGAAGTTGAGGGGGAACTATGAATACTAAATTAAAAGAATTTGATATCGCTGAGTATTTAAACAGTGAAGAAGAAATACAAATGTATCTAAACGAAATTCTAGAAGAAGGTGACCCTAGTCTAGTTCTCGCTGCACTTGGTGATATTGCAAAGGCAAGAAATATGAGCCAATTAGCTAAAGAAGTTGGAATGAGTCGTGAAGGTTTATATAAGGCGCTATCAGGACAGGGAAATCCAACATTTATGACGATTATAAAAATCGTTAATTCTCTCGGATTAAAGCTACAGTTTAAGAGTATCTAAAAAATAGCTTATCTATGATTAGGCTAGCCATTAGCTAAGCTCACTATAAAAATAACGTATCCACCAAAGTAGGGTTCACTTTATGACTCAGATATTAACGACGCAAGATTATCGCAATATGCCTTGGAAAAATGGCCAAGGGTCGACACTTGAATTGGCACGCAGTCATGGTGAAGGTTTAGATGATTTTGATTGGCGAGTGTCTATTGCAGATGTTAAAGCGGCGGGAGCATTTTCGTTTTTCCAAAATCGACAACGTATTATTGGAGTATTGGAAGGGGAAGGACTTACTTTACATGTGGATAAGAACCCTGCGGTGACGTTAAAGCAAAAAGAGTTTTTTGCTTTTAATGGGGAAAGTGAGGTTTATGCGGAGCTTATCCAAGGTGCAATTCGTGATTTTAATGTCATCTATAATCCTGAAAAATATCAAGCCCGCTTACAATGGGTGAATACTGTGCTTATTAACTCTTGGGTCAGTGGAGCAAGTGAGATCTTAATTTTTAATATTACCCCTAATTTGGGGGTGACTATTAATTCAGATTGCTTTTATTTAAAGCCATTCGAGACTCTACTAATCAAAGAAAATCGAGAGAATCTACAATTTACTATTGAGCAAAATACAGAAAATGATTTTTGCATTATTGAGTTATTTATTAAATAGTTAGAATTTTTTTACTCTAAATTTAAGTACTATTTGTATGAAGCTTATATAGTACTTATTATTGGAATAATATTCTGCCCATTTTGCAATTTTAGTCAAAACGTTATCAAATTCATATATTAGATAATTATGGCTTTATTCCTATTGTTATTTTTCGCAAAATTCATAGTCTTTAGCGTTGTTAAAAAATAATACCTATATACTAAAGGAAAATGTTCTATGAAGATGAAAGCGCTTGTGGCAGTTGCTGTTTCTGCTGTCATTTTAACGGGTTGTAAAAATTTAGACCAAGGGATGTTGACTAACTCAGGTATGCAATTATTCCAAGCGGCAACACTGAGTGATGCAGACGTTAAAAAATTCAGTGATGAATCATGTAAAGAAATGGATGCGCAAAACAAAATTGCACCAGCCTCTAGCAAATATGCAAAACGTTTAGATAAAATCGCAAAAGCACTGGGCAACGAAGTTGATGGTACCCCAGTAAACTATAAAGTTTATATGACTAGCGATGTAAACGCATGGGCGATGGCGAATGGTTGTGTACGTGTATACAGCGGCCTGATGGATGTGATGAATGACAATGAAGTTGAAGGTGTTTTAGGTCATGAAATGGGCCACGTTGCATTAGGTCATACACGTAAAGCTATGCAAGTTGCTTATGCAACAGTTGCTGCACGTACTGCTGCATCATCAGCGGGTGGCGTAGCAGAACAACTGAGCGCATCACAAGTTGCTGCACTGGGTGAAAAACTGATTAACTCACAGTTCTCTCAGCACCAAGAAAGTGAAGCTGATAACTTTTCTTACGATTTACTGAAAAAACGCGGTGTTAAAACTGAAGGTTTAGTTACTGGTTTTGAAAAATTAGCGAAAATGGGTAGCAGTGAAACAAGTATGTTTGATTCTCACCCACCATCAAGCGAGCGCGCACAAAACATCCGTGACCGTATTGCTGCTGACAAAAAATAATATTTAATTATTGATGTTAGTTGGATGTCGTTCTGGTGTAGTAATGTGATGATATATTGCTACACCAATCACTTATTCCCTGCTGTTTATCTCAATATTACTTTTCTTATATTACAAATCAGAACTTATCCCGTTGTACTCCTGTAATTGACTCTCTATCTTGTTAATTAAACGATATTCAGGTTTTTTCGTAATTTTGCAAATTTTCGTTTGATAAAACGTTAGCAAGGAAAAAAGATGGAAAAAGTGCAGAGAATTTCTCTTTTAGCTAAGGGAATGGGCATGCTGTTATCGGGAACCTGCCGTTTATTAACTGGCGTTCGCACTCGTTGGGTCGGGTGCCAACCTTCAATGGCTTCACGTATTTATTATGCCAATCATTCCAGTCATCTTGATGGTTTGGTTATTTGGTCTGGGTTGCCGCCGTTAATGCGCCATTTTGTTCACCCTGTTGCCGCTAAAGATTATTGGGTTAAGACACCATTTCGGCGTTATTTAGTTAATAAGGTTTTTCGCGCTGTATTAGTCGATAGAAAAGGCGATAAGCCCGCACAAAATAATACATTAGCTCCTTTAGAATCAGTATTAGAGTCAAAGCATTCATTAATATTTTTTCCTGAGGGTACGCGTGGTGATGGGGAAACGCTAAGTCAATTTAAAAGTGGGCTCTACCATCTCGCGAAAAAATACCCTGATGTTGAAGTTGTTCCAGTCTATTTGGAAAATTTAAATCGTGTATTACCGAAGGGGTCAAAGCTTGTTGTGCCCGTGATTTGCTCAGCTATCGTTGGTAAGCCTCTGGAGCCTATTATGGAGAATGAAAATAAAATCGACTTTTTGCAGCGAGCCAAAGAAGCACTTGAGGAGCTAATGCCATGAGTATTGGGGACAGGGAATTAGTATTATTGTTGTCAGGTGTGTTTGGGATACTAGTATTTGCTAGTGTTATTGGTGGTATTCTTGCATATCGTTATTCAGGTGAAAAAAGTAATCCAACTATTGATAATTTGAATGCTCGTATCCGCGCATGGTGGGTCATGTGTATTATTTGTGTACTTGCTGTGGTGCTTGGCAATATAGGTGTCGTGATCTTATTCGCACTGATATCGTTCTTTGCACTAAGAGAGTTTATTACTTTAACTCCAACACGGCGAAGTGACCACGAGGCATTATTTTGGTGCTTCTTTGTTTTTATTCCATTGCAATATGTGTTGGTAGGTATTGAATGGTATGGGTTATTTTCAATTTTCGTACCTGTTTTTGTATTCCTTTTCTTGCCTACCCGTATTGCTTTAGCTGGAGATACCTTTCATTTTCTTGAACGCACTGCAAAAATTCAGTGGGGAATGTTGGTGGCTGTTTTTTGTTTAAGCCACGTCCCTGCGTTATTGATGTTGAATATTCAAGGCTATGAAGGCGAAAACGTAAAATTATTACTTTTCTTGATTATTGTGACGCAAATTTCAGATGTGTTGCAGTATGTTTTTGGCAAGTTAATGGGTAAGCGGCCTATTGTACCTAAGTTGAGCCCAAATAAGACAATTGAAGGTTTTATTGGCGGAGTATTATCTTCAGTACTCATTGGTGTTTGTCTTTACTGGGTAACCCCGTTTAGCTGGTGGGTTGCGGGGCTGATGTCATTCGCTATTACCATTATGGGGTTTGTGGGTGGGTTATGTATGTCAGCAATTAAGCGTGATAGTGGTATTAAAGATTTTGGGGCGATTATTGAAGGGCATGGTGGGATGCTGGATCGTATTGACTCATTGTGTTTTGCTGCGCCTATTTTTTTCCATTTAACGCGTTATTACTATACATAATCCCATTTTATTTTCGTTTTTGTTCGTTAATCAAAAGAGCACCAAAATGGTGCTTTTCTTTTGTTTTATAGGTACAGCATCGAAGGAATTTAAGTGTTATCATTAATACTTAATTTTTATTTCAAACTAAGGTATGACTAGGGTAATACGCTGTATTTTGTACTCTAGGGCTTTTTTTACCTTGAAAGATTTACCTATTGGGGTGATCGGCTAGAATTATGTAAACTGGATCACAATAAAACATAAAAGCTTGATGGAAAGCAGATGCATAATTCACTCTTTGCCGTATTATGCTGTTAGGTGAATCAATTCAGCACTAGTCAGTCAGTGTAATTAGCGTTAAAAAGATTAACAGCGTAACGGTTTTATCGATTTGCAATTTTATGTTCATTAATCAGAGGTCATCATGGTCAAGCAGATTAAAAGAATTGGGGTTTTAACGAGTGGTGGTGACGCGCCAGGCATGAATGCCGCTATCCGCGGTGTGGTTCGTGCGGCACTAGGTGAAGGTTTAGAAGTCATGGGTATTTTTGACGGTTACCTTGGCTTATATGAAAACCGCATGAAGCAATTAGACCGGTATAGCGTGTCGGATATGATTAACCGTGGTGGTACCTTTTTAGGTTCAGCTCGTTTTCCACAATTCCGTGATGAAAAAGTGCGTGCAGTCGCATTTGATAATCTGAAGAAAAACCATATTGACGCATTAGTTGTCATCGGTGGTGATGGCTCTTATTTGGGGGCTAAAGCTCTGACGGAAGCAGGGTTCCCATGTATTGGTCTACCGGGAACGATTGATAATGACGTTGCTGGTACAGACTATACCATCGGCTATTTTACTGCCCTCGAAACGGTTGTTGAGGCCATTGACCGCCTTCGTGATACTTCGACTTCCCATAAACGTATTTCGATTGTTGAAGTCATGGGGCGTTACTGTGGTGATTTAACATTATCTGCTGCGATTGCAGGGGGCTGTGAATTCTTAGTATTACCTGAGCAAGAAATGGCTTTTGACCGCGAAGAACTGTTATCTGAAATCAAGCGTGGTATTGAAAAAGGTAAACGCCATGCGATTGTCGCTATTACCGAACACGTTTGTGATGTGGGTGAGTTAGCGAAATATATAGAGCAAGAAACACATCATGAAACTCGCGCAACGGTTCTAGGCCATATCCAGCGTGGCGGATCTCCAGTTGCTTATGACCGCATTTTGGCATCACGCATGGGAGCCTATTCCATTCAACTTCTGTTAGAAGGCTATGGTGGGCGCTGTGTTGGTATCCAAAATGAAAAATTAGTTCATCATGACATTATTGATGCTGTTATGAATATGAAGCGCGTCTTTAAGAAAGATTGGTTTGATACGGCGAAGAAGCTGTACTAATTCTTCCTCTTCTTTTTCTTCGTCATATTTTGAGCTGTGACGTTGTTGGCAGCTCTCGGTTACTCGGGTCACATACTTATGTATGCACCCGAGCCGCCGCCTAGTCACAACTCAAACTATTTGGAGAAACTAGCGGGATATATAATGAAAATCAATCAAATGCAGTTCAATGCTTAATGGGATAGTTATTTGATTATTTGAAGTCCATTGCTTGTCAAAAGTATTTATAAAAATCACAAATAGATTTATTTTACATAAGTAGTAAATATAGTTTGTATATTTTCAATATTGGGTTATGGCAACAATCGGTCCACAATTGGAAGGGTAGGTAAAGCGACAATTATGATATAGATGCAAATTTTCAGTGTAGTACGCTATTCCGTGCATACGTGTCGATGAAGGATATGGTTGCACTTAATTGATGTTAATTTGATGCACTTGTATTATGAGTGTTTTGGGTTGGGTAACTTATTAATTGTATTGAGTAATTATGCTAACGATGAGCTTAAGCTTCATATAATAATTTTTAGTTAATGCTTACCTTTTTGAGAAAAGTTTGCTCTGAACAGTTTGTTATCTCGTCCTGGTGAAATATTAAACATTCGCGAATATTCACGGGTGAACTGCGATACACTGTTATAACCAACTGCAGAAGCTGCGTGAGTGATACTCACACCATTTGTTAACATCTGATTTCTAGCATGAATTAGGCGTAGTTGTTTCTGAAATTGTAGAGGGGTAAGTGTGGTGAGTAATCTGAAATATTTATGGAATACTGGTACGCTCATACCTACGCTACTGGCTAGTTCTTTGATTTTGATTGGGTACATAAAATCATTACGCAATTTTTCTATTGCACGACTCACTTTCACAGAATGACTGTCCATTGCACCAAGAGCCCTGATGGCTTCTCCATGCTCACTCCTGAGCAACCAGTAATGTAACTCACGTATTAACCCTTTACCAAGGATGTTAAGTGCTTCATGTTCTTCGAACAGCCTTACCAGACGACATGCAGTATCTGCCACATTAGTTCGAATGGGTTCAATATGGATATTACTTGCCGATCGATTTCTCTTAATTTTCATAGCGCTCAAGAGTTCACTAAGGAGCGAAATATCCAGTTCTAGAACAAGTGAATAATAGGGCTCTCCAGCACTAGCCTTTGTTATCAGGCCCTCTATAGGAATATCTGCGGATATAACCATCGCTTCTCCGGGACCATACTCAAAGCTGTTAGAGCCTGTTGTTACACGTTTTCGCCCCTGTAACATCATCGCGACAAGTGGCCTTGATACTGCTACCTGTAATTCTCCTTGATGGATAGAGCGTACGATAGTCAACCCCGAAACAGGTGTAGTAATAACACCGTTAAAAACGGCCCGAGCATCGGCATAGTGACGGCAGAGATTTAATAGTTCGTTGTTCATATAGTGTTTCCAAGCAAGATCATATGTGAATATTATGTTTTTTTCACACTTGCAACACCATATTTCCCCCCTTAAATGCCATAAAAATATTATCAGGCAAAAAAATATCCAATATCAGGCAATGCAGTACTCCTAAATTCCTTTACTGTATATGTATCGACAAGGCAATAAAAGTAAATACATATAATGAGCAAAATTTCTTTCGGAATAAGGGCCCACCTCTAATCCTATTATTTCTAATACTCAGCTTAGCGATAAAATCATTGATTCCTAAAAAGGTAATGAAGAGTAGTAAAGAAAGTTATAGCCGAAATTCTGTTTATAGATATTGAAACTTTAGATGAGTAGGTAATCTGAGACTGCTTATATCAGACTAAGACTTTTAACTTATAAGGTATATTTATATGAATAATATTCAAAAATTTTATGATCTACGTTCTAAAAATTCTATTATAGATGATTCAGTTTTACTGAGTCTTTTTGACTCCCTTCCTATAATTACATCAGATGAGATGTTAGGTAAGTGGAAAGGTGGTGATTTCAAAACAGGTCATTGGGGGAATAAAGCCTTAGCGGAAATGAAATGGTACGGTAAATGGTTTAAAAGCAAATTTGATGTGCTTCCAATCATTTGTTTCAATGATGAGGGTAAACTTTTTTCTAATAAGATAATGAAAGGAGAAGCATCTATTCTTGATGTGAGCTTTAGAGGAAAAACGTCTGCAACCATGATTTATGATGGAGTGCCAATCTTTGACCACTTTAGGAAAGTCGATAATAATATTGTTTTCGGGCTAATGGATGGTAAGCATATTGAAGGGTTTCCCGACATTGTTGATAACGGTAAATACTATTTCTTTTTTCTAGAAAGAATAGCCAAATATCCTGCTAAGTTTATTGAACAATAAAAAAACACAATTTTAATTGTGTATTAGGAGTGAGTGAATAAGCCACTTTATATTATATAAATTTTATATTTAAGATATAAAGAGTAAATGATATTTAATTTATTTAAAGTCTGGTTTATTCGCGCTGTCATTAAATCAATCATTAATTTATATAAAAAATAAAGAGAATACTATGTCGATAAAAATACTTGGGTATGCAGCTAAAAGTAATAAAAGTCCACTAGCTCCTTTTGTTTTCGAACGTCGAGATCTTCGCGAAGATGATGTTTTAATTGATATTGAATACTGTGGAGTCTGTCATACTGATATTCATCAAAGTAGAAATGATTGGGGTGTTTCTCAATATCCTATTGTTCCTGGACATGAAATTGTTGGACGTATTTCTAATATAGGAAATAAAGTTTCAAAGTTTAAAGTTGGTGATATTGTAGGAATTGGATTTATAGTAGATTCTTGTCAGGACTGTACATATTGTAAATCAGATTTGGAACAGTATTGTGAAGAGGGTCCAACTCAAACCTTTAATAGTTTAGATCGTTATGATGGACGAATGACTTATGGAGGATATTCTAAAAAAATTGTTTGCAGTGAAAATTTTGTTGTAAAAGTACCTAAAAATTTAGATTTAAAAGCAGTTCCACCAATATTATGTGCTGGTATTACAACTTGGTCTCCGTTAAGGCATTGGAAAGTAGGTAACGGAACTAAGCTTGCTATTGTGGGATTAGGTGGCTTGGGTCATATGGCTATTAAACTAGCTCATGCTTTAGGGGCAGAGATTACATTAATAACTAGTTCAAAATCCAAAATAGCTGATGCGATCCGTTTAGGTGCCCATCATGTTGTGTTATCAACAGATGAAGCTAAGATGGCAGAGATTAAAAATCAGTTTGATATCATCATTGATACTATCCCTTATGAGCATGATTTAAAACCATATGTTTCTACATTAACATTAGATGGAACATTGGTTCTTGTTGGTTACATCGGTGAATTTAACACGAGTTCAGTTCCGTTATATCTTGGAAGAAAATCTATTTCGGCTTCATTAATCGGTGGTATTAAAGAAACTCAGGAATTACTTGATTTCTGTGGGGAACACAATATTGTTGCAGAGATTGAGTTGATTAATATAGAAAATATTAATCAAGCATATGAACGTATGTTGAAACGTGATGTTAAATATCGCTTTGTAATCGACAATAGTTCGTTCTGATAATGTTTTAGTCGATTCTTGTAGCGCGGCAGAATTGATTGTATTTATGCCAATATGATATGAAAAGCACCATTACAAAGTTTAATTAAGGTATTAGGCTGAGCTAGAAATCTCATTTCAGAGACTCATTGCATGAATGCATTTGGTTCTGCCGCATTAAGAATAAGTAGGGTAATTTAGTTGCTTTCCAGGATGAGTTACTCATGACTTTAATTTGAAAAGCGTTCAAATGTCTTCACTATTTCACTAATATCATTGCTCTATGCATCCGCTGATATCTGGTTTATTTGTTAATACAGATTACCTCTATAGAAATTAATGAGTAAACCACCCGCTATGTGGGGTGGTTATCACTCTATTTTCCTAATTGCTCAAGGGAATCAATAAACATATCCCATAATTGCGGATTATCTAATTTAGTGGCAGCTTGGGTATGGCATTCTGCTTTAATGGGTAGACGAAAATCTGTGACTGTCATTCCCGTTGTTAGAGCACCTTGCAATTCAATATTAATTGGAGCTTTGATTGTTTCCATTATCGATGGGTCGATAACATAAGCAACAGCGCATAAATCATGAACTGGGGCATGGTCACTATGTCCTTTTTGCTGACGATAACTAGCAGTGTAGTTATTGAGGGACTCAACAACAAAATGGCTTAGTCGAGTATTTAACGCCTTAATCTTTTCTATGATTTGGTCATCTGGGCGTGCTTGATAGGCTAGGTCTAATCCAACCATTGTGATAGGCCAAGTTTCATTAAATACGATATGGGCGGCTTCAGGATCTATGAGGATATTAAATTCAGCAACAGCTGTGCTGTTGCCTGTATGGTAGCCACCCCCCATTAAAACTACCTCTTTCACTAATCCTACAATTTCTGGCGCCTTTCTTGCTGCTAATGCAATATTTGTAAGTCCCCCTATCGGAACGAGAGTTACTGTTTTTGGCGGATGAGATTTAATGGTATCAATAATTAAGTCAACGGCATGTCGTTTATCAATAGGTAGTTTAGGTTCTGGAAGTTGTGACCTATCAATACCTGTTACTTTATGAGTTTTTAAACCTTTTTGTATTGTCCTGACTAAAGGGCGAGAACAACCTGCTGCGATAGGAATATTATTTGCACCGATTAATTCCATAACAGCGCGTGTATTATAAGTGACTTCATCTAAAGTTTTGTTTCCAGCAGCCGTTGTTACGGCAAGTAAATCAATATTCGGATTACCTAATGCTAAAAAAATAGCCATTGCATCATCATGACCGGGGTCACAGTCGATAATAATTTTATTTTTAGACATTTTTTTTCCTTTTATTAACATTTAGTAGGTGGTTGTTTAGCTCTTGTTTAAATGACTACGGTATGTATCAAGTACCACTGCAACGATAATTACGGCTCCTGTTATAAAGCGTTTTGTGGGCTCGCTTGCACCAACTTGTGCCAACCCAGCAGCCAGAACGGAAATAATCAATGCTCCAAGAAAAGTACATATAATTGAACCTCTTCCTCCCATCAAGCTTGTACCGCCTATCACAACAGCAGCAATAACCTGTAGTTCCATTCCAACACCACTATTTGGGTCAGCGGCCTCAAGGCGCGCCACTTGGAACAGTGAGGCCAAACCAGATAATCCTCCCATAAGTGCAAATACAGCGATCTTATAAGGCCCGGGATTAATGCCTGATAATCGGACCGCTTCTTCATTCGTACCAATACCAATCAAATGACGGCCAAACACAGTTCGAGTTAAAACTAAATGCCCGACTATAATGACTACTATGGCAATAATAAAAGAAGGGGATACTCCGAAGAAAACCGGGTCGGCAATATAATCATAAATAGAACCAATATAGGCCGTTCTAGAGTCAGTCAACTGATAGGCTACTCCTCGAGCCATTTCCAACATTCCGAGAGAGACGATAAATGCGGGAATACGCCAAGCAACCGTAATGAAGCCCGTTAGTGATCCAACTAGTGTTGCGAGCATTACACCAGAAAGAGCTGCTAGCCATGGGGGCCATTGGAAATTTAAATACGTTACGCTTACCACAGCTGCTGCAAGAGCCAACAACGATCCAACGGAAAGATCTATACCTGCAATAATTAATATGAATGTCATCCCAACAGACATAACAATTAGGTCAGGGATTTGATTCGCAATAGTACTAAAGGTATTCATGCTTAAAAAGTGTGTGCTAAGGCATGAAAATAGCACTATCATCGCCAATAACGCGCCGATTAATCCGATGTAGCTATTTAACTCTTTCAATGATGTATAAGGGGTTTCTTTTGTTGTTGCCGCTTGTTTAGTCGATAATTTGTTATTCATTTTTTATCCTCGGCTATTCGCTAGAAGTATTTTCTACATGCTGATATGCAGAAAATGCTGCTGCTAAAATTTGCTCCTGACTCCAGTCACCACGTGAAAAGGTATTCACTAGTTTGCCATCTGAAATTACTGCAATACGGTCGCAAATGAGCATGAGTTCGCGTAAATCACTGGAAACGACAACAATGCCTTTTCCCTTAGCCGTCAACGCATTCAGTAACTGGTAAATATCTTGTTTTGCACCAATATCTATACCTCGAGTGGGCTCATCAAATAAAATAATCTGACAATCTCTTTCTAACCATCGGCTAATTAATACTTTTTGCTGATTACCTCCTGATAAACTCTTTACAGGCTGCGAAGGATTTGTCGCGCGGATGCCTAAGTTTTTAATATATTTATTTGCTAAATTGGTTTCATCAAGTGAGCTAACGATTGATAGAAAGCTTGTTTTATCGCTATTACCCAAGGAGATATTTGCTGCTATAGATTGTGGTAATAAAAGGCCTTCGCCTTTACGATCTTCTGTAACCAATGCGATACCGTGCTTAATTGCATCCTTAGGAGATCGTATTACTACGGTTTTTAACGGATCACCAACCTGTAATGTGCCGCTGTCGATTTTATCAGCACCGAAAATAGCGCGTAAAAGTTCTGTTCGTCCAGAACCTACTAGACCGCTAATACCTAATATTTCACCACTGTGTAGCGTGAACGATGTATCCTGAATAATTCTTCCACGCTTAAAGTTTTTCACTTTCAAGATCGGATGACCGACCTGGTGCTGATTTAAATTAAATGAACTTTTTAAATCACGTCCGACCATCAGTGAAACTAGCTGATCACTGTTATAGCGTTTAATATCATCCACACAGACTAGGTGGCCATTCCGTAGTACTGCAATATCATCAGCAATTACCGCTAATTCATCTAATCGATGGGAGATATAAATCAATGAAACACCTCGGGCTTTAAACAACATTATCTGTTTAAACAGTAATTCAACTTCACGGTTACTGAGCATTGCTGTAGGTTCATCAAGAATAAGAACTCGGCTTTCGCCAATTAAGTTTCTTGCGATTTCAATCATCTGTTGATGGCCAATGCCTAATTTACCAACAAGTGTATTAGGATCGATCGATTGCAATCCAACCATGGCCATCACGGGTTGAGCTACTTCGTTTAACTTTTTCCGATCAATCCAACCAAATCGGTGAGGAAGCTGTTCGAGAAACAGATTTTCTGCTACCGATAGCGTGGGCAGTAAATTGAGTTCCTGCATCACCATGCGGATACCCAATTTTTCAGCATCTTTCCTGCTGTTAGGCGTGTAAGGTTTTCCCTGATAAATAATTTGTCCAGAGGTTGCGCTGGTTAGTCCTCCAATTATTTTGGCTAAGGTACTTTTTCCGGCGCCATTTTCCCCAGTCAGAGCCAATACTTTTCCTGAATATAATGCTAGTGTCACATCCACTAAGACAGGTTCACTATAGGTTTTACTTATTCCGTGTATTGCGAGGATCTCTTGCCTATTTTTCATATCCTGACCTTATCGGGTAAGCTGCTCTGATATCCGAAAGGTGCAATACCAAAGCAATGAACCATGATTAACCTATTGTTTAATAATAAGTTTTATTGGGGTCTCAATATTGCTGGATAAATCACTTTGTTTTTTACCATTTTTGAGCGCATCAAGTGCGGCATCAATGCCAAATACAGCTTGCTGGGAAGCGAATTGATCTGCTGTTGCTAATACTCGGCCATCATTCAACATCGGCTTAATTGCTTCGATATTGTCATAACCTACCACCAGAACCTGTCCTTTTTTTCCAGCTGAACGAATTGCAGAAACTGCACCTAATGCCATGTTATCGTTATTTGCTAACAGTGCTTTGATATCGGGATATTCACTCAGCATTGCAGCGGCTACCACATTAGCGTTGTTTATTTCCCATTGACCGGATTGAATAGAAACCACTTTCATTCCGCCCTCAGCCATTGCTTGCTGGAATCCCTGAGTGCGTTGTTGAGAGTTACGGGAGGTTGGAATGCCTTCAATAATACCTACTTGATCACCTTGTTTAAGGTGCTTTACTAAATAATCACCAATATCTTTAGCTCCTTTTTGATTATCAGGACCAACAAAAGGAATATTTAGATTTTTATCTTTGAGTACACCTTCATCAAATTTATTATCAATATTAATAACGATTATTCCTGCATCAATTGCTTTCTTAACTACAGGTAGGATTGCTTTAGAATCAGATGGTGCAATGATGATAGCATCCACTTTAGATACAATCATTTGCTCTACAATCTGGATTTGATTTGCCGTATCCGTTTCGTTCTTTATTCCATTAGATATCAAATCAAACTTATCTATATTTTTTTTCTGATAATCTTTTGCTCCTGTCTCCATTGTCAGAAAAAACTCGTTTGCCAATGATTTCATGACTAGGGCAATTTTTGGTTTATGCGTCTGCGTATCGGCGGCAAATGCAGGTATGATGAAGAAGGAGGAAAGTGCTATTCCGACAGTTGCACCGATGATGCGATAAAACATTTTATTTTTCATTTGGTTATTCCTATAGGCTTAGGGGACTGAATAATTCTCTAAACAATTGCTGCTTACGGTGATAAACGAGCGAGTTACTGGGCATGTTTGATGCGCCTTTACGTTCAACTTTCAACGATGCAAACGCAGAAGCATACTGCGCTGCATTGACGAGCTCTTTACCGTTAGCAATGTATGCAGCTAGTGCTCCAGTAAAAGCATCGGCAGCTCCACTGGTATCGACAACAGCTGATTTATAGGCAGGAATATGGGTATAAACTTTGCCATCAAAGATTAGGCAACCTTGATTACCTAACGTGATAATGACGGATTTTGCACCTTGAATATGAATGCTTTTGGCTGCGTTTTTTGCCGAATTAATATCGTCAATAACTACTCCAGATAATGCTTCGGCTTCAATTTTATTTGGTGTAATAATATCTATTAAATGCAATATTTCTTTGATTTCTGGAACATAAGGGGCTGGGTTCAATACAACAATAGCTTTCCCAAGTTTTGCCTGCATTATTGCATAACGAGTTATAGGGAAATTGTTTTCTAGCTGAGTCAAAAATACTCTGCAATTACGAATGATATCAATATCTAATAAAATGTCCTCTTCGGTAAATGTTTCGTTGGCACCAAGAGTGACACTGATCATATTGTCACCAGTAGCATCAGAAACCCATACGATTGCTATTCCAGTTGGTGACATTTCATTTATAAGAAAAGAAAATGATGAAATCTCAGTCTTTGTTAAATACCTCTTGGCTTTTTTTGAAAACTCATCTGAGCCTAATTTAACCGTTAAGTGAACGTTATTATTAATTTTAGCCGCAGCGATAGCTTGGTTTGTCCCCTTTCCTCCGGCATAAAAATGTGTTGCAGAAGCCCGTATGGTTTGACCAATCTGGGGTAGTGCTGTTATTTCAGAGACAATATCAACATTAAACGAACCTAGGATGTAAACACTTTCATTAATATAGCTGTTTTGTGTAGTTCGATTTGAATTTGGTGCAATATCCTTGCCGCTTTTAAAGCCGTTTAATATCGTTTCTGTAAACGATTGTTCAAATAAGGATTCGTCATCTGGTGTGTTTTTTAATTGTACGCCACCATGAAACAATGAGAATAGTGTACTTTGGCATAGCTCATTTAAGTCATTACGAATAGTTCGAGTAGTTACCGATAATTCTTTAGCTAATTCGCTAACATAAGCTTTTTTATCAGTTATCAACTTAATTCGAATAGCTTTTTGTCGTTCTTGTTTTTTCATAAATACTCACCTCCAAGTTTTATAATATTAAATTAATGCTAATGTTTATTGAGTGACGTTCAAAAATAAACACATAAATTGGAATTTTTTTTTCCGATTTGGGTAATTAGTTAAATGTTCAGGAAGCTCGAATAAAAATCTAGTGTCAACGGATTACAATCTATAGTTATAATCCGTAATCTATACACTCTCCTTGCATTTGTTACAAATAACAAATAAGTCAGTTTTTCAGGGTGTTTCATACTAAAAGGTAATTACGATGCCGCCTATGAATTTATCAAGCGAGTATTAAAATTTTCCACTACTGAGTGACAGCTAAAATATTCAGCATTGATAAATGTGTCTATTACAGTAATGTGATTTTCCACTTAATTAAATCGTAATAACATAAAATGATTAAAAATCAAATGCATAAGTAACTATTCATTCAATCCTGTAACTCTGGCCAGTTACTTTTAATTACTAATTAGGCTAATATGAAATTCAATAATTCTGCGAATTCTAATTTTAAAGCAAGTAGTTTTGGTATTTTTTTTGATTTTTTGCATCCTGTTCAAAATTTTAAATCCGATAATAATTAAAAAGCAATTCTTTTATATCGATTATAGTATTACTAAGAACAAAAAATTATTTCTTTCTCATAGGCTAATTCGATAAATATTAATAGTCAGTTATCAATAGAGAGGTTAATATGAATATTCTTATTATTTCAGGAAGTCCAAATTCGAAATCACTTTCATCTGCCTTACTTGATTATATTCAGCAATGGCTTGGTGAATATAATGTATTGATTGAACGGGTTAGTGTGAATGAATTTGATTCAAGTGTGTTATTAAAAGCAGAATATCAACATTCTCAAATAGAATTGTTTATTAAAAAAGTTAATAGAGCAGATGGTGTTATTATAGCTTCCCCCGTTTACCAATCATCGTATAGCGGTGTGTTAAAGTCATTAATTGACTTATTACCACAAGGTTCATTTGCTAATAAAAGAGTATTGCCAATTATGTCTGGAGGCAGTGAATGTCATCAATTAGCCTTGGATTATGCTTTTAAACCCTTATTGATGGCATTAAAAGCTGAAGAAATTATGATTGGAATTTATATTAGTAATAAACATTCAAAGTATTCTGAGCAATCTCAGAAATATATTTTTAATGATGAGATTATTGGTAGAGTAAATAATACTTTACGTTTTTTTATCGCTCACTAAATAAAACTAGGAATTATATATTACAAGCTGAACTATACTCGATTGTTGGATTGGGGGAATAAAAATGAGCTATCAACGTAATTTATTTTTGAGTTGGCTAGTGCCTTTAGCTTTACTGATGATTTGGCAATTTTCCGTAAATTCAGGCTGGGTATCAAACCGTATATTACCAGAACCACTTCAAGTAATGAATGCGGGGTGGAGGTTAATAAAAAGTGGTGAGTTATGGGAAAATATGGTTGTCAGCACATTACGTGCCTCTATCGGTTTTATTATTGGCGGCTTGATAGGGCTTATTTTAGGACTAATTACAGGGCTATCCCGATTAGGTGAAACTTTATTAGATAGTTCGATACAAATGATCCGCAATATACCACATTTGGCACTTATCCCTTTAGTTATTTTATGGTTTGGTATTGATGAGAAAGCTAAAATATTTCTCGTCTCATTAGGTACTTTTTTCCCTATTTATTTAAATACATTACATGGCATTAGACATATTGACCGCGGTTTGATTGAGATGGCAAAAAGCTATGGACTAAATGGATATCAACTATTCCATCACGTTATTTTTCCAGGGGCACTGCCATCAATATTGGTTGGTATCCGTTTTTCTCTTGGGCTGATGTGGCTAACATTGATTGTTGCTGAAACCATTTCTGCAAATGCAGGGATCGGATATTTAGCAATGAATGCGCGCGAGTTCCTCAGAACTGACATTGTAGTATTTACCATCATTGTTTATGCCTTACTGGGTAAAATAGCAGATTGGTCGACCTATTTATTAGAAGTTGTACTTTTGCGTTGGCATCCTACTTGGCAGAAAAAAAAGGTTCCAGCATGATGATAAATCAACCTCTTAGAAATGAAGGCATTACAGTTAATGTTAACCAGATTACTCAACAGTTTGGTGCTCATGAAGTACTTAAATCCCTTAGCTTTACAATTCCTGCAGGGCAATTTGTCGCCATTGTTGGGCACAGTGGCTGTGGTAAGAGTTCCTTATTACGCCTAATAGCTAATTTAGATTTTCCCTCGTCAGGGGAAATCACGAGCGAAACACTATCACTAGCTCATTTTTATAATAATACACGCATGATGTTCCAAGAGCCGCGATTACTACCATGGAAAAAAGTTGTCGAGAATGTAGAGCTTGGACTTAAAGGAAAATGGCGTAATGAGGTACTTGAAGCGCTAGATGCCGTTGGACTGCTTGATAAAGCTAATGAATGGCCTGCAACATTATCTGGTGGACAGAAACAGCGTGTCGCATTAGCAAGAGCACTTATTCATCGTCCTCGTTTACTATTACTTGACGAGCCTTTAGGTGCACTTGATGCATTAACTCGAATAGAAATGCAGCAGTTGATCATTAAGCTATGGCAAGAATACAAATTTACCGTTGTGCTTGTAACACACGATGTGCATGAAGCTGTGTTTACCTCTGAACGAGTATTGATGTTAAAGGATGGCGGGCTGTATTTTGATTTACAAGTAAATGAAGATTATCCCAGAACACTGACTAACTCTAGGTTGATTGAACTTGAATCGAAGGTATTGAGTGCACTTACAGAGTTTTAGAGGTATTAAAAATAATTTCTGATTGTTATCAATTGAATAGGGATTAAACATGACAGCACAGCAAGAACTACAGATATTTTGGTTTTTACCGACGCATGGAGACGGGCGCTATTTAGGCACTCAGAAAGGTGCTCGTCCCGTGACATTACCTTATTTGCAGCAAATTGCTATCGCAGTGGATAGTTTAGGTTTCCATGGTGTGCTGATCCCAACAGGTAAAAGCTGCGAAGATTCGTGGTTAATTGCTGCAGCATTGGTTTCAGTGACCAAACAATTACGTTTTTTAGTGGCGGTTAGACCAGGTCTTCAACCTCCTTCACTAGCTGCTCGCATGTCCTCTACTTTGGATAGACTATCAGATGGACGATTATTGGTAAATGTGGTTACAGGAGGTGATCCGATAGAAAATAGAGGTGATGGGATTTTTTTAAATCATGAAGAGCGATATAAAGTGACAAAGGAATTCCTTGAAGTTTATAAACGGTTGATCCGTGGAGAGCAGCAAGTTAATTATCAAGGAGAACATATAAATGTTGAAAATGCAGGATTGCTATTTCCACCAGTACAACCATTAGGTCCTCCATTGTATTTTGGTGGCTCATCGCCAGCTGCGTTAGCGGTTGCAGCAGAACATATTAATACATATTTGTCATGGGGCGAACCAATTGCTGATGTAACTGAAAAAATTACAGCTGTGCGGAAACTAGCAGATGAAAAGGGTAACCAATTGGAATTTGGAATTCGCTTACATGTGATAGTGCGAGAAACAGAGCAAGAGGCTATTGATGCGGCGAATAAGCTGATTTCACATCTTGATGATGAAGTGATTGCTCAAGCTCAATCTATTTTTTCGCGTATGGATTCAATGGGGCAGAAGCGTATGCAAGCACTCCATAATGGCTCTAAAGATAGCTTATTTATTGCACCTAATTTATGGGCCGGTATTGGTTTAGTTCGAGGCGGAGCCGGAACGGCTTTAGTTGGTTCACCTGAGCAAGTTGCAGAACGAATTAGGGGATATCAAGCCGTGGGTATTAGTAAGTTTATTTTTTCAGGTTATCCGCATTTAGAGGAAGCACACCGGTTTGCAGAGTTAGTAATGCCGTTATTACAAGGACTAAAAGAGTTCTCTTTCTCTAGTTCATGTATTAATACTGGGCCATTTGGTGAAACAATTGCCAATGATTCAAGGCCAAAATAAGTGAGTGAAAACTATTTGAGGTAATTAATCCTATCAGGAGTCCTACTATGAAAAAGTTAATACTATTTGCTTCATTATTGCTGATTTTCATCTACCCCAACTTTATTTTCGCAGAAGTGAAAAAAATTAATATTGGGTATCAAAAAGCCAATATTTTTGCAATATTAAAATATCGAGGTTCGTTAGAAAGCGAATTTAAAAAATATGATGTTAATATTAATTGGATTGAATTTCCCGCAGGACCGCAAATGTTAGAAGGGTTAAATCTAGGAAGTATTGATTTAGCCGCGACGGGAGATGCACCACCTATTTTTGCTCAAGCAGCACAAGCTGATTTTGTCTATTTAGGTCATTCACCAGCTAATCCCAAATCAGAGGCAATTATTGTTCCTGAAAATTCATCAATTAAGTCTATCAATGATTTAAAGGGAAAACGGATCGCATTAAATAAAGGTTCTGATGTGAATTATTTACTTTTGGCCGCATTGCAACATGCGGGGCTTAATTACAGTGATATTATCCCAGTTTATTTACAACCATCAGATGCGAGAGCAGCCTTTGAGAAAGGGGCAACTGATGCATGGGCGATTTGGGATCCTTTTTTAGCTGAAGTTGAAACTAACTTGTCAGTCCGTCAAATCGTTAATGGTGAAAATTTAGTTCCTCATTACACCTTTTTCCTTGCTAGCCGTAACTTTGCTGAAAAAAAAATTAAATATGTTGAAGTAATTATTGAGCAACTAATACAACAAAGTGAATGGGTTAATACACATCCTCAAGAAACCTCAGAAGTCTTATCAGTATCAACAGGGCTAAGCAAAGATATATGGTTAAAAGCATTACAACGCGCAAATTATGGGTTTATTCATATGAGTGATGATTCGTTTGCGAAGCAACAAAAAATTGCAGATATTTTTGTAAAAGCACGTCTAATTCCTGAACCTGTTGATGTTAAAAAAGCACAATGGATAATTAAGGAAAATTAATTTTTTAATAAAAATATTTAAATCTAATAATTGATAAAGTTTTATATAAAGTCGCCAGCTTAATACGAGAATATTTAACACGGTTTTTCGTATAATCAGATGTTTTACTACTTAATGTTATATCATTTGCCGCTTTCTAGTAGATGAAATTGTCTCCTGCGATAAAAACTTAAGTGGCTGAGCTTTATTAATATTGACGAATATTTACTCTGTCATTTTATTGGTAATAATATATTGGAGGTGGAGAAATGCAGGGAATAAAACGTAGAATTGTATTTATAACGATTTATGAAGTTATTGGCTGGTTTATTTCCGCATTGGCACTGGCTTTTCTTTCTGGTAATTCAGCAGGAACTACAGGGCCATTAGCCTTAGTAATAACTACTATTGCCGTTAGTTGGAATTTTATTTTCAATACCGCATTTGAATATTGGGAATCGAAACAAAAATCACGTATTAGAACATTTAGACGCCGTTTTGTTCACGCTATACTTTTTCAAATAACACTAGTTGCTTTCTTAATTCCTTTAATTGCATGGTGGCTGTCAATTAGTCTTTTACAAGCATTAATATTCGATTTTGCCTTAATTATTTTTATCCCAATTTATACTTTCTTTTTTAATTTGGCTTTTGACAAAATCTTTGGTTTACCAAAATCAGCATTGCCGCAGGAAAATAAAATGACATGATAATGTCAAGGTTGTGTTTCCTTCTATTTGTTACCTAAGGAAACATTGATAATAGGGTACTCTTGTAAATAAGGAAATAGATTTAAACGTTTTTATCCTATTCTAGGTTGCAGATCAAATACTCTATTTACCAAATATACTTTTTCAGAAGGCTGGCCATAATAAAAATGGCCAGCTGACTTTTGCGAACGCTAATATCGCTTAAACCCTTTTGAGTGTTACATGGCTTTTTCCTAATGTGGAATAAACGATACGTTTTAAAAGAGGGCTATTTGTAAGTCTTTATCTTTTATTCTTTGTTCACATATTCCTCATTCTTATAAGTTTTTCTTTTTAATTATTTCCCGTAATTGATGCTATCTGTCAGCCTCTTCTTATCATAAATTTAATGAGGAAATGTGGATGACACGTTCATGGCAGGTAACAAAATCACAATTTACGACGGCATTGCTATTACTGTTAGCAACAGGGGCTTGGGCGAAAAATATTCAATTGTTGAATGTGTCTTATGATCCGACTCGTGAGTTTTATCAGCAATATAATCAGGAGTTCAGTAATTATTGGAAAAAGAAAACGGGCGATACCGTTACCGTTCGGCAATCTCATGGTGGCTCAGGTAAGCAAGCCATATCAGTGGTGAATGGATTAGAAGCTGATGTTGTTACCTTAGCTTTAGCCTATGATGTTGATGCTATAGCACAAAGTGGCCGTATAGATAAAAATTGGATAAAAAAGCTCCCCGATAATTCAGCTCCTTATACATCGACTATCGTCTTTCTCGTTCGTAAAGATAACCCGAAAAATATCAAAGATTGGGACGACTTAGTCCGCAAAGACGTTTCCGTGGTGACACCCAACCCGAAAACCTCCGGCGGAGCACGTTGGAATTACTTAGCAGCATGGGGCTATGCGTTAGATAAAAATCAGCAAAACCCTGAAAAAGCGAAACAATTCGTTAAACAGCTCTATAAAAATGTGGAAGTACTCGATTCGGGGGCTCGCGGCGCAACCAATAGTTTTGTTGAACGCGGTATAGGTGATGTATTAATTGCTTGGGAGAATGAGGCTTTACTCGCTATCAATGAGTTAGGGGAAAGTGGGCAGTTTGAGATAGTGACGCCAAGTATTTCGATTCTTGCTGAGCCAACTGTCGCTGTTGTTGATAAAACTGTCGATAAACGTGACCGCAGGGCAGTTGCCGAAGCTTACCTAGAGCACCTCTATTCTGCGGAAGGGCAGGAAATTGCAGCGAAAAACTACTATCGTCCACGAAATGTGGAAGTGGCTCAAAAATATCAGCAGCAGTTTCCTGAGCTTAAGTTACTGACGGTAGATGAAAGTTTCGGAGGGTGGCAAGCGGCACAAGCAACTCATTTTGCGAATGGGGGGGTGTTCGACGAAATCATCCAACGCTAATACTCTTCATATTTCGCACTGTAGCGTTGTTGGCTACGTTCGCTAACCCTAGTCACATACTGGTGTATGCTTCTAGGGATTAGCTTTTCTTGCCGCCTAGCTACAGCACGAACTATTTTGAGTATTATCTGAGATGTAAACTAGGGCTAATTATTGCCACTGGTATTTGACACCTAACTGGCCAAGATAAAATGTTTGACGGTTGTTGCCACCTGAGGTGATACCTGCATTTTTTGGGTTTTCCCAAGTACTAGGTTCAACCGCGAAGCCGCCCCATAGTGTTAGTTTTGGTGTTAAGTTATAAAAAACTTGTGTCCCGACACGGTAGCCGTCTTTAACTTTCTGGGTAGTGCGTTTGTTACTATCATAGTTATGTTCATTTAAATAATAACGAAAATAAGGCATTACGCTCCAGTCCTGGTTTAACGTGATAGGAAAATAACCGCGAATTTGGTTTTGTTCCCATGTCTTATTAAAGTCTTTATCCCATGTCCAATCGGTGTATAGATAGACTTTGGCGGTTGCAGAGTCGTTGACCTTATAAACAAGTCCGTGTTCGGATTCCCACTCATAACTATTGGGGGCATGGAAATTATCGTAATGGTAAACCGCATCCCAAAAGTTAAATGCCCACTTATCATTGAAATTGTATGTCCCGCTAGGCATTAACCAAAACATAGTATTCGATGGCCGTGCCTGTGTGCCCGGTGCAGAGTCATTTGATTCCTTACGATAGGTGACATTCAAATTGAACTGACCAATATCGCTCGCATACATTTTCCGAGTAGCGCCAATTTGCGTACGATTACGAATAAAAGAGTCTTTGGATGTTGAGAAATTGTGGTTGTAGCTTCTTAATGATTCCTTATGTTCCAGAAAAAAGCTCCATTTTGATTCAGGATTCGCTAAAAATAGCTGGCCAACCATCGTGGTTTTGTCGTAGACCTTACGACCGCTGGTATTATGGTGTCCTTCAAATTTTTCGAGTTCCATATAGACGTTGGAAGAAACGCGCCAGTAATCATTATTGACCTGATCAGCTGCGAAAACGGATGTTGTCAATCCTGTGAGAGTAACAAAAAGTAAACCATTCAGTGAAGTTTTCATTTTAACCCTTTAATTTTTATGTATATTTTATTTTTTATGCCTTAGTTCAAGGCGTTAGTGTCTGGCCTTTATACCGTGGGGTATAAAGGCTAAATCATTGTTAATAATTAATAGGTTGTGTAATTAATTGATTGTGGAGTAGGTTTCACCATGACCATAAGGGAACAGCACTTTGTTACCTTGTGGGTTTTTAATATTAACGGGTAGCAACCCTTGAGGTGGGTTTAGCGGCTGGCCGTGAGTGTTAGCAAATAATGTCCGTAAACCGCTGCGAATATTGGTTTCTAACGAATTGCGGTTATTATTGGTGATATCAAATCCGGTAATACCATAGATGGCAATATTTGCGTTTACATCGTTTAGGTATGCAATGTCATAGGGGTTACGTGAAGAGATAACAACAATAGGGGTTTTAAGTTGGTTTGCAGCATCAATGATAAGCTGAGCATTCGTTGGCGTATCCTTTAAATTATAGGTCGTCAGTAATACTAAATCTTGGTTTTGAACCAGTTTTTTTGCTTCATCTTGAGTTAGCGTACTTTCATTCAATTTAACGACACTTTCGCCTGTAATAATAGCAACCCCCGTTTCCTGTGCGATATCATTTAACTGTTTTTGAATTAAGGTATTGCGTGGCTTTTCATCAGAAATAATGAAAATTCGATTCAGCGGTTTTAATTGATAGGGCAGCACATTCTCATTTTTAATTAATGTGATAGCCTGTTCAGAAACCATATTTTCAATATCTTTATGGCCTTTTGATGCGACGACTTGTTCTGCTTTCACTAAGTCTATTGGTTGTGCTGTAATTTCTTGCTGAAGCTTTTTCAGCACTACACGTTTTGCGGATTCATCAATACGTTTTTTCAGTTCTGGGTTTTTCTCTGCTTGTGTTTCTAAATAGCGGTACATGTTATCTAAACGAGAAACCGCTTGGGAGTCCCACATTTTAATTGGCATAAGAATAATATCTGAGCCAGCGAGTAACGAGGTTTCTACCGCCCAATTAATATCGAAGTTGTCAGCAATAGCCCCCATGTCCATGGCATCTGTCACTATCAAGCCATCATAGTTGAGCTCATCGCGTAAAATACCATGCAAAATAGGTTTGGAAAGCGTCGCTGGGGTGCCAACTTGTTTACCTGCAAGTGTGGTGATCTTATCGTCATCCAGTGCTGGTACAATGATATGTGCGGTCATGACGGCATCAGCACCATGAGATAACGCGTATTTGAATGGGACGAGTTCAGTGTCTCGCCATGTTTTCGCGTCGGAATTAACAACGGGTAAATCAACATGGGAGTCAGCAGAGACATTTCCATGACCCGGGAAATGTTTAAGTGACGTCAATAAATTATATTTATGAATGCCTTGAATATAGCTGGTGGCCAGAGAGCCAACTAAATTTTTATCATCTGAGTATGAGCGTACCCCAATCACTGGGTTATTTTGGTTGTTATTAACATCAACAACTGGGCCAAAATTGATATTAAAACCAAGACTGGATAGCTCATATCCGTGGATCATCCCTGTTAGCTCTGCAAGGGCTGGGTTACGTGCTGCGCCTAATGCCATATTTCCGGGCATTTCGGTGCCTACGCGTAAGCGGGTGACATAACCCCCTTCTTGGTCGGTACCAATAAATAGTGGAAGGTTACTGCGGGAAGATTGAAGTTTATTAATTAACTCCACAGTTTGTGGTGTATCAATCAGATTTTCTCTAAATAGGATCACCGAACCGAGGTGGTACTGATTGATAACCTTAGAAACTTCATCATTCATAACGAGAAAAGGAGCGGGTTCTCCATGGCTGTCTTTATTCCAATATCTGAAATCTAACATGAAGAGCTGACCAATTTTCTCAGCCTCGGACATATTATTTACTATTTCTTGTGCAGACTTTTGTTTGTCTTGCCATAATTCATTCAATTGGGCTTGTGTTATTGGGTTAGCCATTGAAAATGCACTGAAAATACAAGCACTAAGTAAAGTGAATTTCTTCATTTTTCATTTTCCCTAAGTTATTTTTCAAAAAATAATAAGTGGCTGGATATATTTATGATGTGAGAGTGCTCACAGTTGATAGTATTCTCTCTTTCAGAGTAAGAGGAATAGAGTACAAATAGATAGAGAAGGGGGCTTTATTTATCTCATTGATATTAAATAGCAAATTATCAAGAATAATTAATTTTAACCTAGAATAATTTCAACTTGATATTATTTTGTTATGTGACGTAAGTATAAATTATAATTAAATGGTATTTAAATCGACGGTAGAGCGTAAAAAATTAATGTTTTCACTAATTATTTACTTTTTAATATATTTTATTCTTATATTTAAGTAGTTTTCTAATTTAAAATATATAAGCCATATGATATTTCACATGGCTTATTTTTTTAAGAGAAATAAGTTAGTTACAAACCAAAGGTTACCATTGGTATTTTACGCCAATTTTACTTAGGTATAGCGTTTGTTTATTATCATATCCTGACGTAATTCCATTCTTTTTAGGTGATTTCCATGTTGAAGGCTCATAGGCAAACTCACTCCATAAAGTCAGTGATGGGGTGACTTGGTATTCCACGAGAGAGCCAATGCGGAAGCCATTTTTAATTTCCTGTGTTAAATAATTATTTTTATCATAGGTATTTTCTTGTAAGAAATAACGTGCATAGGGGGTGATTTTCCAGTTGGGTTTAATGGTAATGGGTAAGTACGCACGAACTTGTGATTGTAAAAAGCGGGTACTGAAATGTTTATCCCATTGGTTATCAATATAAACAGTGAATTTTGCTTTTAATGCATCTGAATATTTATAGGTCACACCAAATTCGGTTTCTGCTTCATGACTGCTGTCATTGAAATAATTACTGTAATAAAAATAAGAGAGCCAAAAGTTAAAAGACCAATCATCATTGAAACGGTACTCGCCGGCAGGAGTTAAGCCATATAAACGATTCGAAGAACGTGCTTTGGTGTTGGGTTCGACATCGTTTGACTCTTTTCTGTAACGAAAACCAAGCTCTAAGTCTGATGTTGGGGTGTTAATCATTTTCTTGATAGCATCAATTTGCGTGCGATTTCTAATGTAAGAATCCCGTGAAGTCGTGAAGTTACGGCCATGATTCCTTAAAGATTCGCGGTGTTCAAGAGCAAAGCGCCAGGCAGATTGCGGGTTGAAAAGCTTTAGTTGCCCAACGGTGCTGATTTTATCGTAGACTTTATTATTAAATGAATCCCGTTGTCCTTGATATTCTTCTATTTCCAAATAGATATTGGTATTAACTCGCCAAGAGTCATTATTTAATTCAGAGAAACAAATTGTAGGGAATATAATTATGATGCTATAGATTAAACCAACTATATATTTCATATTTATCCTTCAGGGTGAGTTTTATTAGTGTTAATTATCTAGTTGAGCGATTAGAGAGATAAATGTGTATTAACTTTTATAGATTGTCTACCGTTATTATTTAATAGATGATGAATGGTATATATAAATTAAAAATCTAATAAGTTGCATCTTGTTGTTATTTTGGGGAGTTTTATTATTGTCGGTATAAAGGTGTATTTTTATTTATAACTTTATTTAAGGTTTTTAATCATATGTTTATTTGTTAGTTTTAAATTTAATTAATAAATGTTAATTAAATTTAAAACTAAGTGGTAATTGTATTATATGGTTGGTAATTATGAGAATAATAAAAATATTGATGTGATGCTTTTATTCATGTTGGAATTAATTAAAACAAAAAAACCGCCAATATTTGGCGGTTAATCTCAAGGTATTAAAATAACCTTATTTAGATTTTTTCGCTTCAGCAGCCGCTTTAACAATAACAGCAAAAGCGTCAGCTTTCAGAGAAGCGCCACCCACTAAGGCACCATCGATATCTGGCTGGGTAAATAGCTCAGCTGCGTTGCTGGCATTAACAGAGCCGCCGTATTGGATGATAACTTGTTCAGCAATGGCTGCATCTTTTTTCGCAATATGAGTACGAATAAATTTATGGATTGCTTGTGCTTGCGCTGGTGTTGCTGATTTACCTGTACCGATAGCCCAGATTGGCTCATAAGCGATAACGGCACCTTGGAAAGCTTCTGCACCTAAAGAATTCAATACGGCATCGATTTGACGAGCGCAGACTTCTTCGGTTTTACCCGCTTCATTTTCAGCTTCAGTTTCACCAATACACAGTACTGGGATCAGGCCCTGTTCTTTTAAGACAGCAAATTTCTTAGCGACAAATTCATCACTTTCGTTGTGATAAGTACGGCGCTCTGAGTGGCCGATAATGATGTATTTGGCGCCAACATCTTTTAACATTTCAGCAGAGGTTTCACCTGTAAATGCACCTGATAGGTTAACGTCAACGTTTTGTGCACCTAATGCAATGCGACTGCCTGCTAACGCATGTTTAGCTTGAGTCAAATAAATCGCAGGTGGTGCAATAGCCACATCACAGCCATCAACGCTGCTGAGTTCATTACGCAAGCCAGCGATGAGGTCATTGACCATCTGTGTGCTGCCGTTTAGTTTCCAGTTACCCATTACCAATGGATGTCGCATGTTATTTCCTCCAACCAGAGAGTTTGAATGATTAATCAATAAGTTATTCATCACACGCTTATGTTACACGCGTAACGTGACAATGTTGTCGCCATTCACCTTCTGCATTATAAGAACAATGGATAATAATAGCTTTGCTTTTCATCATGCTTGTTCTTAGAGCGTGATCACAGTCAGTTTAGGGTGTTTGTTGTTCTAGCTTAATCGGTTCAACAGCAAAAGTAAGCACATTATTGTCACTTTTTACTAAAATATATCTTAAAGCGCCTAATCGAGCTTCTTCCGCGTGAGTTGCACTATTATTGGCAATAAATTTATTTAAGGCTTCCGTAAGCTCAGGGGCTTTATCCAGTGAAACTTCAGGGGCAAATATACGGACCATTGCCATGGTATAACTTTCCATTAATTGTCGATTTTTTTGGTTTTCTTGTGGGTTATCAGACGGTAGTAATGTGATCTGTAAACTTTTAATTTTTTCACTTCCGCGTTCTAACACCGCAGAGGAATAAATTTGTTGGTTAATTCGAGAAGCTGCTCGAATATAGGGAGCTGCGATATCTTGGCTAGCAATTACTTTATATTCATGAAGATATAAGTCTTTGTATGCTTGATTGAATTGGTTACGTAATTCAGGAATAGTGAGGTTAAAAGAAGGCGCATCAGGGGCCAAATAGGAGACCTCAAAGTCAGTATCTGGCAGCGTTGGGACTTTTTGAGCAAAAGCCAGTTGTGGCACACTAAGTACAAAAATGGTTATGATGGCGTATACAGAACGAAATAAAGTTTGGGTCATTTTTGAGCCACTCATTTTTAGTTTTCCACATTGTATCAGGATTATAGGTAATGACATTACAACAATGGGCTTTTTCCTTCAAAGGCCGTATCGGTCGCCGGCCATTTTGGGTAGGTATTGCAGTCATTTTTATTTTAATGACGGTAATTGCCCTGTTACAAAATGCACTGCTATTCTCTGAAACACTTGCTATATCGTTATTTATTTTACTACTTTACCCTTTGGCCGCTATCTTTGTGAAGCGTTTACATGACCGTGGAAAATCGGGTGGGTGGTTTGCGCTGATTTTATTGGCATTTGCTCTTTTTTCAATCGACGTCAGCCAATTTGAACCTGTATGGCAATGGGGGATAGGGCGCTTTTTACCATTATTAATTACTATGATAATGGTACTTGATTGCGGAGCTTTTGTGGGAATGGATGGTGTTAATCACTACGGTGAAGAAACAGAAACTGTGGATTATTTATAGCGTCATACCATGTGGCCCGACTACCATATAACATGAATGCTACCCTGAAAATATTTCAGGGTAGCATGCTAAATTACCAGTATTGCTCACTCGAAATATGGCCAGGTTTGCGGCGTAAATGTTTAACCATGTTACGGTTATTTTTTAGTGTATCGCGAGTGTCCCTGACCATTTCAGGGTTACCGCATAGCATAACGTGGCAGGTGTCAGGCGAAAGGGCTAGGCTAACAGCGTCTTCGAGTGCATGATTTTCAATTAAGGCTGGAACACGGCCATATAATGAACCTGTACATTGTTCGCGGCTCACCACGGTGACAATTTTTAATTTCCCTTGATATTGTTGTTCCAACTTTTTCATTAAGGGCAAATAACTTAAATCTTTCTCATAACGGACCGCGTGGAGTAAAACAATGTTCTCGAAGCGCTCAAGGTCTTTGCCTTCCTGTAAAATAGACAAAAAAGGCCCAATGGCGGTACCTGTTGATAACATCCATAAATTTTTACATTCAGGGATTTCGTCTAGAACGAAGAAACCTGCTGCTTCATCTGTGATCTGTAACGTATCATCGGGTTTTAATTGTGCTAATTTTGGGCTAAGTTTCCCTTCGGGGACGATGACAAAATAAAATTCAAGTCGGTTATCACTAGGTGCGTTGACATAAGAATAAGCTCGCTGAATACGTTCGCCTTCGATTTCGAGTGCCAGTTTGGCGTATTGTCCGGCGGTAAAGGGTTTAATTGGCGCCTCAATGACTAAGCTGAATAATGAATCAGTCCAAAATTTGGCTTCAATCACTGTTCCTGTTACCCAATTTGCCATAGATCCCACCTCTTCATATTTTAAAATCGACCATCTGAAAAATAACTCATTTTTGATGTGAATGAGCCAAAGCATGGTTCACTAGGATTTAATACTAAAACAGTTCATTATTTATGCTTATCGATAATGTGTTCCAGTGTTTTATTCTTAATATTGGTCTATTTTAAAGTTCAATGTACAGTTATGTTGACAATGCTGGCGAATATTACTGCCATTGTTGAAAAATATAAAATGTCGCACTACTACGAAAAGATGGCTGCTTTTGTTATCTTAGTCACACTCAAGCAAAACGCATTATTTGCTATTTATTAAAAATGGCATAAAAGCGTAGAGCAGTATTTTTATATTGATAATTAAGTACCTAAATAATTTTGCGTTATTACAATGAAATAATGCGGCGTTATTTTGTGTCCGAAATAGCGTGCATTTGAATTATTGGATGTATTTGAGAGAAAAATGAGAAAACTGGAACATTTTAATTTGCTATTGATGCTAATTGCATTGGCAGCGGTCGGCCAAATGACACAAACTATTTATGTTCCTGTCATTGCTGAAATTGCCGCTTATTTTAATGAGCCCTCTGGTGCTGTTCAACAAGTGATGGCGGCTTATTTATTTTCTTATGGTTTTTCGCAGTTAGTTTATGGGCCGCTATCTGACCGAATTGGTCGCCGACCTGTTATTTTAACCGGTTTAACGATTTTCTTATTTTCAACGGTTGTGGCAATTTTCGCGCCAACGCTAAATATACTTACAGTGGCAAGTGGGTTACAAGGGCTAGGAACTGGTGTTGCCGGTGTAATGGCAAGAACAATGCCTCGAGACTTATATAAAGGCACAGCGCTGCGTTATGCAAATAGCCTATTAAATATGGGGGTGTTAGTCAGCCCATTATTGGCTCCCATGTTTGGTGGAATATTAGCGCACTTTTGGGGCTGGCATGCTTGCTATATTTTCCTATTTATCTTAGGTGCCTCAGTATTATTGAGTATGTATCGTTGGCTACCAGAAACGCGGCCGGTTTCCCCAGAAAAGCACAGAATGTTGGCCTCATATCGTGAATTACTTTCAAGTGGTTCATTTCTCTCTTACCTTGCCATGCTAGTTGGTGCGTTAGCTGGGATAGCGGTATTTGAAGCCAGCAGTGGTGTATTGATGGGTGGTGTATTAGGGCTAAGCAGTATCACCGTGAGTATTTTATTTATATTGCCGATTCCTGCCGCTTTCTTTGGCGCTTGGTATGCAGGGCGAGAGGGAAAAACGTTTTATAATTTGATGTGGCACTCAGTGCTTATTTGTTTATTGGCTGGCTTTATGATGTGGGTGCCAGGCTGGTTTGGGATTATGAATACATGGACATTGTTAGTCCCAGCAGCGGTATTTTTCTTTGGCGCTGGTATGTTATTTCCATTAGCAACGACAGGGGCTATGGAGCCTTTCCCTTATTTGGCAGGTGCCGCAGGTGCACTCGTTGGCGGCTTACAAAATGTCGGTTCAGGTGTTGCGACTTGGGTTTCCGCCTTGTTACCACAGAACGGGCAGTTTAGTTTAGGATTGTTGATGTTTTTAATGTCGATGCTTGTATTGTTGTGCTGGTTACCTTTAGCAAAACGTATGAATCACTCAGAACGCATGGTTTAATAGTATATGGTCAGGCTGCAAAAGACAGCCTGACCATCAAATTACGCGCTTAGCAGTATATCAGCTTGCTTTTGTGGCGGAATGGATAGCACCGATGAATACAAGGAGCTAGGTTCCTCTTCTGACATTGATGATATAAGTTCCGGCAACATGACTCCTGAATTAAATATCACTGGTTGGTTATAATCTAGAAATTTTGTATTTTCTGCTAATTGTCCTGTTGGATTTTGAGTATTTTGTTGGAGCCAAATCAACTTTGGTACAGTATGGTCCTGCAAGTGTTGGTCTATATGAATGATTATTCCATCCAGTTTTAACTCAGGGGTACTGTCTATCGTGCCTTTTATTGTTAATTGATTTTGTTGTACTGAAAAATACCATTCCTCTATTGGTATGCTTTCTTGAATTTGTTTTTGGTCATCACTTGTCCTTAGTGTGACCCAAAAAGAGTACTGGCCATCAGGCAAGTTTAGGTGAGTAATATCCACCGTTTGTTCGAAGTTTACATCCGCAACTAAAGGTTGCTCGACTGTGTAGTAGATCACATCGGGTATTGCTGAGTAATGCCTTGCGTGAGTATCAAGGTGATTGAGCGCAATAAAGTTCAAAGAGGTATCAACCTGCGAATCTTGGCCAAATGGGTCAGATAATGAAAAATATTGTTGATGTAACCGGCCTTTTTCAACCCACTTGGCGCAAAGTGCACTTTTTGAGGTGATTTTGTCGAGATTGACTTTACCTGTCGAAAAATCAATTAAGCCTTCTTCTGTTGCTGCCCAGTAAATAGGGGCACCTTGCCAATAATTATCGAGAATCAGCTGGTTGGGTAATAAATAGCCATCACTGTTTGTTAATACACGGCAAGCTAATGAATCCGGGTTGTTATAGTGGGAGATCAACTGCCCAAGCTCTTTTTTGTAGTTCAATTCATGTACAGTAAACTGAACCAATTCGCCTTTATCTGCAATATTGAAGCTCTCTGTACGTCGGATTTGCAATACTTCGGTCGATAACCCATTCGGAGTTGCATAAGTGACGGTTAATGCATAGTCACCATTAATATCAAATGGACGGCCAACCCCTGTTTTTAGGTTATGGTAATCGGCCGGCAAGCTTCCTATGGTACGGTCAACCGTGATGGTGCTATAAGGGTGTGGGGTATTATCTGCCATTTTAGTAAACTGATGCTGTATCCAATAAATCGCTACATCACGTTGATGAGGGAATTGCTCAATTTGCGTTAGGTGATAATATTTTGAGTAATTCTGTTGAGTTAGTGTGACCCATTGTTTGTTAATTTGATCCCAGCGTTGATAAAAACCGTCTCCTGCAAACCCGCCATCTTCAGTATCCTCCCCTTTAGTTTTATTGCTTTGCCAGCGTATTCTTTTGCTTAAAAATTGGTGAATTTTTTGGTTGTAGACATCAGGATGAGGCAAAAATGCATCATAAGCACCGCTCCTAAAAGGCACAAAACTAGAAAGCATGGTCGGCATAGCCTGTTTTAAGTGACTATGGAGATCGTGATAAGTGATATAATATTGCCTAGATTGGTTATAAGCTGGGTTTTTGCCATGGCTGTGAGGGTCGTAAGGGTATATTAACTGATCATTCTCACCTTTTATGTCGGTATGAGGCAAACCAAGACCGTGACCAAAAATCTCATGAAACATCACGTTAGGTTCATGAACCCCGCCACCGTGGTTGGGCGACCCAAGCCCTAATAGCGCAGTGCCAACATTTGAAGGTAGGGTTTCAATCGCAGTATATTGATAATCAGAATCAGCATTGTTAGCAGTTTGGTATTTATGACTATTATTATAAGCCCAAAAAATTTGTGCACTGGGGTGATAGTCAATCTCTTCAGAATTATCATAATGAGGATGAATAAACGGAATGGTGTTGCTATTGGTGTCAGTTCTAAGTGGCGTTAAGCTTGGGTGACTCACCGTAGCAGGAAGGCTATGCACTGTGAGCTGTCCAATCGGTAAAACTGTTACCGCTTCTTTTCCCCAACTTAGCGGGGAAGATGAATAAACGCCATGACCTTGTTGATATAAACTGTGATTATCAACCTGAACAATTAGATGGCTATCAAGGGTAACATTAGGTGAAAATAGACCATATTGGTTGGTTTCTTCGGTGATAATGGGTTTGCCATTAACAGTGATAACGAGGTTGATATCCGGTTGTATCCACTCGCCTTTTAGCGGAGCAGTAAAGCGTTGCTGATGCCAATTTTGTGCGGAAACATTCATCTTTTGGGGGAGCGCTGTTAATTTTTGGGGCAAATGATCCGGGCCAGTTAGTCTCACTCGACCTAATATTTTTCTTTCTTTATTGCTGACGATGGCTTCAATATTAGGGGATTTAGCCGCCGTTTCGCTAGTAATTTCTACATTCAATAACGCCCAGCGGTTAGCCGTTAAGCTCATATGCTTATCGGTCATATTCTGCAGGTGAGTTTGCGCAAGTTGAATATGATGGATTTGCATATCACTTGGTGTTGGGTTGTAACGCCGTTGAGGTTCATGATAAACAGGGTCTGGAGTGGAATATGTGCGTTTACCAGGAATGCGCAGTTGTGGTGCATTTGCGGTTTGTAACTGAATGGAAAGGGGTTGGGATTGCTGCCCATTAGGTTGCATAGCGATAAAATCAAATTGATCTGAGTGGGTTTTAAATTTGGCGTTATTGGCAATGTATTGCCATTCGTTGGTGGTGTTATTTAGCGTTAATTGACCAAATTTGGGCTGCTCAAGGATTTTGTAACCCTTAATATGGGGGCTATTTGGTAGTTTTCCTGTTATGGCACCTACAACTAACTGATTTGGGAGCTCATCTGGGTTTTCTGCTACTAAAATAGGTAGAATTTGAGGAACGCTTTCTTGCGCATCATGTCGAGAGATCGCCGGTTTTGTTTGTTTCAATTGGAACTGGCGAAAAATGATATTTTCACCAACAAGTTTTAAGGTATTCTTTTCATAGCGGATTTTAACCGCAGGAAGCTGATTTACTGCCATTATTTTATTTACATCGGTTTCGACAGAATGGGCAATCTGTTGCCAAGATGATGTTTTTGTAATTGGAACGTCATGTAAAGACAACACCTTGTTATACTTCATATTTTCTATAGATATTGAGAAATATTGGCTGTTTTTTCGTAACTCATCGGTTAGCTTCAATGAGTTTATTGCTTGGGTTGGTAGGGTGATAATTTGCTGGAAACTGTGATTTTCTAAGGTGCGGCTGGCTTGCTCAATAGGCTCTACTGGATTAAGTTCATCAATGAGTTGTTGGGTCGATGCTGATGGTTTTTTGTGTTTATTTTTGACTATCAATAAACTGCCGCCGGTGAGTTCCAACCAATGGCGAACTAGCTCGACTTGTTTGTCATTGGCTTTTTCAGGCAAGACTACGATGTTATAATGGCGATGCCATTGCCCGCTTGGTAATAATAAATCAGCGAGCTGAGCTTGTGCTCTGGTTTCTCCATTAATCCATTCATGGGGTGAATTAAAGCTTTCGACAAATAAATTTTGCTTGGGGTGGAAACTAAATCCAGAGAAATGTTCAGTACAGAGCGCACTCAATAAATAAGTTTTTTTATTTTCACCCGCTAGCCGGGGGTTATTATTTAACCAACTAAATAACTTAAATGCTTTTTCGCCGTCAGCTGATTGTTCAGGGTTATCCTTTAATGCATTTATTAAGGTGGTATCTTGTTGAATAATTGCCACTCTCCCTTTTTTATACCATCCTAGTTGTAAGTTGTCTTGCTGTATCTCATCAGCAAATATTTTAAGGTTATCCATTACCATAATCCATTTTTTGAGGGTTAATTTTGAATTTTATTGAAATATTATTCTAAATAAACTGCAAAAAACGGTCTAATTTATTATTGTTTTAATAACTGCATTTTCATTGATTAACTAATTAGTTATTAGAAGAAAGTCATACTTGTAGGGATAAAATAAAAAAGGCCATATGATTCATATGGCCTTTGGGATATTAGAAATAAAACAGATTAAAAGATGGATTAGCCACGATCTTCCCACTCTTGGGCACGAGCTACGGCTTTTTTCCATCCCTCGTATTTGAAATTACGTTCCGTCGTTTCAATACCTGGTTTGAATACACGCTCAATGGTCGCCTTGCTCTGTAACTCATCAAGATTACTCCAGAAACCAACGGCTAAGCCTGCAAGGTAAGCGGCTCCCAATGCAGTGCTTTCTCGCACTTCAGGGCGTTCAACAGGAGTACCTAAAATATCTGACTGGAATTGCATTAAGAAGTTATTGGCGACAGCGCCACCATCAACACGTAGTGCTTTTAAGCGCTCACCTGAATCTGCTTGCATTGCATCAAGTACATCACGGGTTTGATAAGCGATAGATTCTAATGTTGCACGGATAATATGGTTGCGGTTTGCACCACGTGTCAGGCCAAAAATAGCACCGCGCGCATATGGGTCCCAATATGGAGCTCCCAAACCAGTAAAGGCAGGAACAACATACACGCCATTGCTGTCTTTCACTTTAGTGGCAAAGTACTCTGAGTCTGTTGATTCATCAATTAATTTCAATTCATCACGCAGCCATTGGATAGAGGCACCTCCGACAAATACAGCGCCTTCAAGTGCATAATTGACTTCACCTTTTGGGCCACACGCGATAGTCGTCAGTAGGCCATGATTTGAACGTACAGCAGTCTCTCCCGTGTTCAGAAGTAGGAAACAGCCTGTTCCATAGGTATTTTTGGCCATTCCTGATTTGACACACAGTTGGCCATACAGAGCGGCTTGTTGGTCTCCCGCCATTCCTGAAATTGGAATACGAGTCCCACCTTTCCCCCCAATATTGGTTTGCCCGTAGACTTCGGAAGAAGGGCGCACTTCAGGAAGCATTGCTCGTGGAATATTGAGCGCTTTGAGAATTTTGTCATCCCACTCGAGGTTACGGATATTGAACAACATGGTTCGAGAGGCATTGGTATAGTCGGTGACATGAACACGCCCTTGTGTCATTTTCCAAACGAGCCAAGTATCGACAGTTCCAAACAGTAACTCCCCTTTTTCAGCTCGCTCACGTGCACCTTCAACATGATCTAAAATCCATTTGACTTTTGTACCGGAGAAATATGGGTCAACAACCAGACCGGTGTTTTGGCGAATATACTCTTCTAAATCGCGGTCATTTTGTTTCAGATGGGTACAAAAGTCAGCAGTACGGCGACATTGCCACACAATTGCATTATAAACAGGCTTACCTGTGGCTTTTTCCCAAACAATAGTGGTTTCACGTTGGTTAGTGATCCCAATCCCAGCGACTTCATCGGTACGGATATCCGCTTTAGCGAGTACTTCCACTAGTGTTGAGCTTTGTGATGCCCAAATTTCCATTGGGTCATGTTCCACCCAACCTGGCTTAGGATAAATTTGGGTGAATTCACGTTGTGAAATACTGACAATATTCGCATCATGGTCGAGTACGACAGCACGTGAGCTGGTTGTGCCTTGGTCGAGTGCAACAATATACTTTTTCGCAATAGTGGTTTCAGTAGTCATAATTTAAGCCTGTTCCGAGGATTTGGTGTTTTTAACGGATAATTTTTCTGTTTTGGTCTCTTCTTCACATACCATGCAAGGTAAGTGGCGACCAATCAGTTTGCGATAGGCGAATGCGCCTAGCAGACCACCAACAATAGGTGCTGTCAATGGGACAAGGAAATAAGGAATATCGCGGCCACCAGTCAGAGCGATATCACCCCAACCAGCGAGATAAGCGACAACCTTTGGACCAAAGTCACGAGCAGGGTTGAGTGCGAACCCAGTGAGCGCGCCAAATGACCCACCGATAACGGCAATCAAAATACCGATTAACAATGGTGCAAGTGGGCCACGTGGGACACCATTGCCATCATCGGTTAGCGCGAGTATTAAGCAAACAAGAATGGCCGCAATAATGACCTCAATAAAGAATGCATGAGGAACACTAATTTGTGGTGCTGGGTAGGTTGAGAAAACACCCGCAGTAAATAAGCTTTCTTGTGAGCCTCTAATGATGTGATGGACTTGGTCGTAATCGAAAAATACAGGGGAATACATTGAGTAAACTAATGCGGCAGCAAAGAAACCACCTAGCATCTGTGCGATGATATAAGGAACAACTTTGCGCTTATCAAAACACGCGAATAGCCATAGTGCGAGAGTAACGGCTGGGTTTAGGTGGGCACCCGAGGTGCCAGCGGTTAGGTAAACGGCTAAAGCAACGCCAAAGCCCCATATAATACTAATTTCCCACAAGCCTAGTTGTGCGCCCGCTATTCTAACGGCAGCAACACAACCTAGACCAAAAAAAACCAGTAGCGCAGTCCCTAAAAACTCTGAGATGCACTGACCCGTGAGTGATGTAGTCGTCATTTGGCTCATATGTTTCTATCCTACGAAAATGAAAAATATTGTAATGTTTTTTTAAGTTAAGATTTTCTAATCGAAAATCATTAACTGTAAATTTATCGTTAAAGAACATAAACGAGAAATATCGAAATTGAAAAGTGTGTGTTACATCACTAAAGCGAAACAAAACAATCAAAAATAGTGATGGATTCGACCTTTGTGATGTGATCTGACCAGTGTTTTTTAATGAAGGTTATTACGATTCAGAAGGAAGGAACTGGACACAGAGGATCATGCTACTTACAATCGTGTAAAAGCTGATAAGGGAGACCAGAATTATGTCATTTGAAGTATTTGAGAAACTAGAATCCAAAGTGCAACAAGCGATTGATACAATCACACTGTTACAAATGGAAATCGATGAATTAAAAGATAAAAATGGTGCGTTAAGCCAAGAGCTTGAAACAGCAAAATCAGGCACGGATTCACTGGTGCGTGAAAATGAACAGTTAAAACAAGAGCAGCAAGCTTGGCAAGAGCGTTTACGGACTTTACTCGGTAAGATGGAAGAAGTGTAATTTCTCGTCATACTTCGCGTTGTAGGGGTGTTGGCTTCGTCTCTTCGCCCTAGTCACATACTCATGTATGCTCCTAGGGTCTTATCGACTTTGCCGCCTACCTACAACACGAATTATTTAGAGAAATCTTTGTTATGCCTCACATTGTAGGGCGCTGGCTTCGTCTCTTCGCCCTAGTCACATACTCATGTATGCTCCTAGGGTCTTATCGACTTTGCCGCCTACCTACAACACGAATTATTTAGAGAAATTTTTGTTATATCTCACGCTGTAGGGTTTAGAGAAAATTTCGTCATACCTCGCGTAGTAGAGTATAAAAATAAGGGCCGCAAATCATTGCAGCCCTTATTTATAGAATTTTTAACGGATTATGCGTCGATATTGTCATCTTCGACAAAACCGTTGTTCTCATAAGGTGTTAATGGCTCTTCAGAAAGGATAATACCGGTGTTATCGGCATAAAGGTAATCACCTGAAAAGAAAGTCACACCGCCGAAATTAACACGAATATCACTTTCACCGATGCCTTCATCCGGACAGCCCGCCGGCATCGCAGCAATAGCTTGAATACCGAGGTCGAGTTCCATCAGGGTATCTACCTGACGAACCGCACCGTAAACCACAATTCCTTCCCAGTGGTTATCAACAGCTAGCCTTGCAATTTCAGCATCAATAAGTGCCTTACGGACAGAACCGCCCCCATCAACGAGTAGGATACGCCCTGTACCATCCTCTTCCAGCAAATCATACACTAGGCCGTTATCTTCAAAACACTTAACTGTAATGATTTGACCGCCAAATGAAGTACGTCCACCAAAATTGGAGAAAAGGGGTTCTACCACGTTGACGCTTTCTTGGTAAATATCGCAGAGTTCGGAAGTATCATATTTCATAGGAGTTAGGTCTTTTTTGCTGCAAGAGGCAACCAGTATATCCCTTTTGAACTGTACTTGGCAAAGTTACCCGCCTAAAAATAGGCGGAAAAAGTCAAAAAAACGACAAATAGTGAATATTATTTGCTCATTACGACGCCGATGGAAAATAAAACGTTGGTCACGAGTGCGGCTTTCACCATATTTTCCAATAGAGGGCGCATACCTTCGGGGGTTGGGTCGCTGAGAACACGACGTAAATGGTTCATTAGCATTGGTACGGCGAGTAAAAATAGCCAACCGCTCCAGCCGTGTAAATAAATTAGATTAAAAAAGGCCAAACATAAAATAGCCGCAACAATAATAATGGTGTGATAAATTCGAGCCCCGTGGGGACCTAAGCGCACCGCTAAGGTATTTTTACCTGCTTTAATATCATTTTCGATATCACGCATATTGTTGATATTCAATACCGCAACAGAGAGCAACCCACAAGCCGTTGCGGGTAGGACAGTGATGATATTAAAACTATTTGCTTGTAAATAATAAGTCCCAATAACACTTAGCCAGCCAAAGAAGATTAAAACAGAAATATCCCCTAACCCTAGGTAGCCATACGGTTTTTTGCCCACGGTATAGGTAATAGCAGCGACGATAGCAATAAGCCCTAATGCGACAAAACCAATGGCATCCTCGGGTTTTTCACATGCGACAATAATTAACAGTAATCCGGAAAGGCAGGCCGCTGTAATATTTAGCTTGAGCGCCTTTTTCATATCCGCTTGCGTGATAACGCCTTTTTGCATGCCACGTAATGGACCAATGCGTTCAGCCGTATCAGAGCCTTTGACCGCATCACCATAGTCATTCGCAAGGTTAGATAAAATCTGTAATAAACCCGCTGTGATAAGTGCTAATAAAGCGACAGGCCATTTAAAATTATTAGTTAAATAAGCGAGTGCAGAGCCTGTCACAATCGCAATCACCCCTAATGGTAGGGTTTTAGGGCGGAGACTTTCAATCCAAGCTTGTTTACGACTTATTGTTGAGGATGTCGACTGCATGCAGTTACCTATAATTCAAACTCTTTAGAGATGTGATCTTAATAATTTAATAACCCATCATATAGAGAGATACCTGAGTATTTTCAATGCAATGGGCAGAATATTTCATAGAAAAAAGTGCAGCGATAAAAGCTGCACTTTAGTCGATGTATATTAAGGATACATGAAAACCAGATAATTAATAAGATTATAAAATAAATCTACTCAAGTCTTCATCTGCCACCAGCTCATCTAAGTGCTGTCTGACATAGTCTGCATCGATTTGGATAGTTTGCCCGTTACGGTCACTGGCATCGAAAGAAATATCTTCCATTAAGCGTTCAAGCACTGTGTGTAAGCGACGAGCACCAATATTTTCGGTTGACTCATTCACTTGCCATGCTGATTCTGCAATTTTACGAATACCGTCAGTCGTGAATTCAATATTCACGCCTTCTGTTGCCATCAGCGCTTTATACTGTTCAGTTAATGAGGCATTTGGCTCAGTCAAAATACGCACAAAATCTTCAGTTGTCAGAGCTTGTAGCTCAACGCGAATTGGCAAGCGGCCTTGGAGTTCAGGGATTAAGTCTGATGGGCTCGAAACTTGGAATGCACCTGAAGCAATAAACAGAATATGGTCAGTTTTGACCATGCCGTGCTTAGTGGAAATGGTACAGCCTTCGATTAATGGCAGTAAATCACGTTGAACCCCTTCACGGGATACATCTGGCCCCGAACTTTGGCCACCGCGTTTACAAATTTTGTCGAACTCATCGATGAAGACGATACCATTCTGTTCAACCGCTTCAATCGCTTGTTCTTTTAGCTCTTCAGGGTTGACTAATTTAGCCGCTTCTTCTTCAACTAGCAGTTTGAATGCCTCTTTGATTTTCATCTTACGAGGTTTCTGTTTTTGGCCTGCTAGGTTTTGGAACATGGATTGTAACTGGTTAGTCATCTCTTCCATGCCTGGAGGTGCCATAATTTCAACACCCATAGGGGATGCAGCGACTTCGATTTCAATTTCTTTATCGTCTAATTGGCCTTCACGTAATTTCTTACGGAATGCTTGGCGGGCTGGAGAATGCTCATCCGTTGGTTCAGATTGCCCCCAGTTATTTTTTGCTGGTGGGATAAGAACGTCTAAAATACGTTCTTCAGCCATTTCTTCGGCGCGATAGCGATTTTTTTCGATAGACTGTAAACGCACCATTTTAACGGCAGAGTCAGTTAAATCGCGAATAATCGAGTCAACTTCTTTACCAACATAGCCGACTTCAGTAAATTTGGTCGCTTCAACTTTGATAAATGGCGCATTGGCTAATTTCGCAAGGCGGCGGGCAATTTCAGTTTTACCTACCCCTGTTGGCCCAATCATCAAAATATTTTTTGGTGTGACTTCGTGACGTAATACTTCGTTTAACTGCATACGGCGCCAGCGGTTACGCAGAGCAATTGCAACAGAACGTTTGGCTTTATTTTGGCCAATAATATGATTGTCGAGTTCGCTGACAATCTCGCGTGGAGTCATTTCGGACATACTAGCAATCCTTATGATTTTGAAGAAATTTCTTCAAAGTTGACATTATGGTTGGTGTAAATGCAGATATCCCCTGCAATAGCGAGCGCTTTCTCAGCGATTTCTTTGGCACTTAAGTCTGTATTTTCTAACAAAGCACGTGCGGCTGATTGCGCATATGGGCCACCGGAACCAATAGCAATTAAGTCGTTTTCCGGTTGAACCACATCACCATTACCCGTAATGATCAGTGAAGTGTGTTCATCAGCGACAGCTAACAAGGCTTCTAATTTACGAAGCATGCGGTCGGTACGCCAATCTTTAGCAAGTTCAACGGCCGCTTTCGTTAAATGGCCTTGATGAAGTTCGAGTTTGCGCTCAAACAGTTCAAATAATGTGAATGCGTCTGCGGTGCCACCGGCAAATCCGGCAATGACTTTGTCGTTGTATAAACGGCGAACTTTGCGGACATTGCCTTTCATGACGGTATTACCCATCGTCGCCTGTCCATCACCACCAATTACGACCTGGCCATTACGGCGAACACTTACGATTGTTGTCATGAGTTAGCCCCTGGTTTTATTACAAAAAAGAATGCGGTTGAATGTGATTTTCAAAAGATTAAATTCAAGTGATAGTTGTCTAATTAACTATCACTTGAACTAGGTTGAAGACACAAAGTACCGCTCATGAGTACATTAAAACAGTACATGGGGGGGAAGGAGGAATTTTTCAACCCCCAGAAGCACGAAGAATACAACCGGAAACACCTGCACCTGCTGCGCGGTCACGCATTTTTTCGGCAGTGGACTTGGAATAAGGTCCTAAAACGATACGGTGCCAACCTCCACCTGCGCTTACACGGCTTTCAATACCTGAGAATGCCAAAGTAGCTTGTACAGACTCGGCTTGTTCTGCTGTACGGAATGAACCACATTGAACAACCATATTTTGCAAGCTGTTTGTCGGTTTAGTGCTTGGTGCCGTTTGTGGTTGAGTTGCGGGCGCGGTTGGTTGAGCCTCAAGTTTTGGAGGGATATTGGCCGCCGGTTTACGTTGTACTGGCTCGATAGGTTGAGCAGGCTCATTGATGAGCACTTGTGAGCGCGGTACTGGTTTACCGTTTGCAGGTATTTCTTGCAAGTTAGTGACAGGCTGGCGTCTGTCAGAATCAATTTGTTCTAATAGCTGGCGCTGTTCAGGTGTTAAATCTGATGGGCGCACAATATTATTCCCCGTGCTCGGCTGTTGAATATTTGGCATATCCACACCACGACGTTCGAGTTCCTTAATATAACGCCAACGTTCTTCAGGCTTTGGTGGAAGCGTACTACCCGGTGTTGTGGGAGTGGCTACCTGAGGTTGTGGTGTGTCCTTTTTATTTTGAGTGATATAAAACAGGCCGCCAACAAATAGCACGACAATCGCGACAGCAACAACCAATGTTGTCATTGGTAGTCCTTGTGCTTTCTTTGATTTACCTTTGCTTTTTTTACGGGCGGATGAGCGCCCTCGAGCTACATAATCTTTTTGTGCCACGCTATTAATTCACTAGTTATCAATTGTTAGTCATCATTTGGGTTAACATGTTACTTAACCTGAGCAACTTTGACTAGCTTTTAGGCGCTTTTGTGCTCTCTCTAATGATTAAATCAGAATCTAGGAGACGTGAGCCTGGATTAACATTGTGCCCATGAATCTGCTCGAGCAGTAATTGCATCGCATGATGGCCAATTTCAGCACGAGGTTGGTTGATAGTCGTTAGGGCTGGCAAGGTGTATTTTGCTTGCTCTAAGTTATCGAAACCAACAAAAGAAAGGTCATCAGGGAGCTTTAAGCCCATTTTTTTCGCTTGCCACATCGCACCAATTGCCATGATATCACTATGGCAAAAGATAGCTGTCGGTGGTTCAGGAAGTGACATCAATGTTTTCACTGCTTCAGCGCCACCCTCATGGGTAAAATCACCACGAATAATATAATTTTCACGCAGTTTTTCACCTGTGCGTAACATGGCTTTTTTATAACCTTCTAAACGATATTGGCTTAAAGGCATATGGTCAGGGCCTGCAATACAAGCGATCAGTTTATGGCCTTGTTTTTGTAGGTAATGTGTTGCGTTAAATGCGGCGGTGAGGTTATCGATATGTACGGTAGGCAGTTTTAGCTCAGGTGCGAACTCATTGGCCATCACAATTGGAGGGAGGTTTTTTTGCTCTTCGGTTGAGATATCGAATGGAATATTGGAACCCAGTAAGACCATGCCATCAATTTGTTTGGTAATAATGAGATTAATAAAAGCATTTTCTTGTTTTTCTTGGTGTTTACAGTCCCCAATCAAAACAAAATAGCCTTCTTGAGCGGCAATTTCTTCAATGCCGCACACGACATCACTAAAGAAAGGGTCGCGAATATTAGGAACGAGTACAAGAATAGTCTTTGATTCATTGCGCTTATAGCTTCTAGCAAGGTTATGAGGATAATAGCCAACATCCATCACCGCTTGTTCGACTTTTTGGCGTGTTTGCAAAGAAACTTTTTCCGGGTTCATAAGTGTTCTAGACACCGTCGCTGTCGAAACGCCCGCGGCACTAGCAACATCTTTCATCGTTGCCGTGTTATTGTGTTTTTTACTTTCCACAACGCCTTCCTTAGATTGATTTAATCGTTTGCTTTTTTTGAATGGCGCAAGTACGTCATTATTAGTGGTTATTCTAATTGGTTTCTCAAGAATATCTGTTACCTAGTTTGCATAAAAAATGTGACTTGCGTCATTTTTTAGAGCTACTTCGCAAATTTTGAAAATAATTCTAAGGGTAAAAAGATAAATGAAACTCAATGTGTATGAAAAATACTCAATTTGGTCGTTTAGAATTATATGGCAAATAATTCAAATTTATCAACATGCTGCAAAGACAATACTGGTATGGTCTATAAAGTTAAATGGTTAGGTAAAATGAATCCTTTAGCATTGATAATGAGTTAACAATCGGTCGGGTCCACATCGATGTTCCATTTTACTTTGCGACTTTCTGGCTGTTGAAGAATTTCTGGCAACAGTTTCGCCATAAATTGTTGTAAATAAAGCCGCGAAGGGTGTTGCAATAGCAATTGCCAGCGGAATCGCCCGCCACGTTTGGCTTGAATCGACGGCGAGGGGCCTAAAATCCACATTTTGGCATCACTTTGTGGATGTTCACTAATATATTGCCGTACATTTTGCAAAAATTGGCGCGAATCTTGGTTATTGTGGTCTTCTGAACGGATCAATATATGACTGGTGTAAGGTGGTAACATTGCGATTTGCCGTTCTTCCATCGCTTCTTGGGTAAATGCGTGATAGCCCTTTTCAAGAAGCGTGAGCAACAATGGGTGTTCGGGATGGTGGGTTTGCAAGAACACTTCACCTTGTTTACCAGCTCGTCCTGCTCGACCAGAAACTTGCACGTATAATTGAGCAAACCGTTCGGCTGCACGAAAATCACTCGAGAATAAAGCCCCGTCGACATCTAACAAGGCGACTAAGGTGACATCAGGGAAGTGGTGGCCCTTGGCTAACATCTGTGTGCCAATAAGAATTCTAGCCCCCCCTTCATGTACTTGGTTTAAATGCTGTTCCAGTTCCCCTTTACGGCTCGTGGTATCACGGTCAATACGGGTAACGGGGGTATCAGGGAACAGTTCACAAATCCCTTCCTCAAGTTGCTCCGTTCCCATTCCTACAGGCACTAAATGAGTTGAACCACATTGTGGGCACTGACGAGGAACCGGGCGCTGGCTATCACAATGGTGGCAGCGTAATTGATGAAAATTTTGGTGCAAGGTGTAATAGTGGTCACAGCGCTGGCACTCTGCAATCCAGCCACATTCATGGCAAATTAATGCAGGGGAATAACCACGACGATTTAAAAATAGAATGACTTGGTTGTTTTGTGCAAGGTGTTCTTTAATGTGTTGAATTAATAAGTGAGAAAGACCAAATTTTAACGGCTGGCCTTTTAAATCAATAAGGTGCTGAGCCGCAGGGCGTGCATTACCTGCACGAATAGTGAGATTTAATTGCCGATACTTATGCTGCTGTACATTGAATAAGGTTTCTAGTGATGGCGTCGCAGTACCCATCACAATGGGAATATTGTTCTTTTTAGCGCGGAAAACAGCTAAGTCACGTGCATGATAACGCCAGCCATCTTGCTGTTTATATGAGCTGTCATGCTCTTCATCAATAATAATAATGCCAAGGCGGGCAAAAGGGGTGAACAGCGCTGAGCGAGTGCCAATAATAATGGCGTTTTGTCCTTGCTTAGTGCGTAACCAAACGGCTAAACGCTCGCTATCGTTCAACCCTGAGTGCAATACATCAACAGGCGCATTGAAGCGCTCGCGAAAACGGCTAATCGTTTGTGGGGTTAAGCCAATTTCAGGCACCAAAACTAAAGCTTGTTTACCTTGGGCAAGGACATTTTCCAATACACTCAGGTACACTTCCGTCTTACCGGACCCTGTGATCCCAGCGAGCAGCCATGGCGAAAATTGGTCATCTTCAGCACGTATAGCACCGACAGCGGTCGCTTGCTCACTATTAAGCCGCAACCTTTCCCCACAAACTGTAAAGCTTGGTTGCCACTTTTCGCTAGTCGGTTGAACGGGATGTAACTCAATATAAGCTTTCTTTTTCAGTGCTTGCAGAGCACTTTCACTGATTTCAAGCTCACTTACTTGATGGCGATAAACGGGTCTACGGCGTAAAAGCGCGAGGGCCTGCTGCTGCTTTGGGGAGCGTTTTAGCTCATTAAGATCAACGGCTAAGCCTTCATCCGTCACTTGCCATTGCCAAATAGGGGTAAATTCCGCAGGTTTACCTTGGCGCAATAGTGTGGGTAATGCGTGGAAGAGCACTTCACCTATTGGGTAATGATAGTATTGGGAAGACCACAGTAAGAGCTGCCAAATATCGTCAGGGAAAAGCGTTTGGTGGTCGAGAACCAGTTCGATGGCTTTTAATTTATCTTCAGCAAATTCGCTTTTATCGCTGTGCTTTACCACAATACCCAAGGCTTGGCGCTTGCCAAATGGCACCATAACACGGCTGCCAATCACTGGTAGTGGCATGTTATCAGGAAGGCGATAATCAAATGTGCGGTTTAAAGGGACAGGTAAAGCCACCTGAACGACGATCATATCTGGGTTTCCGTCTATTTTTTATGCGATAATGCGAGCGATTGTTGACTAGAGTACCACAAAATTTACTCGGTTTTCATTGCGTGATAAACAGAATTTCTGTATGATCCGCCGCCTTTGGTATCTATTTTTACCAATATATTAAATTCAATCAACACGACGTGTGGTGTCCGGCGTTAGGGCTGGAATGGCGACACGGCCTTAATAGAGGTTCTCCCATGAAAAAAGGTATTCACCCTAAATACGAAGAAGTTACTGCAACTTGTTCTTGCGGTAATGTAATGAAAATTAATTCAACTGCTGGTCACTCGCTGAACCTGGACGTTTGTGGTAACTGCCACCCGTTCTATACTGGTAAACAGCGTGATGTTGCGACTGGTGGTCGTGTTGATCGCTTCAACCAACGTTTCAGCATCCCAGGTTCTAAAAAATAATCGAACTTGTGAATGCGAAAAAAAAGGGAAACTGAGTTTCCCTTTTTTAATGCCTAAAATAAGTGTTTTTATGTCTAAATGAAGAAATTAGAAGCGGTAAAGCACGGCGAACATAATATCATTATTCGTACTTATCATTATTCGTACTTTCACTTTAGACTTGAGCGCTTCGCCATCATCGTTATAGCTATCTTGAATAAAACATAAGGAAAGGCACTACGTCGCAAGGCGTGCGACGTAGTTAAAGTTTTGAGATACGTAATGGTGACTAATTGGGGCTAATATTCCCACGTTTCAGGGTCGATACCTAATTCGCGCATAATTTCTTTTGCGGCTTCAGGGATCTCGTCATTACGTTCTTTACGTAAATCTTCATCATTTGGCAGTGGTTGGCCTGTGAATGCATGTAAAAAAGCTTCACACAGGAGCTCACTATTTGTCGCGTGTCGCAAGTTATTAATCTGACGACGAGTACGTTCGTCAGTTAAAATTTTTAGTACCTTCAAAGGGATAGATACTGTAATTTTTTTTACTTGCTCACTCTTTTTGCCATGTTCAGCATACGGACTGACATACTCACCATTCCATTCAGCCATGGGTTACCTTGGATATTTTCAATAATAATAAAAAATAATATGCATATTCTTTTTAATAGAAACTTAATCTAAGCCCTAAATCGAGAACGTCTGCATATATGTTAGACGTGACTTAACTTATTTTATCACAAGATATTATATAAAATTAACGAGTTAAGTTCACTTATGCGATTGACTATCAATTTACACATAATTATTAGGGCTGATTATTCCATTACTAGATATAAACGTAAAGAGGTTTAGACGTCTAGATATGTTGACGTCTAAACATCCGATGGGTATGATTTAGCCTATCACTGTTCAGGAGAAGCGTTTATGACTTACAAGCCGTCAACCATCGCAATTCATAATGGATTAAATGAAGACCAACAATTTGGTTGCGTCGTGCCTCCCATTTATTTATCCAGTACCTATAATTTTACTGACTTTAATGAACCGAGGGCTCATGATTATTCACGTCGTGGAAACCCGGGGCGTGATATTGTGCAAAAAACATTGGCACAACTTGAGGGTGGTAGTGGTTCGGTAATGACTAACAGTGGGATGTCTGCGCTTCACCTGTTATGTACAGTTTTTTTGCAACCGGGGGATTTACTCGTTGCGCCGCATGACTGTTACGGCGGAAGCTATCGGTTATTTAATAGCCAAAGCCAGCGTGGGGCTTATCAGGTGCAATTTGTCGACCAAAGTGATGAATCTGCATTGCAGGCTGCATTAGCGAAAAAGCCCAAATTAGTGTTAATCGAAACACCCAGCAACCCACTATTAAGAATTTTTGATATACAGCATATTGCACAGTTGGCTCATGATGTAGGTGCATTAGTCGTTGTAGATAATACTTTTTTAAGCCCAATTTTGCAGCAGCCTCTTTCGCTCGGTGCAGATTTTGTGGTGCATTCATGCACTAAATACTTGAATGGCCATTCTGATATTGTTGCAGGAGTGGTGGTTGCGAAAGAAGAAAAATGGGTAACAGAGCTTGCTTGGTGGGCAAATAATATTGGTGTTACTGGGGGCGCTTTTGATAGCTATCTACTATTGAGAGGTATTCGGACATTATCTCCACGTGTATTACAGCAACAGCAAAATGCACAAGAGATCGTAAAATATCTTAAATCACAGCCTTTAGTAAAAAAATTGTATTATCCTGCATTAGAAGATCACCCCGGGCACGAAATAGCAGTGAAACAGCAAAAAGGCTTTGGCGCGATGCTGAGTTTTGAATTTGCAGGTGATGAGCCACAACTTCGCCATTTTCTTCGTTCACTCAGCCTGTTTACACTAGCGGAGTCATTAGGTGGTGTGGAAACATTGATTTCCCATACGGCTACAATGACACATGCAGGTATGTCAGCAGAAGCCCGTGCGCAAGCGGGGATCACAGATAGCTTGCTAAGAATTTCAGTGGGGATTGAAGATCCTCAGGACTTAATCACAGACTTAGATCACGCATTTCAGGTTGCGGCACAACGTTAGCGGAGTTTTTTGATGAGTGTACTAACAGCGGTTGAGGTGGCTCCTTGCCACCGCCAGTTACATAAGTTTGGGGGCAGTAGTTTAGCCGATGCGAAGTGCTATCAACGCGTTGCAACAATTATGGCCAACTATAGCCAACCCGGTGATTTAATGGTGGTTTCTGCCGCGGGTAGTACAACAAATCAGTTGATTAACTGGTTAAAGTTAAGCCAAAGTGATCGTATTTCGGCTCATCAAGCTCAGCAATCATTACGCCGCTATCAACTTGATTTAATTGAATCTCTTTTACCTGAACAAAAGGCTGCAGAGCTAAGCCAGTTATTTATTCACGATTTAGAGCGTTTAAGTGCATTGCTGGATCAACCCATAAATGATGCGATTTATGCAGAAGTGGTCGGGCACGGTGAAATTTGGTCAGCTCGCTTGATGGCAGAAGTGCTTGTCCAAGCCGATATGGCAAGTGCATGGCTCGATGCACGTTTATTTCTACGTGCGGAACGTGCGGCACAGCCACAAGTTGATGAAATACAGTCACGGTATTTGTTACAGCAACAGCTAACGCAATTACCTAACCGTCGTATTGTGGTAACAGGGTTTATTTCACGGAATCAGCAAGGTGAAACCGTATTACTCGGGCGCAATGGCAGTGATTATTCTGCAACACAAGTTGGTGCGTTGGCGGATGCTGCTAAAGTGACGATTTGGAGTGATGTCGCTGGGGTATATAGCGCGGATCCTCGCAAAGTGAAAGATGCGTGTTTGCTGCCTTTGTTACGTCTTGATGAAGCGAGTGAATTAGCGCGTTTAGCGGCTCCCGTTTTACATACACGGACTTTACAGCCTGTTTCTGTGAGCAACATTGATTTGCAATTAAGGTGTAGCTATCAACCCGAACAGGGTTCAACAAAAATTGAACGGGTGCTTGCATCAGGGGCTGGTGCGAAAATCGTGACTAGTCATGATGATGTGTGTCTGATTGAATTGCGTATCGCCGCGGGGCGTGATTTTAAACAAATCTGCAAAGATGTGGATTTATTACTTAAACGTGCTCAATTGCGCCCTTTGGCTCGCGGTATTCATCATGACCGTTCTTTACTGCAATTGTGCTATACCTCCGAGATTGTCGAAAGTGCCTTAAATACCCTTGAAGAAGCCGGTTTACCGGGGTCATTATCATTACGTGAAGGTTTTTCTCTGGTTGCATTAGTCGGTGCGGGAGTGTGTAAAAAACCGTTACATAGCCACCGCTTTTATGAGGAATTAAAAGGGCAACCTGTTGAATTTATTTGGCATTCAGAGGACGATATCAGTTTAGTTGCTGTTTTGCGTTCTAACCAAACGGAACATCTAATTAAAGGGATGCACCAAAGCTTATTCCGCGCAGAAAAACGCATCGGTTTAGTGTTATTTGGTAAAGGGAATATTGGCGCGCGTTGGTTAGAACTTTTTGCCGCGGAGCAACACAAAATTTCTGCACGTAGTGACTTTGATTTCGTCCTAGCTGGCGTAGTAGACAGCCGCCGTAGCTTACTGAATTACCAAGGGATTGACCCAAGTCGTGCACTAGCTTTCTTTGATGATGAAGCCGTAGAGCATGAGGACGATAACCTATTTTTATGGATGCGTTCCCACCCTTATGATGATTTAGTGGTGTTAGACGTCACAGCCAGTGAAACGTTGGCAGATGACTATGTAGATTTTGCCAGTTATGGTTTTCATGTGATTAGTGCAAATAAAATTGCGGGGGCGGCGCAAACGGCACAATATCGTCAAATTCGCGATGCGTTCGCAAAAACAGGTCGTCACTGGTTATATAACGCGACGGTAGGGGCAGGGCTACCGATTAACTATACAGTACGTGATTTAAAAGAAAGCGGTGACTCTATCCTGACTATCAGTGGTATTTTTTCTGGAACGCTATCATGGCTATTTTTACAGTTTGACGGCTCCATCCCATTTAGTGAGCTAGTAGAGCAAGCTTGGCAGCAAGGGTTAACTGAACCAGACCCACGTATTGACCTGTCGGGGCAAGATGTTATGCGCAAATTAATTATTTTAGCCCGTGAAGCGGGTTATGACATCGAGCCGGATGATGTAAGAGTTGAGTCTTTAGTGCCAAAACAAGCACAGGCAGGTTCTTTGGACGCGTTTTTTGAAAACAGTGCGGTTATTAACGAGCAAATGCAGCAGCGCTTAGAAGCAGCGCAAGAACTTGGGTTAGTGCTACGTTATGTCGCACGGTTTGATGCGGTAAAAGGCAAAGCAAAAGTGGGGGTGGAAGCGGTGAAGCCGGAACATCCACTGGCCTCATTATTACCGGGTGACAATGTGTTTGCTATTGAAAGCCGTTGGTATCGAGACAACCCATTAGTGATCCGTGGGCCCGGAGCGGGGCGTGATGTGACTGCGGGTGCTATTCAATCGGATCTGAACCGACTCTCTCAACTTTTATAATCATTTATTCAGTGCATTGGTGTTCTCTTCGGTATTGAGGGCGCTAATGCATCATGAAGATTTTTAATTTATCCCTTCATTTTCTGTTTTTTATTCTGATGATTTAATTCTTAAACATTATTCATGTCTTAAAAGTGCTGAATCGACGATATATTGCGCTGAAACAATACTTAAATAAGAAAAATTAATAAAAATAAGGCTGTAATTAAATTTCAGAAAAATCCCCCAAAGTCATTTTTTTCTGATATGAATATACACTGAAGGGTAAATTTAGCGGCCTGCATCACAAAACGACAACTCTAACGCAGCCGACTGAAATTTTGTTACAGGAAACAGGTAGCAGTCTGTTAACCGTGAACCGTGCGGGAATGCATTCTGCCAGAAGCACAAGGTCAGGAGTCTCATGAATCAGCAATATTCCGCAATGCGCAGTAATGTCAGTATGCTGGGTAAGCTACTCGGCGATACCATCAAGGAAGCCTTAGGTGAGGACATACTCGACAAAGTTGAGTCCATTCGTAAGCTTTCCAAATCTTCTCGTGCAGGTAATGAAGTTCAGCGCCAAAAACTGCTGATGACATTACAAAATCTTTCTAATGATGAATTGCTACCCGTTGCAAGGGCATTTAACCAATTCTTAAACCTGACAAACGTCGCTGAGCAATACCACAGTATTTCGCCTCACGGCGAAGCGGCAAGTAACCCAGTAGCATTGAAAAATCTGTTTAGCCGATTAAAAGGCAAAAACTTCACTGATGGTGATATCCAAAAAGCAGTTGAACAGCTTTCAATTGAGCTGGTTTTAACGGCTCACCCAACGGAAATTGCTCGCCGTACGTTGATCCATAAATTAGTTGAGGTAAATAACTGTTTGTCACAACTCGACCATGATGACATTGCGGATTATGAACGCAATAATATCATGCGCCGCTTGCGTCAATTGGTGGCTCAATCATGGCATACCGATGAAATTCGTAAAATTCGTCCAACACCCATTGATGAAGCTAAATGGGGTTTTGCTGTTGTGGAAAATTCATTGTGGGAAGGGGTTCCTGCTTTCTTACGTGAATTTAACGAACAACTTGAGGACTCTATTGGGGCAGTATTACCGGTTGAAGCCAATCCTATTCGTTTTACCTCATGGATGGGTGGAGACCGTGATGGTAACCCGAACGTAACTGCGGATGTGACTCGCCAAGTTCTATTGCTGAGTCGCTGGAAAGCGGCAGACTTATTCCTCAAAGATATTCAAGTATTGGTTTCAGAACTTTCGATGACGGAAGCGACCCCAGAGCTGCGTGCGCTAGCTGGGGGGGATGACGTTGATGAGCCTTATCGCCAAATCGCGAAAAATTTACGTAGCCAACTATTTTCGACGCTAGAGTACTTAGAGCGCCGTGTAAAAGGCGAGCAAGTTTTACCACCGGCAGACTTATTGGTGGATAATGCTCAATTATGGGACCCGCTATACGCGTGCTACCAATCATTAATTGCCTGCAATATGAAAATTATTGCTAATGGTCAGTTGTTGGATACTCTGCGCCGTATTCGTAGCTTTGGTTTGCAACTGGTACGTATTGATGTGCGCCAAGAAAGTACTCGTCACACTGAAGCCATTGCAGAGCTCACTCAGTATTTAGGGTTGGGTGATTACTCGCAGTGGTCAGAAGAGGAAAAACAACAGTTCTTGCTGGAAGAACTACAATCTTTACGCCCACTTATCCCGCAAGATTGGCAGCCGAGTGCAGAAACACAGGAAGTGTTTGAAACTTGTCGAGTGATTGCGAAAGCCAAAAATGATTCTGTTGCGGCTTATGTTATTTCAATGGCGAAAGTCCCGTCAGACGTGTTAGCGGTTAAATTGCTGCTAAAAGAGAATGGGGCATCAGTCCGCTTACCCGTCGCGCCGCTATTCGAAACACTGGAAGATTTAAATAACGCAGAAAGTGTGATGACCAAGCTGTTAAGCATTGAGTGGTATCGCAACCTTATCGATGATCGCCAAATGGTGATGATTGGTTACTCGGATTCTGCTAAAGATGCAGGGGTAATGGCAGCTTCATGGGCGCAGTATCGCGCGCAAGATGCACTGATTAAATTGTGTGAGAAAGAAGGTGTCACACTGACATTATTCCATGGGCGTGGCGGCACAATTGGACGCGGTGGTGCGCCTGCACATTCTGCATTACTTTCTCAACCGCCGGGTAGTTTAAAAGGAGGGTTGCGGGTAACCGAGCAAGGCGAGATGATCCGTTTTAAATTCGGTTTGCCGCAAGTTACCATTAGCAGCCTTGCGTTATACGCCAGTGCTATATTAGAAGCGAACCTTTTACCGCCACCAGAGCCAAAAGATGAGTGGAAGTCCGTGATGGATTCGCTATCTGATGTGTCTTGTGCGATGTACCGTGATTATGTACGTGAACAACCGGATTTTGTGCCTTATTTCCGTGCCGCAACACCGGAGCTAGAGCTAGGTAAATTACCGCTTGGGTCGCGTCCTGCAAAACGCCGCCCAACTGGTGGTGTGGAAACTTTGCGTGCGATCCCATGGATTTTTGCATGGACGCAAAACCGCTTAATGTTACCCGCATGGTTAGGGGCAGGAGCGGCGCTAAAACATGTCATTGAGAAAGAAGGCAAACAAGCCATTCTTGATGAAATGTGGCAGCAGTGGCCATTCTTTAATACGCGTATTGCGATGTTAGAAATGGTTTATGCAAAAGCAGATTTATGGCTGGCGGAATATTACGACCACCGCTTGGTGGAAGAGCGCTTATGGCCATTAGGGCAAAAACTGCGTGACCAGTTATCTGAAGATATTAAAAGCGTGTTGGCGGTTTCAAAAGATGAAGCGCTAATGGCGGATTTACCTTGGATAGCGGAATCCATCGCATTACGTAATGTTTATACTGACCCATTAAATGTCTTACAAGCAGAGCTTTTACACCGCTCCCGCCAACAAGAGCAGCCCGACCCACGTGTCGAGCAAGCCTTGATGGTGACGATTGCTGGTGTGGCAGCAGGCATGCGTAATACGGGTTAGTTTGTTGATTTTTAAAGTACTTGAATAATATGAGGGCTACCAAATGGTAGCCCTCATTATTTTTACGAGTTATTACGAGTTGGATGAACCATCGTCTGGTTTATCATGATGAATCAAGTGATACGCAGAACGAGCTCGAGGGTGAATAAAGAAATGGTTAGCTGGCGCATTATGCGTTTTGATATGCACCATAGAGACATTAGTTTTCTTACCTTGTTTGTTATGGAAAGCATAAATTACAAAAGGCAGTAAGAAAATAATCACAAAGCTAACCGCAAGTAACGTCACATAGGTGGTATTGCTCGCACCATTCGGTAAAGAACTCGGTGGGAAGAATGAAATCACAAAGGCTAAGATAGAAACAATTAGGCCGACTAACGCAATGAGAAGTTTAATGCCTTTACCTCCCGGTATATTGAAGACACGTTTTTTCTCTGGTTGTTTGCAAACTAACTGCATATAACCTAAAAATAGCATGAAATAGCTACATAAATAGATAACTACCGTTAAGGCTAGAGCAATAAGGAATGACATATTACCACCGCCCCCAGTATTGGTGAGGACGATAATCGCTACTGTTGTGATCAACAACTGCGAAATCACCAGTGTTACCGGTACGCCATTTTTATTCACCTTGGCAAAGCCTTGCGGCAGAATACCTTTCTGTGCCGCGACATACATCCCGCGGGATGGCCCCACAATCCAAGAAGCAATCTCAGCCAGCACGCCAAGCAATAATAGTGCCGCAATAATTCTCACTGCCCATTCAAGGGATGAATTAAAGTGTGTGACAAGCACATTGAATGTTTGTACCACACCAGCAGATAAATTAATTTCACTGTTTGGGATCACCGCTGCTACCGATAACCCACCAATTGAGCTTAAACAAATTGCCGCTATCATGAGTAAAAACATCGCTGCGGGGTAATCTCGACCGGGGTTTTTCATTTCATTAACGTGAGTTGCTGAAGCTTCAACACCCATATAGCTCAAAATAAAGGCGACAAATACCACGAGTGTGCCAATTTTGGTGAAATCAGGAATAAAGGTTTCAGTACTAATTTCAATGGCCAATGGAGAGCCGCTGGCTAAATAGCTGATCGCTAGAAAGACCAAAATTAGCGCTGGAAGCAAGATGCCTGCGAAAAAACCGACTTTCGCAATCGTGGCAGTATATTTAGTTCCGCCAAATTGTGTGAAAGCCAATACCCAGAGAATAACAAGTGCCCCTATCGTTTTGGTGATTGGGTCTGTATTAAGTTCTGGCCAATTCAAAATATAAGACAGTGCCCCTAATACGAAATACAGCATAGGAATGAAGCCAATCGCAATTTGTAAATAACCAAATGAAATAGCGGCAAATCCCCAACGTTCGCCTAATGTATTAGAAACCCATGCAAATACACCACCTTCCTCCCAACCTTCTACGGTTGCCATTTCTGCGGCACACAATGCGACAGGAATAAACCACAATAATCCTCCTAATAGCAGGAAAAATACGAGGCTAAAGCCAGATGTTGCAAATGTTGGATATTCATAAACGGCCATCACCATTGATGCAGTGATGGCAAAAAAGCCAAGTAGTGTCAGTTGCTTTGCGGCTGGAGCTGTCGTTGTTGCCATACGAGTTCTCCTCAAATCGATAAACAATCTGCCTTTTCAGGGCGGATCTCAGTAGGAGCCAAAGAACCTAAGGCTCTTTGGCTCGTTAACAACACAATCATGAATAAAAGAATTAACTGTGATTAAAGCCGCCGCCTTCTTCTTCTGTTAGCGGTTTATTGACGGGGTGCTTATCGAAATACTCTAAGGTGCGTTTGAAGTCATCAATGAGTAATGCGGCTAAATCTAAACTAACCCCATGACGCACTAGAATACGTTGAATAACAAGGTCTTCACGGTTTGCTGGCATGGAGTAAGCAGGAACTTGCCAGCCACGGCTACGCAGTTTGTCTGCGATGTCATAGAGGGAATATTTGCTGGTGGCGGTGCCTTCTTTCAGTTTCCATGCTAATGCAGGGATACCAGTTTGGCTATCACCATCAAAAATCATTTCAAATGGCCCTAATTTTTCAATTTCACGGCTGAGGTATTGTGCAGTTGCATAGCAAGCGTTGTGGATTTTTGCATAGCCTTCGCGACCCAGTCTCAAGAAATTATAATATTGAGCAATGATTTGACCGCCAGGGCGAGAGAAATTCAGTGCGAATGTTGGCATATTACCGCCTAAATAATTCACATTAAAAATCAATTCTTCTGGAAGGTCTTTGGCTTCACGCCAAATAACCCAGCCAGCGCCTAATGGCGCCAAACCAAATTTATGGCCTGATGCATTAATGGATTTTACACGTGGTAAGCGGAAATCCCATTCTAAATCTGGTGCACAAAATGGAGCTAAGAAGCCGCCACTAGCACCATCCACATGGATAGGAATATCCAGTCCAGTTTCTTTTTGCAGTTTATCGAGCGCATCGTGTACAGCTTTTACGGGCTCATATTGGCAGGTAAATGTCACCCCAAGGGTTGGTACGACACCAATAGTATTTTCATCGACACGTTTGAGCACCTCTTCCGGTGTCATGATGAGGCGGTCACCTTCAAGAGGGATCTCTCGGAGTTCAACATCGAAATAACGAGCAAATTTGTGCCAACAGATTTGAACTGGGCCACAAATTAAATTAGGTTTATCGGTCGGTTTTCCTTTAGCGGCTTGTTTTTTGCGCCATTGCCATTTTAGCGCTAGCCCACCAAGCATTGCAGCCTCTGAGGACCCGATGGTTGAGCAACCAAGGGTATTTTCTGCATCCGGTGAATTCCATAAGTCCGCTAACATATGTACGCAGCGGTTTTCAATTTCTGCTGTTTGTGGATATTCGTCTTTATCTATCATGTTTTTGTCGATAGACAAATCCATCAAATCACGAATTTCATCATCCACCCATGTCTGGCAAAATGTTGCTAAGTTTTGGCGTGAATTCCCATCTAGCATTAATTCATCGCGTACTGCACTAAATACATTACGTGGTGCTTGTTCTTTCAATGGAAACTTGGTTTTTGGTAATGATTTGGATAATTCTAATGATGCGTAGACATCATCCATTCCACTGTGTTTTGAATTTAATGCATTATTACTCATGTTTTAATTCCTCAATGACCATGTGGTAATTAAATACTATTAATCTTGAGCTCAATATTAAATATACGCCGTCTTTTGAAAAATTCAAAAGTGTTCAAATAAAAAAGATAATTTAATGAAAACCGTCATAATTAGAAAGTAACAGTAGAGTGAATGATGGTTTATGGTTATTTTGGTTATAGATAATTTTTCCCAAGAGCTGATTGTGTTCATAAAATGATGCTAAAAACCACTCAATTTAACTAAATTATTACATTTTTATGGTTTTTATTTCTATGTATTTAGCTTTTTAGTTGTTTTTATTTGATTTTATATGGGCGAAAAATGTAGTGGAAATAAATGAATGTTCATAAAAAACTAATATTTCAATAATGTTAAGTTATGTAACTTTTATTTAAACCCTGATTTTCATAATGTCTAAAGTTAATTTATACCGTTAACCGTTAAATATAATTATTGTGGCAAAATGAATTTGAATATAAAGAAAATAATAGCATGAGTTATATTGTGGAAAAGTAGTTCGCGAATCTAATCAGTTTAGATATCACGTTAATATATTTACCTTAAAGACACTGGTTCTTTTTTAAACAAGAAATAACTAGTTCTAGCTATTTGATATTTTTTTCTGGGAAAATAGAAGATATTTATAAGAATAGAAGAAAATAGCAAAGGGATGAGACAAAATATTCGCCTCATCCGACTAAATTAAGGCCTAACTCCCAAAGTATGGCAGATAGCATAGGTGAGCTCAGAGCGGTTCAACGTGTAAAAATGAAAATCTTTCACGCCTTCACGGCTAAGAATTTTGACCATATCCATGGCGATTGATGCGCCGACAAGGTTACGGCTCTCAGGGTCGTCATCTAACCCTTCGTACATTTTACTCATCCATGCAGGAATGCGTACGTTAGTCAGTTTGGCAAAGCGCTCGAGTTGACGAAAGTTAGAGACGGGTAAAATCCCCGGCACGATTTCCACATCAATACCTGTCGCGACGCAGCGGTCACGAAAACGTAAATAGCTCTCAACATCAAAGAAAAACTGAGTGATTGCACGGTTAGCTCCCGCATCAATCTTCTTTTTTAAACTAATTAAATCGGCTTGAGCGCTTTTGGCTTCAGGGTGAACTTCAGGGTAGGCCGCAACAGAAATATCAAAATCCGCTTCACTTTTTAACAGCTCGACTAGATCAACAGCATACATATCTGGTTTACGGCTGTTGTCAGGTAAATCACCACGCAATGCAACAATATGGCGAATACCATTATTCCAATAGTCACGAGCAATGGCTTTCAGTTCTTCAGGGCTTGCATCAATACACGTTAGGTGAGGGGCTGCAATTAAGCCCGTTTTATCTTTAATATCTTTGATGATGCTGTGCGTTCTGTCGCGTTCGCCGGAATTCGCACCATAAGTCACAGAGACAAATTGAGGTTTCAGGTTTTTGAGCCTATCAATAGATTTCCATAGTGTCTGCTCCATCTCTTCACTGCGAGGTGGGAAAAACTCAAATGAAACATTAATTTGGCCATCTAACTCAGCTAAGTTTTGATTTAGCGCTTCGCGCTGATTTGCGTGAAAAAAACTCATACCCTGTAACCTCGCAATTTGCAAACTAACTATTTTTTGTACGTTATTATATCCATTTGTGCGTCTATACGTTTAGACGTCCAAATAGAAATTACCAGATCGGTACCAATAGTCAATACTTAAATTAAATTATGACGCTGAGGTTTTTTCAAAGGCAACAGGAAAATAATTCATGATAAAAAACGCGACCCTGTTCAGTGTCGCGCTTAAATCGATGGCTAGTCAGATTTACTCAGTGAAACAGAAGTGCTCAACCATTTGGCTAATTAATTGGCGAGTAGGTTCAATAAAGCGCATATCGATAAATTCATCAGGCTGATGTGCTTGCTCAATAGAACCAGGGCCAAGAACCAACGTCGGGCAGAGCTCTTGGATAAACGGCGCTTCAGTACAGTAATTCACGGTATCCGCTTTTTGCCCCAACAACTGTTCAATTACTGCCACCATCTTGTGGTCCGTTGGGCATTCATAGCCAGGGATCGGCGGATGCATGGGCTCAATCGCCAAGCGACCTGGCCAACGGGCACTAACAGGCTCAAGAGCTTCATTGAGTAGTTCATCTAAGTCCTGCAAAGTCAGGCCGGGGAGTGGGCGAATGTCCATGTGTAATTCACAACAACCACAAATTCGGTTGGCTGCATCACCGCCATGAATATGACCAAAGTTCATCGTCGGGTAGGGAATGACAAATGCAGGGTTGTTAAATCGTTCTTTTAACGTATTTCGTAAGTCCATTAAATGGGAAATAGACTCATGCATTAATTCAATGGCATTGACCCCACGTTCTGGGTCACTAGAATGCCCCGATTGCCCAGTAATGCGGATAGCATTTGATAAATGTCCTTTGTGCGCACGAATCGGTTGTAACGAAGTTGGTTCTCCAATAATCGCAAAATCCGGTCTTAGCGCTGTACTGGCTGCAAAATAACGTGCGCCAGCCATCGATGTTTCTTCATCCGCAGTGGCCAATATATGCAGTGGGCGTTTGAGCAGAGTTAAATCCATATCGCGTAACGCATCAACAATAAAAGCAAAAAAGCCTTTCATATCTGCGGTTCCGAGCCCATATAACTTGCCGTCATGCTCTGTTAGCTCAAACGGGTTTTTACTCCAACGTCCATCATCAAAGGGCACGGTATCGGTATGGCCGCATAGCATCAGCCCACCATTTCCTTCACCAATAGATGCAAGCAAATTATATTTATCTCGCGTTTCCGGCACAGGTTGAATGTTGACCGAAAAACCTAACGTCTCCAGCCACCCACCGAGAAGTTCCACCAGGGCTTTATTGCTCTGGTCCAAATGAGAATCAGTCGCACTAATCGACGGAGTCGCAATTAATTGACGATAAATCTCAATAAATGCAGGTAATTTAATATTCACTGTTGACAGCCTTTATCCATAATAGTATCAATATTCATGCACTTTATTTGAATAAAAATACACATTAAACTGTTTGGGTCACGAGTACAAGGTAGAAAGCATATGTTGAACACACTCATTATCGGGGCCAGTGGCTATACTGGAGCAGAATTAGCCGGTTATTTGCAACGCCATCCTGAAGTTAATCTTCAAGGATTGATGGTATCGAAGCAAAGTGCGGATGCAAATAAACGTTTTTCTGATTTACATCCTCAGTATAAAGGCATCATAGACCTTCCCGTTCTGCCATTAACCGATGTCGCAGAAGCAGCGGAAGGTATTGATGTTGTTTTTCTTGCCACTGCACATGAAGTAAGCCACGACATAGCCCCTCAGTTTCTTGAAGCGGGCTGCGTTGTGTTCGACTTATCGGGTGCTTATCGTGTTCAAGATCCTGCGTTCTATACGCAATACTATGGCTTTGAACATACAAATACTGAATGGCTAATGCAAGCAGTTTACGGTTTAGCAGAATGGCAGGCCGATAAAATTTGTCAAGCGCAACTGATCGCAGTACCAGGGTGTTACCCAACGGTTTCCCAATTAGCACTTAAACCATTGATTGAAGGCAATTTGCTAGATGAAGCTATGTGGCCAGTGATTAATGCCACCAGCGGAGTCTCTGGAGCAGGCCGTAAAGCCTCGATGACCAACAGCTTTTGTGAAGTGAGTTTGCAACCTTATGGCATCTTTACTCATCGCCATCAGCCAGAAATTGCGACTCACTTGGGAAGAGAGGTTATTTTTACACCACATTTAGGCAATTTCTCTCGAGGCATCCTTGCAACGATTACGTGCAAAGTAAAAGCGGGTGTTTCGGCAGAAAAAATCACACAAACGTTTAAAGATGCTTATCAAAATAAACCGTTAGTGCGGTTATATGAAAAAGGCGTTCCTGCATTGAAATCGGTAGTTGGTACGCCGTTTTGTGATATTGGCTATGTATTGAAAGGTGAACACCTGATTTTAGTGGGTACAGAAGATAACCTACTTAAAGGTGCGGCAGCACAAGCCGTTCAGTGCATGAATATTCGTTTTGGTTTTGCTGAAACTCAGTCTTTATTTTAAGAAGGATTAACCCCATGCAACCCTTAGTGATTAAATTGGGCGGAGTGTTACTTGATAGCGTCGAGGCACTTGAAAAATTATTTACAGCGATTCAAACCTATCGGCAAGCACATCAACGTGAGTTGGTGATTGTACATGGCGGTGGCTGTTTAGTTGATGAATTGATGCAAAAACTGCAATTACCTGTCGTTAAAAAGCAAGGGTTACGAGTCACGCCAGCAGACCAAATCGATATCATTACAGGGGCATTAGCGGGTACGGCGAATAAAACATTACTGGCATGGGCAACGAAGTATCAACTTCCAGCCGTAGGGCTTTCTCTCGGTGATGGGCAAAGTGCCACAGTGACTCAATTAAACGAAGAATTAGGTCATGTCGGTGATGCCAAACCTGGCGATGCGAAATTATTGAAATTATTGTTGGGTGCAGGCTATTTACCCATTATCAGCTCTATAGGTATCACACCAGAAGGTGAGTTGATGAATGTAAATGCGGACCAAGCTGCAACCGCTATCGCCCAAGTCTTAAACGCAGATTTGGTTTTACTGTCTGATGTGAGCGGTATTTTGGATGGTAAAGGCCAAAAAATTGATGAAATGACGACGCAAAAAGCGCAAAAGCTCATTGAACAGGGAATTATTACCGATGGAATGATTGTAAAGGTCAATGCGGCGTTAGACGCTGCGGCAGCTTTACAACGCTCTGTTGATATCGCAAGTTGGCGTCATGCAGAACAACTTCCCGAGCTGTTTAATGGAACAGCAATCGGAACACGGATCTTGGCATCATAAATGAGCCATGGAATAACTATATTAATTGAGCGGATAGGTACGTTATGAAAAAGGGCATTAAAAAGATTGTATTAGCATATTCAGGTGGCCTGGATACATCAGCAATTATTCCATGGCTAAAAGAAAACTATGACGATTGCGAAGTCGTGGCCTTCGTTGCGGATGTGGGGCAAGACCGTGAAGATTTAGTAGGCGTAGAGAAAAAAGCTCTACAATCAGGTGCATCCGAGTGCTATGTCGTCGATTTACGTGAAGAGTTCATCAAAGAATATATTTACCCTGTATTGAAAACGGGGGCGCTATATGAAGGTAGCTATTTATTAGGTACGTCAATGGCTCGTCCAATCATTGCTAAAGCGCAAGTTGAAATTGCCTTAAAAGTGGGTGCAGATGCTGTTGCCCATGGCGCAACAGGTAAAGGTAATGACCAAGTGCGTTTCGAAAGCACCTATACGGCATTAGCACCACAGTTACAAGTGGTTGCACCATGGCGTGAGTGGGACTTACGTTCCCGTGAAGCGCTGCTCGATTATCTGAAAGAGCGTAATATTCCAACAACAGCTAGCCTTGAAAAAATCTACAGCCGTGATGAAAACGCATGGCACATTTCTACGGAAGGTGGTGTTTTAGAAAGCACATGGAATGCTGCAAACCAAGATTGTTGGGTATGGACTGTCGATCCGCAAGATGCACCAGATGAAGCTGGATTAGTTACCGTTGGTGTCAAACACGGTGAAGTCGTTTCGGTAAATGGTCAAGCATTGTCTCCACTTGGCTGTTTAGAAGCATTAAATACTTTAGGTGCAAAACATGGAGTGGGCCGTATTGATATCGTTGAAAACCGTTTAGTGGGTATGAAATCTCGTGGTTGCTATGAAACCCCGGGAGGCACCATTATGATGGCGGCATTACGTGGTATTGAACAACTGGTTCTTGACCGTGACAGCTACAAATGGCGTGAGCAACTCGGCTTAGAAATGTCATATGTAGTTTATGATGGCCGTTGGTTCGCACCACTACGTCACTCGCTGCAAGCGGCTGCTGAATCATTAGCACAAGATGTGACAGGGGAAGTTGTTCTGAAATTATATAAAGGGCAAGTGACTGCGATTCAGAAAAAAGCGGATAAGAGCTTGTATTCTGAGGAATTTGCCACATTTGGTGAAGATGAAGTTTATGACCACAGTCATGCAGGTGGGTTTATTCGTCTTTACTCGCTGTCTTCACGTATCCGTGCGCTGAAAGAACAAAACAAAGCGAAGTAAATCAAATAGTAGTCCCCCGACAGCCAAGACTGCTGTTGGGGTTAAAAACTTATTTTATCAATCAGGTAGGGATTAGTTATGGCACTTTGGGGTGGACGTTTTAGTCAGCAAGCGGATCAACGGTTCAAACAGTTTAATGATTCATTGCGTTTCGATTATCGCCTGGCGCAACAAGATATTATCGGCTCAGTCGCATGGTCAAAATCACTAGTAACAGTTGGTGTATTGTCTGATAGCGAACAACAAACTTTAGAACAAGCGCTAAACTCCTTACTGAAAGAAGTGCAAGATAACCCTGAAATTATCCTGCAAAGTGACGCAGAAGATATTCATAGCTGGGTTGAAGGTAAGCTGATTGATAAAGTTGGTGATTTAGGTAAAAAATTACATACCGGTCGTAGCCGTAATGACCAAGTGGCAACAGATTTAAAACTGTGGTGTAAAGACCAAGTCGCATTGTTGCTTGAAGCGGTAACCGAATTACAAAAAGCGTTGGTCATCACCGCAGAAAATAACCAAGATGCAGTAATGCCAGGTTATACCCATTTACAACGTGCCCAACCGGTGACATTTGCCCACTGGTGTTTAGCCTATAGCGAAATGCTAGCGCGTGACGAAAGTCGTTTAAAAGATACCTTAAAACGTTTAGATGTTAGCCCATTAGGGTGTGGGGCATTAGCAGGAACGGCTTATGATATCGACCGTGAGCAGCTTGCCTCTTGGTTAGGTTTTGCTTCTGCAACGCGTAATAGCTTGGATACGGTATCAGACAGAGATCACGTTCTTGAATTATTATCGAACGCAAGTATCGGTATGGTTCATTTATCCCGCTTTGCTGAAGATTTAATTTTCTTTAATAGTGGAGAAGCTGGCTTTGTTGAGCTATCAGACAAAGTGACATCAGGTTCATCACTCATGCCGCAAAAGAAAAACCCTGATGCATTGGAATTGATCCGTGGAAAATGTGGGCGTGTCCAAGGTGCATTGACAGGTATGATGATGACTCTAAAAGGGCTCCCTCTTGCTTACAACAAAGATATGCAAGAAGACAAAGAAGGGCTATTTGATGCATTAGATACTTGGTTAGATTGCATGCACATGGCTGCGTTGGTTCTTGATGGTATTCAAATTCGCCGTAGTCGTTGTGAAGATGCTGCGAAGCAAGGTTATGCGAATGCAACTGAACTCGCTGATTATCTGGTTGCTAAAGGTGTTCCATTCCGTGAAGCGCATCATATTGTGGGTGAGGCCGTTGTTGCCGCAATTGGGCAAGGTAAAGCTTTAGAGGAAATGGCTTTAAGTGATTTGCAAAAATTCAGTAGCACTATTCAGTTGGATGTCTATGAAGTTTTATCACTACAATCTTGTTTAGATAAGCGGTTAGCAAAAGGCGGGGTATCTCAGAAACAAGTGGCAAATGCTATTGTAGAAGCAAAAAAACGATTAGAGCTGTGATCGGTTATAGAAGATAAAAATGGGGGGTAGCATGACTACCCCAATTCCCATAACGCGTTTGTTTTTAAATATATTTAATGGTTAACATTCTTAATTGCTTCTCCTCATTGATCCAATTGTATGAGTATTCATTTCGACCATCATTAATAACGTTCCAATCTTTTTCTTGAGTAATATTATTTAGCCCAATATTTGTCATTGTAGACTCAGTATTATTCAAGCAACTCAATTTAATATGTGTATCAGAGACAGCATTCGTACAAGTTGGGTGAACCACTGCGCCATTGAAGCTAATAGTGCCTGATTCTTGGCTTTGGTTCGCATAGGTATTGAATGTACTGAATACTAAAACTAATATTAAAGCTGTTGATGAACGATTAAATACTCTTTCTGTTATTGATTTTTGCATAATAGAGCCCTACAACTTAATTCGTTTTAAATCAGTTGTTTATGTAATTTGTTTTTAAAGTTGGGTTATTTTCTAATTAAGCGTGTTGCACGGATAATAATGCATATCCTTTTTCTTTATTAGTCCAATTGAATTGGTAAATACTCGTGCTTCCATTTAATTCTTTCCATTCTGGTGATTTTTTCTCTTTGGAAAAGTTAATTGGGCTAGATTCCATTTTGTTTTTTTCATTATTAAAACAATTCAAAGTTGTGTTGTTTTGATTAATGTCATAGGTACATGGTGGAGAAACAATCATAGCTTTAAAAGTAATGGTTGTTTGATTTCCTTCAGCTTGTACATTCGTAGTAAAGAATGATGTTGCAGCTAAAGCGAAAGTTAAAGTTAATACTGAAGTGATTTTTTTAATAGTCATAATGTTTGCTCCTAATTTCAAATTTCTGTAATTCGGTTTGTTTAAGTTTTCATATATCTTGCTATGGGAAGAATTATAAAATGAAAAACTCTAAAAAGGTGTAAATCTAAAAGCTAAAAATGTATTAAAATATAATTCTAAATGACCTGCTTTAATATATCTCTAGGGTCATTTTTTAATGATTTATATTTACAATATTCCGTTAAATTTGGTTTGTTAGTGTTTAATGTTCTGTGTTTGCATAAAAACCCCCCTTTCGGGTGGTTTAATCTATTGTGGCGTTTTTTAAAGCCGCCTTGAATATATTCATTTTTAGATATAAAAAATGGCTGTTATATTGAGATTTTTAATTTGTTTTTAAATACAAATTTACAAAGTTTAATTGAAAGTGAAAATGAATATGACAAAATGTTTCAGAAATAAGGCATTGTGATTTCTTTTTTAAACCTTTGGAGAGTGATGTTCTTTTTTTCCAAAATAATATTGGTTAATACCACCTTATTATTAATGAAAACGTTTCAGTATTGCTCTAAATTATGTTTTCGATACTTGAATTGGTATTTGATGCTTTTACTCTTCATTTTTATAACCTCATTCATATTGGTATTCATCAGTATTTTGAATTACCTATTTATGTTGTTATACCCCCTAGAGGATTTTTATTGGTATGTGCAGTTTTCAAACTTATGCTTGTATCACTGCTCATCATATACATGCATATCTTATATCGGCATGCTTGTGGTTTTCTGTAATAACTTTGTTTGCTATTTAGATCATTTATGGGGAAGGTAAAGCTGATAATAGTGTTCATAGTATTTAGCCCTCCGTATTATCATCATTGATGAGGATATTGCAGAAGTTAGGTGACTATATAAAACTATTAATTTGAATTGATGCTGTTCTATGCTTTTCTTTTCTTATAATAAATATAGGGTGTTATTTTGAGTTTATCCACAATAAAAATGTGTGTAATTATGTGTAAGATTTTAAAGGACTTTATACATGACGTTATTTTCACTCATGAAATTATAAAACTAAAATAATAAATTAATGCAAATTTAAAAAAATTACTTCTTCTTTTTTTTAAGCTCGTATCCATGTACTAGCTTGAAAGTTTTTGAGGTTGGTCAATTGGATTTTTACTTTAATATCGATCTTAAGCAGAGTTTACACTGATATTTAATACCGCTTTAAGTATGATAAGTAAAACTTAATGTTTTTCTGGTGTTGTGTTTTCTTTGTAAATAACAGGAGAGTAAATAATGACACATTTTGTTTCTAAATATTACATTTTGTTTCATTTTATTGCGGGTTTTGTACAGAAAATGAGGTTTTCTCCCTATTTTTCAATTTATCAATAGATAAAACAAAACAATATCGATATAGTGATTGGTATTATCTATCTTTGGTTTGACAGAGAATTCACGAAAGGAAAAGAAATATGAATATTCGAGATTTAGAGTACCTTGTCGCACTCGCCGAACATAAACACTTTAGACGTGCCGCGGATTCTTGTCATGTTAGCCAACCTACTCTTAGTGGCCAAATTCGTAAATTAGAAGAAGAACTTGGCGTTATGTTGTTAGAAAGAACCAGCCGCAAAGTTCTTTTCACTCAACAAGGTTTATTATTGGTTGAACAAGCCCGTACTATTTTGCGTGAAATTAAAGTATTACAAGAAATGGCCGCCCTCCAAGGGGAAAGCATGTCGGGCCCATTACATATTGGTTTAATCCCAACGGTTGCGCCATATCTATTACCTCATATTATTCCGCAATTGCACCAAGCTCATCCGAAATTAGAAATCTATTTGCATGAAGCGCAAACTCAGCAATTATTGGCTCAGTTAGACAGCGGTAAATTAGATTGCGCTATTTTAGCGGAAGTTAAAGAAACGGAACCTTTTATCGTTGTTCCGTTATTCGAAGAACCGATGAAACTGGCTATTTATGAGAGTCACCCATGGCATGATCGTGATACGATTGAAATGAGTGAGTTGTCAGGTGAAAAGCTATTAATGTTAGAAGATGGCCACTGTTTACGTGACCAAGCGATGGGCTTCTGCTTCCAAGCGGGCGCGAAAGAAGACACACACTTCAGGGCAACGAGCTTAGAAACGTTAAGAAATATGGTGGCTGCAGGGAGTGGAATTACACTTTTACCTGATTTATCGGTACCAAATGAAGTTTGTCGTGATGGGGTATGTTATTTAAATTGTATTGAGCCTGAGCCGAAACGTACAATTGTATTAGTTTATCGCCCGGGTTCACCGTTACGTGGGCGCTATGAACAATTAGCTGAGACCATCTATAACTCAATGGATAACTATTATAAAAATAGAGTTTAAGGTTAAGCCGCCAATATTATTTTTTAGTTGATGATGGTTGCCAGGTTATTGGCAACCATAAATCACAAAATAATTAAAATAGTCGATTTAAACCATTTAAAGCCGCAACACGGAAAGCTTCCGCCATTGTTGGGTAATTGAAGGTTGTATTCACGAAATATTCTATAGTATTACCTTCACCTTTTTGTTCCATGATAGCTTGGCCGATATGGATAATTTCAGCCGCTCTTTCACCAAAACAGTGAATGCCTAGTATCTGTAATGTTTCTCTATGGAATAATATTTTCAAACTACCGACATTCATACCTGCGATTTGTGCACGTGCTAAATGTTTAAATTGTGCCCGACCGACTTCATAAGGCACTTTCATTGCGGTCAATTCTTGCTCTGTTTTACCAACTGAACTAATTTCAGGAATGGTATAAATCCCTGTTGGAATATCTTCTACTAAATGAGCATCACCTAAACTACCACCAATGGCTCGGGCCGCAATTCGTCCTTGGTCGTAGGCCGCAGAGGCTAAGCTTGGGTAGCCGATGACATCACCAACAGCATAGATATGTTCATTAGTGGTGCGATATGCTTTATTGACTTTAACTAAACCGCGGCCATCAGCCTCAATCCCGACATTAGCGAGACCTAAGCTATCCGTGTTACCCGTTCTACCATTCGCATACAGTAAACAGTCTGCTTTGACTTTTTTACCCGACTTTAGGTGAACAATAACACCGTCTTCGACCCCTTCGATTTTTTCATATTCTTCATTATGGCGAATAACAACGCCACTATTCCAAAAATGATACGACAAGGCATCTGACATTTCTTGGTCAAGAAAGGCCAATAGATGATCGCGGGTATTGATTAAATCAACTTTAACCCCTAATCCACGGAAAATAGATGCATATTCACAGCCGATAACACCAGCACCATAAATAATGACATGGCGAGGTTCGTGAGTTAGGTTGAGGATCGTATCACTGTTATAAATTCGAGAATGATTGAAATCAACATCGGAAGGACAGTATGGACGAGAACCTGTGGCAATCACGATTTTATCCGCACTTAAAACGTCACAACTACCATCTGCGTAACGGACACTGATATGTTGCTCATCGATAAAGGTGGCTTCACCCGAAAACATTTGGCAACCATTACGCTCATAAAAACCTTGGCGCATGCGTGTTTGTTGGCTAATTACCGTTTCAGCATGACGAAGAATTTCAGAGAAAGAGGAGCTTAAGCTACGGGAGTTATCACTATAAAGAGGGTTTTGGTTGAATTCGATAATACGGCTAACAGCATGACGGAGGGCTTTTGAGGGAATGGTTCCCCAGTGGGTACAGCCTCCGCCGACATTATTATAACGTTCTATAACAGCAACGTTTTTTCCTTGTTTCACTAGCCCCATGGCGGCGCCTTCACCACCAGGACCGGAACCAATGACTATTGCATCAAAATGGGTAAGTTGCATGAGGTAAGACCTGCTCTAAAACAAAATGACAACAAGATGTTATCATTAGTTGGTTATTTCACCTAATTTCCTCGTCGTTTTTCAAATTGATACAGCATTGGCTACACTCGCTTACCCTAGTCACATATTTATGCATGCTCCCAAGGATTTGCTGACGTATTGTTTAATAAAAGGTTGGTAGTATATCAGTGTTAAAAAACTAATTGAAAAAGGCTAAGTTAAATTCTGAAAATGAGTAAATTGTAGTGATAGTCGCTTTTTCTCCAAAACAGTTTAACTATTTTCAGGTATGCTAGGCGAAGAGTAAGGCTTATTACATTTACCTTTCATGATAAGAAACTAGGATCACCGTGAGTAACACAATTGGCGTTAGAGCAAAACAAAAAGAAAAAACTCGGCGTTCACTCGTCGAAGCCGCATTTAGCCAATTAAGCGCTGAACGGAGTTTTACTAGCCTTAGTTTGCGAGAAGTTGCGCGTGAAGCTGGGATTGCACCGACTTCATTTTACCGTCATTTCAAGGATGTTGATGAACTCGGGCTGACGATGGTCGACGAAAGCGGCTTGATGTTACGCCAGCTAATGCGCCAAGCAAGGCAGCGTATTGCAAAAGGCGGGAGTGTGATCCGTACATCAGTCTCAACTTTTATGGAGTTTATTGGTAATAACCCTAACGCCTTTAGGTTATTATTGCGGGAGCGTTCAGGAACATCTGCTGAGTTTCGTGCGGCAGTCGCTCGGGAAATTCAGCATTTTATTGCGGAATTGGCCGATTATCTTGAACTTGAAAGCCGTATGCCTCGCCATTTTACTGAAATGCAAGCAGAGGCCATGGTAACGATTGTCTTTAGCGCAGGTGCAGAGGCGCTAGATATCGATGAAGAAAAACGCAGAAATCTCGAAGAACGGCTGGTATTACAGTTAAGAATGATAGCGAAAGGCGCCTATTACTGGTACCGCCGGGAACAGGAAAAACAAAATCAAACTGACCCAGACCTGACTAAATAATAAGGAGAATCAATGACGGATCAAAAAAGTTATGAAAGAAGCACATTATTGCTAGCCTTTGTGATTGGCCTTGCAACCCATGGAACCTTTTCAACGCTGTTTAACTCGCTGGTCGATTTTTCATTTTTCCCAATTTTAACCCTGATATTGGCAGTGTATTGTTTACATCAGCGCTATTTGCATCAAGCGATGCCTATGGGGCTGCCAAAATTTGTTGCCGGTAGTTTTTTTATTGGGCTTTTTGGCTATGCCGCGATTTTACGTGTGCAAAATCCTGAAATAGGCTCTAATTTTATTCCCGCAACCTTTATTGTCATTATCGCATTGTGGATGTATTCAAGCTGGAAAGCACGTAAGAAAGAAAAAGCGGAGCTAGCACTTGAACAAGAAGTTGAAAATTAAGTTTATACGACTTTTCTAATAGTAAGGCGCCGCAGTTCACATCACTGCGGCGTTTTTGTTTTTTAGTAAATTAATAGCGGCTCAGTAATACCCCACTTTCCATATGGTGGGTATAAGGGAACTGGTCGAATAAGGCTAATTTCTCTATTTTATGGGTTTTAGTCAGCTCAGCTAAGTTATCGCATAGCGTTTCTGGGTTACATGAAATATATAGGATATGCTCATAACCCTGAACTAGTTTCACTGTTTCTGCATCTAAACCACTGCGAGGCGGGTCAACGAATATAGTATTGCATTGGTAATCGGCTAAAGAAATACCTTCCAAGCGCCTAAATTCACGGGCACCTTGCATGGCTTGGGTAAAATCCTCTGCGGACATACGAATAATTTGTACATTTTCAATATTATTGGCTTCGATATTATATTGAGCAGCGGCCACTGAGGGCTTTGCAATTTCAGTCGCTAATACGCGTTCGAAGTTTTGCGCTAATGCTAAAGAGAAATTTCCATTTCCGCAGTACAGTTCCAATAAATCACCCGTCGAATTCTGCGTTGACTCAATTGCCCACTCCAACATTTTGATATTGACCTGTGCATTAGGTTGCGTGAAGCTATTTTCAACTTGGCGATAAACCATATTTTTACCCATAACAGGTAAGACTTCATCGACATAATCATTATCTAACATGATTTTTGTTTTTGACGCTCGGCCAATCAATTGCACATCAAAGCCTTGTTCAACTAAAGCGGCTTTTAACGCTTTTGCTTCTGCCATCCATTCTTCACCTAATTTTTTATGGTAAAGCAGCGAAACAATCAGCTTATTACTTAGTGTTGATAAATAGTCAATTTGAAATAATTTATGACGCAGTAATTCATTTTGCTTAATTAACGGCAATAACGCCGCCATCATGTCATTGATCAATTGGCTGGCAACAGGAAACTGGTCAATACGAATACGCTCTTTCGTTTCTTTATTGAACATAATATGAAACAGGTCATCACCTTCATGCCAAATACGAAATTCAGCACGCATCCGATAATGGGATGTTGGAGATGAAAATATTTCAGGTTCAGGGGCGTTAAAAGGAGCCATCATCGCCTTTAAACGATCCGTTTTTTCTACGAGTTGTTGTTCGTAGTCTTCAGTATGCAAGGTGTTTGGCATGTTTGGCTCCATAAAGCAGTAATAAATTCGTATCAGGAGCGAAATTGTAGGGAATGCGGCGAAGATGTCCAGTTTTCATTATCCATCCGTAGACACTCACTACTATTCAACTTACGATAATAGACTGTGGTTTAGGGAATTTGGTGTGAATCCAAGACTGACGCGCAACGGTAAAAGTCCGATACCTGCCACGCATCCAATCGCTTCGTTGAATATTCGCGCGGATCTTATATTCAACCTCGCGGAATGTTAATTAAATTGATTTTCCGAGTGTAACCATAATGAATAATAAAAAGTCGCTGCCGCTATCGGCCGCTGCGCTGGCAGTACTGTGCGCTACTTCTTCTTTGGCAAGTGCAAATGACAAAACTGACCAACTGGTTGTGTCAGCTAATCGTTTCGAACAACCTATTTCTTCTATATTAGCGCCAGTGACGGTGGTCACTCGTGAAGATATCGACCATTGGCAATCCAATACCGTAATCGATGTATTAAGACGCTTGCCGGGAGTAGATATTTCTCAAAGTGGCGGAATGGGGCAACAAAGCTCCTTATTTATACGTGGCACAGAGTCACGTCACGTTTTAGTGTTAATTGATGGTATCCGTTTGAATCAGGCGGGCATTTCAGGTTCATCTGATATGAGCCAAATCCCAATTTCTCTGGTACAGCGCATTGAGTATATTCGCGGAGCACGCTCAGCGGTTTATGGTTCTGATGCTGTTGGTGGTGTGGTGAATATTATTACTCGTCGTGATAACGATGGCACTACTTTAAATGCAGGTATTGGCTCACACAGTTATCAAAACTATAACGGTTCGACTCAGCAAAAAATTGGTGAGAATACAACGGTAACGGCAGCGGGTGCTTATACTTATACAAAAGGGTTTGATTTGGCGCCAAAAGAAGTTAGCCCGAGACAGTATGATAAAGATGGATTTTTGAGTAAGTCATTGTGGTTAGGTGTTGAACATCAATTTTCTTCAGAAATCTTAGCGTACGCAAGAGTATATGGTTATGACAATCGTACGAGTTATGACGTATCAGAATATGCGGGAGTTAGTGTTGATACACGTAAACTCTATAGCCGAACTTATGAAACAGGTTTGAAATATCATCAAGGGAAATATTCATCATCATTGATGGGAAGCTATGGTTATTCAAAAGATTACAATTTTGATCCTAGAAAAGGGCAATATAGTGAATCTGCAAATCTTGATGAGTCCAAGCAGTACAATATTCAATGGGGTAATAGTTACCTATTAGATAAAGGTAATATTAGTGCGGGGATTGATTATCAACGCCAAAGTATTGAGCCTAGCAGCTACGCGATGATCAATGAAAAACAGACGTTAAATAACACAGGGATATACCTCACAGGGCAATATGCAATTATTGATTCTGTAACAGCAGAAGCGGCTATACGTTCTGACCATCACTCTGAATTTAATTGGCACACAACATGGCAATCAGGCCTTAGTTGGGAGTTTTATGAAGGTTACAAACTTGTTGGTTCATATGCAACTGCTTATAAAGCACCTAATCTAACCCAATTATATGCATATTCTTCATCGGTATATGGAACAACGCTAGGTAATCCGAGCTTGAAACCTGAAGAAAGTAAACAGTGGGAGGTTGGTGTTGAAGGAACAACGGGACCACTATTTTGGCAGGTCAATGCATACCACAATGATATTGATAACCTGATTGCATATAAAGCAGGTAACCCAATTAGTTCTTATGAGAATATTGGTGAAGCTGAAATTAAGGGAATTGAATGGGTTGGTGAGTTCGAAACAGGTATCCTTCATCACCAAGTTACTTATCAATATGTTGACCCTCGTAACAAAAAGACGGATAAGGCTCTTGAGCGACGGGCTAAGCAGCAAGTTAAATATCAGCTAGATTGGGCTATTGATAAAGTAGACATGGGGCTAACCTACCAATATATAGGCTCCCGCTATGATAATGACTATAGCCAATGGCCTTCTAAGCGAATAAAACTCGGCGGCGTTAGCATCTGGGATCTCACCGCTGCATATCCAATCACTTCACATCTCACAATTCGTGGTAAAATAGCTAATATGTTCGATAAAGACTATGAGACCGCGTATGGTTATCGCACCGCTGGAAGAGAATATTTCCTTACAGGAAGCTACAACTTCTGATAACAACCTATCTGTTCGCCCGACCATTCTAGTGTTTGACTCTGGAGTGGGCGGGTTATCTGTCTATCGTGAAGTCAAAAAAATGATCCCGAATGCTCACTATATCTATGCATTCGACAATGAAGCCTTCCCTTATGGTGAAAAAAGTGAAGAGTTTATTATTGATAGGGTCTATCAAATCGTAAATGCAATTGCTGCAAAGCATCCTTTAACCATTGCGATTATTGCGTGCAATACCGCAAGTACGGTCAGCCTCCCTAATTTGAGAGCACATTTTACGTTCCCAGTTGTTGGGGTTGTTCCAGCCATTAAACCCGCAACCAAGTTAACGCGTAATGGCGTGGTTGGTTTATTGGCGACGAAAGGCACTGTAAACCGCGAATACACCAAAGAGCTGATCGAACGTTTTGCTACAGACTGCAAAGTGATTTCCCTCGGTTCTGCGGAACTAGTTCAACTTGCAGAAAGAAAGTTACATGGGGAAACCTTACCGTTAGATGAAGTCGCCCAAACGGTCAGGCCATGGATTCGAATGCCAGAGCCGCCCGATACTGTTATTTTGGGTTGCACGCATTTTCCTCTATTAATAGAAGAACTCGAAAAAGTGCTGCCAAATGGAACTCGATTCATTGATTCAGGTTCTGCAATCGCCAGAAGAACCGTTTGGCTCATTAATAATCAAGAAGAAATCGCCAATTCAGAGGAAGAAAACTTCGCATATTGCTTATTAATGGATGACAACGCAAAAGGATTACAGCCTGTTCTCGAAGCAGAAGGGTTCAAAACGCTGGAAAAACTAGCTATCTAAGTTAAATTTGATGGAAAACTGAGCGAACGAAAAAAAATATGAAAAAAGGGG